>JBIKSN010000136.1:0-8115 GCA_044348585.1 Flavipsychrobacter sp.
TTGACATGGCGTATATGTTCTCTTACAGCGAGCGCCCGGGTACGTTGGCCGCACGCCGTTATACTGATGATATCCCTGAAGATGTGAAAAAACGCAGGCTCACAGAGATCATCAATCTGCAGAACAACCTTTCTAAAGAGAGTTATACCGCCGACATAGGTAAGACCTTTGAGGTGCTGATAGAGGGAGAAAGCAAGCGCAGTGATATGGACTGGGTGGGTCGGAACTCGCAGAACAAAGTGGTTGTATTCCCTAAGACCGAACGCGAACTGAAGAAGGGCGACTATGTGCGTGTGAAGATACACAGCGCGACATCTGCAACTTTGCTGGGACAGATGACGGCTGAATAAAACAATAAATAAGAACACATACCATGGACATACAGAGCATCAAGAACAGGTTTGGCATCATCGGCAATTCGCCGTCACTGAACCATGCCCTGAACACAGCGGTGCAAGTGGCGGCAACAGACCTTTCGGTACTGATAGCCGGTGAGAGTGGAGTGGGAAAGGAGGCGTTCTCTATGATCATACATGCATTGTCTCAGCGCAAGCATAATTCATTTATTGCGGTTAACTGTGGTGCGATACCGGAGGGCACGATAGACAGTGAATTGTTCGGTCACGAGAAGGGCTCGTTCACCGGTGCGGTAGATAGCAGGAAGGGATATTTTGAAACGGTGAATGGTGGTACGATCTTTCTTGATGAGATAGGAGAGATGCCGTTAGGTACACAGGCGCGCTTGCTGCGTGTGCTGGAGACCGGAGAGTTCATTCGGGTAGGTTCATCAAAGGTGCAGAAGACAGATGTAAGGGTGATAGCGGCTACCAACAGGGAATTGCTGGAATCGGCTCAGGGTGGTCGTTTCAGAGAAGATCTGTATTACAGATTAAGCACAGTGCCGATAAGGGTGCCGTCTTTGAGGGACCGAAAAGAAGATATTCCACTGTTGTTCAGGAAATTTGCGTCTGATTTTGCGGAGCGATACAAGACCCAATCTGTACAGTTGGACAGCGCGGCGTTGAACCTGCTGGTGAATTATCCGTGGCCGGGCAATGTTCGTGAGCTGAAAAACATTGCTGAGCAGGTGTCGGTATTGTCTCAGGACAAACAAATCAACGCAGAGGCTTTGTCAAGGTTCCTGCCGCAGCACAATACTATGTCGCGCAGCCTGGCGGTTATTTCTCCGGCTGGAGGCGCTGCAACTGTTTCGGCGTCTGAGTTCAACACTGAACGGGATATTCTGTACAAGCTGATATTCGATCTGAAGAAGGATATGAATGACCTGAAGCAGATGATATTTGACGTAGCCCATCATCAGGGATATACTCCTGCGGATCCTGCGGCGAATGCAAATCTGGTTCCTGTATACAAAGACATAGACCATGGCGTGTCATCCAATACATTTAATGTAGTGAATACGCCTATCTTGCTGGAGCCAAATGCCCGCCATGAAGATGTTGAAGAGACATTGTACCTGGCGGACAGGGAGAAAGAGTACATCACCAAGGCGCTGAAAAAGCACAAGAGCCGCCGCCGTGATGCTGCCGCTGAATTGGGGATATCGGAGCGGACACTTTACAGAAAGATCAAAGAATACGATATTAAGGAATGATAAAAGAGCAGGCTTCCGGCCTGCTCTTTTTCTATGTTGTTTATCCTACCATTTCGGCGGGTACCATGCTGCGTGCCCATGAGAGGAGGGAGTCGTATTGTTCGTCGATAAGATCGTGCGGTAATGCAAATGGTTCGTGCTTGGTGGTGAGGAACACGGTATGCATGGACAGTTTCTTGCCGAATTCCATATCGCTAATGCTGTTGCCCACCATAATGCTGCGTTTGAAGTCGATGGCGGGGAAGTCTTCCTGCGCCTGAAGACCCATGCCCGTGTTCGGTTTGCGGTTGTGGTCATCGTCGCTGGTGGCAATACAATTGTACACCTTATCTATGCGGCCTCCATTTTCTGCAACCGAGGACTTCATATTATTACTGATCTCGCGGAGCGCATCCATGGTCATAATGCCACGACCTACACCACGCTGGTTGGACACCACAACGATGGTACCAAAAATGTTGTTGAGGGTGCGCAACGCATCCTGTGCCCCGTCGTGAAAAGTGAATTCATCCCATGATGTGACGTAGGAACCTACTGATTCTATGTTGATCACTCCGTCGCGGTCGAGAAATAATGTCCAGTCTTTGTTTACTTCCGGTTTCTGTTCTGTGAGGTTCATCTTAATGCTCATTTATTGAATAATCCCGATTCCACCAGCTCGCAGATGATGTGTCCTATTGTGATGTGTGATTCCTGAATTCTCGGAGTATCTGTACTTGGTACGTTGATCAAATAGTCGCACATCGATCTGAGCTTTCCACCCGTCTCTCCTGAGAATACTACATTAATCATACCAATTTCTTTAGCGACCTCCATGGCCTTGATAATATTAACAGAATTGCCTGAGGTGCTTAGGCCCACCAGAACATCTCCCGGGCGGCCGGTGCCCTTTACTATCCTGCTATAGACCACCTCGTAGCCGTAATCGTTGGCAACGGCGGTCATGTAGGAAGAGTTGCAGTGAAGCGCCTCTGAAGGGAGCGGGTCTCGGTCGGAATAAAAACGACCGCTGAATTCGGCGGCGAGATGTTGCGCATCGGCGGCGCTGCCACCGTTGCCGCAAAACAGCACTTTATTGCCGTTGGCAAACGCCTTTATCATCACTTCGGTGACCTGCTGTATGGTATTCATCAGTGTCTCATCCTGCAAAATGCGTTGCTTGGTGCTGATGGACGCCTGAATAATGTCTTTAATTTTCTGCTGCATAGCTACTGTTCAATACAAAAATCAAGAAAATGAGCGGGATTACACTCATTACTTTTCCACAATGCGTCAAATGTAAGGATGGTGAAAACAACATTGCGCCAACGGAATGTTATTTAACGCGATAGTTATTGAAAGGGGGACGTACGGCTGACCGTACGCCCCCCTTGAGAATTATACCTGGAACACGCCCACCTTGAATTCGCGCTCTTCCTGCGAGTGGTTGGCCGCGTTGATGCCTTCTGATATCACCTTTCGGGTCTCTCCCGGATCGATGATCTCATCGACCCAAAGACGGGCTGCCGCGTAATATGCCGAGGTCTGGCTGTCGTATTTTGCCATGATCTCATTGAGCATTGCCTTTTCTTTTTCAGGATCGATCACTTCTCCTTTTGCCTTGAGCGAAGCTACCTGGATCTGCAAGAGCGTTTTAGCTGCCTGCTCGCCACCCATCACTGCTATCTTGGCATTGGGCCATGCGTATATGAAGCGCGGGTCGTAGGCCTTGCCGCACATGGCATAGTTGCCGGCACCATAGGAGTTGCCAATGACGATCGTGATCTTGGGCACCACAGAGTTGGCAACCGCGTTCACCAGTTTGGCACCGTCTTTAATGATGCCGCTCTGCTCGCTGCGGCTACCCACCATGAAGCCGGTAACATCCTGAAGGAATACCAGTGGTATTTTCTTCTGGTTGCAGTTCATGATGAAGCGTGCAGCCTTGTCGGCACTGTCGTTGTAGATAACGCCGCCCATTTGCATTTCTCCCTTGCCACTCTTAACGATCTTGCGCTGGTTGGCTACTATTCCTACCGCCCATCCATCAATGCGGGCATATCCGCACACGATGGTCTTGCCGTAGTCTTCTTTGAACTGGTCAAATTCAGAACGGTCCACGATGCATTTGATCAAGTCGACTACATCATATTGTTTGTTATTCTGCACAGAGACCAATCCGTATATCTCGTTCGGATCTTTGGAGGGTGCTGCCGGTTTCACACGGTCATAGCCGCGGCGGGGCTGGTCGCCCATTTTGTCTATGATACGGCGCACCTGATCGAGGCATTCTTTTTCAGTATCGAATTTGTAGTCGGCGATGCCGCTAACCTCAGTGTGCATTTTAGCACCTCCCAGTGCCTGCTGATCCGCGTCTTCGCCGATAGCGGCTTTTACGAGGTATGGTCCAGCCAGGAAGATAGAGCCATTGCCTTCTACCATCAGCGTTTCGTCGCTCATGATGGGGAGGTAGGCACCGCCTGCCACGCAGCTACCCATCACAGCCGCGATCTGGGTGATACCCTGCGCGCTCATCTGGGCGTTGTTACGGAAAATGCGACCGAAGTGTTCTTTGTCCGGGAATATCTCGTCCTGCATAGGCAGGTAAACGCCGGCACTGTCTACGATGTAGATGACAGGCAGGTGATTTTCCATTGCTATCTCCTGCATGCGCAGGTTTTTCTTGCCAGTGATGGGGAACCAAGCACCGGCTTTGACTGTGTTATCGTTGGCAACGATAACACACATGCGACCGCAAACATAACCGAGGCCTGCTACCGTTCCGCCGGCAGGGCAGCCGCCATGTTCGGCATACATCTCATAGCCGGTAAAGGCACCTATTTCAGTGAACGAGCTGTCTTTGTCTATCAGGTATTGAATGCGCTCGCGAGGTGTCATTTTCCCCTTTTCGCGCGCTTTCTCGATGGCTTTTTTTCCACCGCCGAGGCTGATAATGCCATGGCGGCGTTTCATTTCGCTGACTGCGAGTTTCATCGCGTCTTCATTCTTATTGAATTCCAGGTCCATCCGGATAAAAATTTGGTTGTAAAAATAGGGTAATAATCGCTCTCGGGACGGGCAGTAATGGATATATCAATGAAATGTATGCGGGAATTTCAAAGGATCGGCGCTCATTTTTCGTCTTATATGGTGATAGCGCGGGTGTGAGTAGAAATTGACATATATGTGTCATTAGATTTTTTGCTATCCAAGATAAATGCCTCAACTTTGCTCTTTGCGAAGTTGAGTAGTTGTTTTTTCCGCAACTTGTTAGAATTTATGAGGTTAAATAGGTTGGTTTTTCGCTATTTATTAGGTCTTTTGTTTGCGCTGGGTTCAAGTAACCTATATGCGAGCCATATTTTTGCAGGAGACCTGCTCTACAAACACATTTCTGGTAACAAGTATGTGCTGACCATGACCCTTTTCGGGGACTGTGCGTCTACCGTTTCCGCGTCTTTACCTTCGGCAACACCGCAGATCTACATTTATAACGGAGCCTCTTTCTGGAAAATGGTGTCACTGCCTGTGGTAGCACCCACCGAAGGGGTGGAGGTATCGCCGGTATGCCCGAAGGAACTGAACAACACTACCTGTAAGTCGGGTACATTGCCGGGAGTTAAGAAGTTTGTTTACCGCGATACGGTGGAATTGCCTGCGGCATCGGCCAATTGGCGATTTGTGTTTGTGGGCACACTGGGTAGCGGCGGATTGGCCGGAAGGAGCAACAACATTTCCAACATTCAGAATGCCGGTTCAACCAAGACCTACCTGGAGGCAACGCTGAATAGCCTTGCCGGCCCCAACTCATCGCCCGACTATACTTCCATCCCGACTCCGTTTTATTGCATGCTGGATGACCAGCAGTTTGGTCTTGGTGCGGTTGATACTGCGGCAGACTCACTGGCATTTGAGCTCGTTCCCGCACTTGATGGTAACCCCAATACGCTTCCTGAATCGCCGGGTGTGGCATATATATCGCCATATACCGCGGAGGTGCCGATTGTGACGTCGGCGGGCGGGTTCACATTCAGCCGGTTGAATGGCCAGTTGACATTCTCGCCCTCAATATCACAAAGTGCGCTGGTGGTGTACAAGGTATATGAGTATCGCAAGGGTGTGCTGGTGGGTACCAGTCAACGAGAAATGACCTTTATAATATCACCTGACTGTGAAGGAACACCGCCAACACTGAAAGTGATGAATGTGGTGGGTGGAGCGATAACCGGTAAAAATGTAGTGAACATCTGCGTGGGAACACCAAGCGTAGCGTTTGGTATTTCAGTGAGCAATCCGGATAAGGATACTACGATCATTACTCAGCGAAATGTTCCGGCAGGAGCGGTGCTGGCAATAGCAGCCAACAACACTCCGAGGCCTATCATCCAATTTACCTGGAACGGCACTGACACATTGAAGCCCGGCGCTTACACATTCTTTCTTGACGTGAAGAACGACCATTGCCCCATAGCGAACCGGCAGACCATTGCTTATACCATTAACGTTACCCCCTATCCGACAGTGGGCGTGACGGAGATAGACCCTACGCGTTGTGTGCATCTGGCAAAGATGCAGTATGAGCTGGCCTATGGCTATTTGCCAAGGATCGTTACCATACTTGCGGGCACGAAAACAATTGCCACTTATACAGACACGACAGGCATGATCATTGACAGTCTGCCGGTGGGCAATTATACCATTGTCGCAGCCAGCAGTCCGCTGTGTACTGTATCCTCAAATTTTTCGGTGGTGGATAGCGGCGTACTGCCGCAGGCGAGTAGTGTCGTGGAGTTGTGCCAGCGGGACTCGGTGAGGCCGTTGTCGGTACCGGTGTACGGCACTGCTTCGGTGGTTACGTGGTACGATGCCGGGAATAATGTACTAGCATCGGCACCTGTGATCTCAACCGGCGAAGCAGGAATCAGAGAATGGTATTTCACCGAGCAATACAAGGCATGTACATCGCAGAAGGACACGGTGAAAGTGATCGTGCATCCGTTGCCGTTGCCACAGGTGCTGACAAATCCGGGTACGATCTGTTATGGCGATACCCTTTTTCTTGAGGCAAGTGGTGGTGCCAAGTATATTTGGACACCTGAAGACAGGGTGATAGAAACTGCGGACGGCCGACCATTCACAAGGCTCACCAGGTCAGGGCAGTTCACTGTAAAGGCAATAACCGAATATGGATGTGCCGACTCGGTCAATATAACCTATAAGAACATCCAGTCGTGCTGCACCTTTGTTTACCCGAACGCGTTCACACCCAATAGCGATGGGAAGAACGATGGATTCAGGGTGTTCTCTCCGGGAAACCTGTTGAATTATAAGCTGGTGGTTTATAACCGTTGGGGGCAGGTGGTGTTCATGAGTTATAATCCCGACGAGTATTGGGATGGTACTCAGCAACAGGTGCCTTGTGAACCCGGTACCTATTTTTACTTCTTTGAGGGTATGTGTCTCACCGGCACGCAGGAACGCCACAAAGGCGATGTGACGTTGATAAGGTAGGGACGGAGGGAATTTATAATTCTTCGTTAAGTCCGTTTTTATCCTGCTATTAGTATTATTTTTACCATCTAAACAACCTTTTATTATGAAGATCGTAAAGCGCGTCTTTATTGGTGTTGCTATTCTGATAGGGCTTTTGCTTGCAACGGCTATCGCTATCCCTGTGTTTTTTAAAGACAAGATACTGGTGATGGTGAAAAAGGCCGCCAATGATAACCTGAACGCCACCGTTGATTTCAAGGATGTGGACATTTCCATACTCCGTAGTTTTCCACGTTTGTCGGTAGGAATATCGGGTGTATCAGTTATCGGGCGCGATGACTTTAAGAACGACACCCTTATAGCTGCTGATAATATAGACGTGGCGGTTGATCTGATGAAGGCGATCAACGGGCAATACGAGATATTGAATGTCGGTTTGAGCACCGCAAGAATCCACGCGATAGTGCTGGAAAACGGCAAGGCAAACTGGGATATTACAAAGCCATCGCCTGAAACAGCGCCGAAGGAAGAAAGCGCGCCATTTGCCATGAAGCTGCGTAAATACTCTATAGAGCGTACCTATATAGAGTATGACGACAGGCAGGGCAAAATGAAGGCGGTGATCAGGAATCTGAATCACAGCGGCTCGGGCGACTTCACCAGTGACGCATTTACGCTCTCTACAAAAACTACAGCTGACGCACTCTCGTTCATTTACGGTGGAGTACCTTATCTGAATAAGGTGAAGACCGCTATAGACCTTGATCTGCAGATAGATAACAAGGCAAGCAAATACACTTTCAATACGGAGAAGATACAGCTGAACGGATTGAAGCTGTACACAAAGGGTTTTGTGCAGATGCCAGATACCACCAATATGGTGATGGATATTCAGTTCGGTACTCCGTCTAACGACTTTAAAGACATCCTTTCTTTGGTGCCGGGTATCTATACTGCGGATTTCAAAGACATTAAGACGACGGGTAAGCTGGCCCTGAGTGGTTTTGTGAAAGGAAAGTACAATGCTA
>JBIKSN010000248.1:0-4806 GCA_044348585.1 Flavipsychrobacter sp.
CAGCATTGCCGCAAAAAGTGTCTAACATACAAGTGAAGCTGAAGGTGGTGAATCCTGACGGTATTACCGACCACACAGTAGTGAACCTGGAAAAATGCCATGTGGAGTTGGGTGCAGAGCCATTTGACCTGAGGATGTTGTTGCGCAACCCAATGACCGATCAGTGGATAGATGCTGCTGCTAAAGGACATGTGGACCTGTCGAGGATGAGCCAGTTTGTATCGCTGGAAGCGGGTACCAAGATGGCAGGAGAGGTGAGTGCAGATGTGTCTGTAAAAGGCTCTATGGCGCAGGCGCAGAAAAAACAGTTTGATAAGATTGACGCGGCCGGTACAATAGGCATCAAGAACCTTTCTTATTCGTCAAAAGACTATCCTGATGGTGTGGCGATCAACAGTCTGTTGCTTACCTTCAATCCGAAGAATGTGACAGTTGCTGATCTGCGTGGTCAATACCTGAAAACCAATTTCAGCGGTAGCGGCAGTGTAGATAATCTTCTCGGATACTACATGAGCAATCAGGCTCTGTCGGGTACGCTCAGTTTCGTAGCAGACCAGGTTGACGTGAACAAGTTTATGGGTACAACACCCACCACTACCGCTACACCGGCTGCCGCGCCGGCTACAGATCCGTTTGTGGTGCCCAACAACCTGGACGTGGAGTTGAAAGTGACGGTAGGTACCTTGAAGTATGACAACATAGTACTGACCAATGTGAGCGGTGGCATGGCGATACGCAACGAGACCGTGATGCTGAATGACTTAGCAGGAAAGGGTTTTGACGGTACGTTGAAAATGAGTGGGTCGTACTCTACCAAGGTTGATAAGAAGAATCCTGACATTGCTTTCAGCTACAGCGTGCAGAGTGTGGACATTCAGAAGACGTTCAATAGTTTTGAGACCGTGCAGAAAATGATGCCTGCTGCCAAATATATGTCGGGCAAGGTGAATACCAATCTGACAGTCAACGGTAAACTGGGACCTGATATGAGCCCATTAATGAACACACTGAGCGGCAAGGGCGACCTGATGCTGCTGGGCGGGCTGCTGAGTGGCTTCCCTGTTACAGAGCAAATTGCAGAGAAACTTAAACTGACACAGTTCCGCAGTATCACGCTGAAGGATATGAAACTGTTCTTTTCGTTCCAGGACGGAAGGGTAACAGTGGAGCCATATAAGATGAAGCTGGGCAACGACATTGAGGCTGAGATAGCAGGTAGTCATGGTTTTGACCAGACGCTGAAGTACGGTGCCAATGTGGTGGTGCCAAGGGCGCTGCTGGGCAGTGCGGGCAACACCATGGTGAACAACCTTGTGAGCCAAGCAGCCAGTAAAGGAATACCTATAACACTGGGCGACAAGATCAATTTCGCGGTGAACATCACGGGAACTACTACCAAGCCTAAAGTGGAGACAGACCTGAAGAATGTGGCCGGCAACGCGGTGAACAACATCAAAGAGGAGATCAAAAAGGCTATAGAGAAGAAAGTGGATAGCGTGAAGACGGTTGTTAAGGACACGGTGAAGGCGATCAAACAGCAGGTGGTAACAGAGACCAAGGAGGAGATAAAGAAACAATTGACCGGCGAGAGCAACAAGAAGCCTGAAGAAGCCGTTAAAGATGCAGCCGAAAAGGCCAAAGAAGGCCTGAAAGGTTTGTTCAAAAAGAAATAGTTCTTTCGCCGGTTATTTGGCGGGAACACGAATGATATGAGTGGTGTCTAACGACGCCACTTTTATTTTTATCCTGAGGTCATCGAGCGAGCGTGTAGCACACTCCGGGCAGGTAGCCTGGATCTCCGTGAATTCAATGATGTTTCCATCCGGAGTTTCAGCTATCTCGCGCAGTACGGGCGTATTCAGGAAGAATGAATTGACAGGAATTGACACAGGCCCCTTGGGGTTGTGTGTTTTGAATACGTATTGTTTCACGGTATAGGGGTAGCTATATAGGGAGTTGGGAAAATACACTCTGAGTTTTGATTGGCTGAGTATGGTCTTCTTGAAAGATTCGGGGTTGTTGATGTTTCCAAGTTTTGCAGCCGGTTTAGGTATGCTGTCGGCTGCGAAAGCGAGTGTACGCATCACCTTTGAAGTTTTACTGTTGAGGACGGCCAGTTTCAGCAAGGGATCCTTCCCTTTGTAAGGCATTGCCAGTACAGCAACGGTATCGCTGGTTATTTCAGGCGAACCGATGCGGAGATTCTTATCCAGCGACTTCAACTTGAATTCGTTTGGCTTCATGCCTTTACAGTAGACCTGAATGGTGTTGTTGGCGCCATAGAAAAGCAGAAGGGTGTCTTTTTTTGCGCACCATTTATTCCATGCCACTACACTGTCGGAAGCCGATTGGGCCAGCAGCGAGGAGAAAGCATGGAGCAAAAGCAGGGCGACAAGTAATGTGCGCATAATATCGGGATGGTATTTGTTCAAAAATAAGAAAGTCTGCACCAAGAGGAGTGTGAAAATGTGGTGCGGGCCGGTCGGAAAAATAATACCCCGGTCTGCATACCCTTATGCAGACCGGGGCAAGACGTATAATCTTTTTAGTAGTTTAGAATCCTTTAGTTGCTACTCCGTCCTTAATGGCCTGAAGTGCTTTTGCTTCGTTCAATATTGCTGCCATTTTATTGCCTTTGCCATCGTTGCCGGCTGCCATGTAACCACCGCGGGCAGTGCGTGTGATAACTGCATCCTGCATTGGAACGTTTTTTTCCTTGGTCTTGAGGCAGTATGCTTTGATCATTTTTGAAGTGTCCATCTACTTATAATTTTAGAAGTTAAAAAATATTGCCGAAAGTTAATTACTCACAATTTACAGTATTTTTCATAAGATTTCATAAACATTGAAATAAAATATGAAAAAAATGTCCCCGAAGATTCGGGGACTGGTAAATATTATATTTCGGGGATCCGTTAGTAAAAGAGGCTGAACATGCAGACAACTTCGCTGTGGAAGCTTATTGCAGAACCTTTCTGGGATCCCAACGCTGTAAATGTCGTTGGAAACGTATTATTGTTTGCCCTGCTGCTGACGGTAAGTGTCATACCCGGGATCTTCGATGCTCGCATAAACGATACATGCGTGACCCAGCAAACACAGACCCCATGCGGCGATCGTCCATGCGTGCCAAGGATATGCCCAACCTTTCACACCTTTGTCGTAAAACATAACGGACAATACTGTTCCGATAGCAAATATTACAAAATGCAGGAAAAACATCGACTTCTGCTTTCCGGTCGGTTTGATCTTTTTTGGCATTGTTGTTAATTTAAGTGTGGCAAAGATAACAGCATGATGTGATAATTTCAAGAATAAACCGGCGCACTTTCCTCTTTTTTTCAACATAACACGCCTTCTACTTACATGTATTAGCGTTATCTTTACCGCGTTTACAAGCTGCCTGCAACGGGTAGCATTACTTACTACATGCCTGTTATGATGCTTTCCCGGAAATCTCGTTTTGTGTCGGTAGTCGACGGTTTTAAGAAATTTCTATTTTTCCTGCTGATACTTGCCTTGCCTTCAGTGGATTGTCGGGCGCAGTATGATGATGACTACCTCTCTTATGATGATTTTTATCAGGGGTTGGCGCCATACGGTCAGTGGATACAGGATCCTGAATATGGATATGTATGGTCGCCGGCAGAGGACGCATCCTTCCGCCCGTATTATACAAACGGACATTGGGTTATGACGGAATTCGGCAACACATGGGTGTCAGAATATCCGTGGGGTTGGGCTTGTTTCCATTATGGACGCTGGACGTATGACGCTTATTATGGTTGGCTGTGGATTCCGGGCAACTACTGGGGGCCGGCATGGGTAAGCTGGAGAGTAGGTGAGTCGTTCTATGGCTGGGCACCTTTGGGGCCTGACTACAAGGATGGCATGTCACTCACTTCATACAGGTGCCCGGGAGACTGGTGGGTCTTCATACCTCCGCGCTACATTTACAGCGATCATTATTATCCATACTGGAGCGGTCCGCGCGACAATAAAAAGAATATCAAAAATACCCGTATCATAGGAAATACCTTTGAACATGGTGGGGTAGTGTACCACACCGGCCCTCATGCGTCACAGGTGCGCCAGGTGACAGGCAATCCGGTACAGGTGTTCAAAGTGCGTAACTCAAAGAATCAAGTGACCCGCATTCATAATGACGAGGTACGGATGTTCCGTCCGGCCGAGATAAGGCAGATGGCGCGGGTGAATCCAAGGGAGACCGCTCCGACTGAGTTCTCTGTGGCACCCAAACCGCTGCGCACACCTATGGAAGTGGGTTCCGGCGCGGGAAATCTGCCGCCGTTCAGGGCTAAGGTGAACGAAGAGAAGAAGGACAATGCTGTGACGCCGGGTACCAACATCAATCAGGTAGCCGAGCCGCAAAAGCCGACAAAACGATCCGAGAATCCCTACGAATGGGACGTGTCTCGCCACGTGAAGCAGGACGTCACTCCGGAACCGAAGCCCAGACAAGCTCCTGCGGCGCCGGCAAAACCGGCCACGACGCCACGCCAGCCTGTACGCCCACCGGCAAGGCCGCAGCAACCACGGGAGTCAGTTCCGCATAGGGAGTCCACTCCAGCACCCGGGCGTCCTCAGGGAGGCAGGTAGCGTTCATTTTTGGCGTTCATTGCAGTTTACTGACAGGGAATAGTGTATTTTTGGCCCTCTGATGAGAGGTAGTCATTTTGCTATATTAGTGGTGTTGTTCAGCCTGCTGGCAGGTTGTGCCAACATCTCGGCACCCACAGGCGGCAAAAAGGACATCACCCCGCCCAAACTGGTGCGGCTTACGCC
>JBIKSN010000316.1:0-3200 GCA_044348585.1 Flavipsychrobacter sp.
ATGCACAAGGTGATCATGGGCTTCTCTTCCCGAATGTTCTATGACAACCGGCTCACAGCGCATCCGTCTGTTGCCGACCATCTGCTCACCGGGCACGAACTCGCTTTCACCTACATAGACACTGCCGGTTGTGGCTTCGACGAAAAGGCCGACACCACCAGCATTTCAAATCCCGAGGAAGCCGCATTGTTGTTCAAACACCTCACCCGCCTGGTGCAGGATCTCGCCACCAGCCACACAGTAGCCAACTTCCCCACCATTGCAATCATCTCGCCCTATCGCGGACAGATAGCCGTGCTAAAGGAACAACTGGAGCACGCCACCACGCTGCAACCTTATCTGCATGCTATCTCTGTAAACACCATAGATAGCTTTCAGGGGCAGGAACGCGACATTGTTTGCATCAGCCTGGCGCGTAGCAACAGCGACGGCGAGATAGGCTTCCTGGCCGATACCCGCCGAATGAATGTAGCCATGACCCGTGCCCGTAAAAAGCTGATAGTAGTTGGCGATAGTGCCACGCTGTCGCAGCACCCGTTCTATGCCGAGATGATCGCATATGCCGAAACACACAACGCCTACAAAAGCGCTTGGGAAGAAGACTGGGCCATGTAACTGACATTTCAGTTGCTAGCTGAGCGTCGACAAGTTTCCGTGAAAATATATTCTCCTTAAGAATGTGTTGCAGATGTGTATCTTTAATACATGGATCTGAACAGCATTTTCAGGAACACTTTCGATCGTGACCTCATCAACCAACTGCAGGAAAAGGCTTCTATTGTGGAAGTGCCTGCAGGAACCACCATCCTCAAAGTGGGCGATGTTATAAGGGTTGTACCCATTGTACTGTCCGGCCTCATCAAGGTAGTGCGTCAGGACGATGATGGCCACGAGCTGTTGCTGTATTATGTGAATTCTGCCGAGTCTTGCGCCATGACTGTTACCAGTTATATGCAGCGGTCACCCAGCGAGATCATGGCTATTGCCGAAGATACCGTGCAGCTTATGGTGGTGCCCGTCGATGTAGCCGACGACCTCTACGCACAGTATGCCGGTTGGAAATCGTTTGTGATGAAGACCATCCGCGATCGTTTCCGTGAACTGCTCGTGACTATTGATCAGATAGCCTTTCAGAAGCTCGATGAACGTCTGGTCAATTACCTGCGCGACCGTTCACGTGCCACAGGCTCGCCCTTGCTCAATGTCTCACACGAACAGATAGCAATGGACCTTGCCACATCGCGTGTCGTCATATCGCGGCTGCTGAAGAAACTGGAACAGGAAAAGAAGGTGAACCTCTACCGCAATCAGATTAGGCTCATGACGGAAATGTAACTTTAGTTACCGTCCGGCAGATCCCGTGTTGCGACATTTGTGTTGAAATTGATCATTAACCTCAAAATACCGATACAATGAAAAAGAACATGGGCCTCGCCGACAAAGCAATCCGCATCCTCGTAGCGGTTGTCATTGCCGTACTCTACTTCACGCATCAGATCTCCGGCATGACCGCCACTATACTTGGTGTGCTGGCTGTGGTGTTTACGCTCACCAGTGTTATGGGCACTTGCCCTCTGTACCTGCCATTCGGCATCTCTACAAAGAAGAAAGACTGATAGGCTTCTTTAAGAACCATTACAGCCCCTCTAAACGAATATCTAAAAACAAGAGGGCCCGCTAATTGGCGGGCCCTTTACAAGTGCTTTGTGCAGTTACTTCACATCGTGCATCAGCTTGCGCACCAGCGGCGAGATAGCTATCAGCACCACGCCGGCAATAAGCGCATAAATGGCCAGTTGCTTGTACCCGTCTGTATAGGCCATCAGCTTTTCTGAGAGGCTGGCATTTTCGTTGGCGGTGGTCATGTTTGCGCCCAATATACCGGCAGCGTACTGGCCATAGGCACTCGCCAGAAACCACATACCCATCATCATTCCGTGTAGTGGCTTGGGCGCCAGTGTCGTCATCAGCGACAGGCCTATCGGCGACAAACACAACTCCCCCAGTGTAGAGATCAGGTAGGCAAATGTGAACAGGTCAAGAGAGGTCTTACCGTTTGAATCGGCGAAAAAGCGCGTGTAATAGTACAGGTAAAAAGAGATCGCAACAAACAAGAAACCCAACCCGAATTTGATAAGTGTATTGGGTTCCAGTTTCTTCTTGGAGAGCCATACCCACAGCAGACCTACTATCGGGCTCAGCACAATCACAAACACCGAATTGGAAGAGTTGTTCACCTCATTAGGGTCGAAGTGTACCCCCATCACAGTGTCGTTCAGATTATAACGCGCGAAGAGACTCAGAGAACCTCCCGCCTGTTCAAAGAACGCCCAGAAGAAAATGGAGAAAATGATGAACACAAACGCAGCTATCAGTTTCTGCCGTTCCACCTTGTTGAACTTCATCATCTCATACACAAGATACAGTACTGCCAGCGGACCTATGGTGTACATAAAATAGTCGGTGTACTCGCTGTTCTTCACCAGCAGATAAATGAGCGGCATCACCAGCACCGAACCCGCATATACCATTATGTCATTTTTCATCACCTGGCTCTTCGTCATCTTTCCCTCAAGCGGCGACAACCCTATAGGGCCTATCAACTTACGAGTGAAAAGGAATATACCCAGACCAATGATCATACCGATACCCGCCAGCGAGAATGCTGCATTCCACGAATAGTTATTGGCTGTCTTGATACATAGCCAACCACCCAAAAACGCGCCGATGTTGATGCCTGAGTAGAACAGTCCGAAGCCCGCATCCCGTCTCGAATCACCTTCCTTATACAGATTACCCACCATCGTAGAGATATTGGGTTTGAAGAAACCCGTTCCCACTATGGTGAAACTGATGCCTATGTAGTACAGGTCTTTGGGCGAGAATGCCAGTGTGAAGCTACCAATGATCATGAGCAGACCACCCCAGAACACCGACTTGCGGAAGCCGAGTATCTTATCGGCAAACAAACCACCAATGAACGTCATGGTATAAATGAACGCCTGAATACCGCCGTACTTCAGGTTCGCGTCACGTTCGTTCAGCATCAGCTGTTCCACCATAAATATGGTCAGCATGCCGCGCATACCATAGAACGCGAAGCGTTCCCACATCTCAGAGAAGAATAGGTACCAGAGTTGCTTGGGGTACTTGCCCTTAAAGTCCTGAACCTGGTCAAGGGTCAGCTCGGCGGTATTATT
>JBIKSN010000389.1:0-3187 GCA_044348585.1 Flavipsychrobacter sp.
AATGGAGCCTGCTTTTAGTGGTATTAGAGCTCAATTGACAACAAGTTTCTAAAAAAAATTCTATGCAAGAAATAGTATATAGCGTAACGGTAAAACCCAATCAAGAAATTCAAAATGAGTTTATCGACTGGCTAAAAAAGGAACATATTCAAGACGTTATCAATACAGGATGTTTTGATTCGGCTCGATTCTACAAACTATTGGATGAAAATGAAACCGATGGCAGTTCATTCAACATTCAGTATAGCACTACGGATATGACACGTTACTTTGATTATATCAATAATTATGCTAATGAAATGCGTCAAAAAGGATTTGCCAAGTTTGGAGACCAATTTGTAGCGTTTCGTTCGGTTTTGCGTTCGGTTTAATATTTTTTTTACTTATTTTCATAAATAATTCAATATGAATAGAAATAAAATTACACTGGTTGTTTTCTTTCTTTGCACTTTTGTGTATACAAAATCTCAAGATTTTCAATCTCCCACAAACCCTTATTATTGGAAAAATAAAAAACCTGCGTCCAATTATTGGCAACAAGATATAGACTACAAAATCAAAGCCTATTTGGACGAAAAAAATGAAGTAATTTCGGGAATTGAATACATCAAATATACCAATAATAGCCCCGATACGCTCTATCATTTATTTTTCAATCTGTATCAAAATGCTTTTCTTGAAAATTCTTATTTGAGCAATCTTCAAGAAGCCAATGGTACAAAAATTCAATATGGAAAATGGGAAAAAGCGAATCTAGGCAATGAGATAAAGGCCTTGAAAATAAATGGGACCGAACTCAAAAGAGAAATAGACGGTTCCATAATGAAAGTATGGCTAGCTCAGCCTATGCTTCCCAATACCGAAATTACGATTGAACTGCAATTCAACACGTATTATAGCAAAGGTGGCGCTACCCGAAGACGTATGAAATCCTTTGTACAAAAAGGACAACGACATTTTAATGGGGCGCATTGGTATCCTCGTCTTGCAGTATATGACAGAAAATTCAAATGGTGTACCGATCAGCATTTGAACAGAGAATTTTATGGCGATTTTGGGAATTATGAAGTAGAACTCAACTTTCCTGCCAATTTTGTAGTAGAAGCTACTGGCGAAATCCAAAATGAAAACGATGTAATGCCAAAAGAATTGAGAAACAAGCTCGATTTATCCAATTTCTGGAAAAATAAATGGGATAGCGACATTACATTTTCTCAAAAAATAGAAAAAGGAGCACGAAAAACATGGAAATATAAAGCTAGAAACGTACATGATTTTGCGTGGATTGCAGGACCTTTGTATCGAATTCATGAAAGTATCATCAATAATGTAAAAGTAGTAGCTATGGTGCTAGAACATCATGCAAGTGGCTGGAAAAATGCTACCGAATTCACGCATAAAGTCATTAATACCTACAGTAGAGATTTTGGGAAATACGCTTATCCAAAAATGATAGTAGCAGACTGTGAAGACGGTATGGAATATCCTATGCTTACAATGGATGGCGGCAGCGATCCTGGATATCGAAAATTATTGGCACACGAAGTGGGACACAATTGGTTTTATGGTATGGTCAATAATAATGAAACTTACAGAGCAATGTTGGACGAAGGGTTTACACAATTCCTAACCGTATGGGCGATGGAACGAATTGATGGGAAATATTTGGTACAATCCAAGCCGACTAATAAATATTTGAACAAACATTATGAAGAAATAGAAGCTCGTGAAGCCAATGTATATCTAGGCTATATGCGCGATGCAGTTCACAACGAAGACCCTACACTCAATACCCATAGCGATGGATTCAACGGCGCATTGGGACAAGGCGGAGGCTATGGACACGTCTATTCAAAAACAGCTACGATGCTTTTCAATCTACAATATGTATTGGGCGATAGCTTATTTTCGGGTGCAATGAAGCATTATTTTAATCAATGGAGTTTTTGCCATCCTTATATTGAAGACTTTAGACAATCTATAATTGACTATACAAAACGTGATTTGAATTGGTTTTTTGATCAATGGATAGAAACCAGCAAGCATATTGACTACAAATTTGTAGGGTTGAACAAGCTGGATTCAGGGAATTTATACGAGCTCAGATTGAAACGAAAAGGTGAAATGCAAATGCCTATAGACCTAACTATTACTGGCAAAAGCGTCAAAAAATATAATTTTTATATTCCTAATACGTGGTTTGAAAAAGAAACCGATGCCACCAGACTACCTCGCTGGATAGGATGGGACAATAAACTCAAAACGGATTATAGTACTAAAATAGAACTACCCGAAGCCGTTCAAAAAGTAGAAATAGATACGACAAGACGTTTGGCAGATATTCGTCCATTGAACAATAACAGCTATTTCCCTATCAAGTTCAAATTTGACCACAAATTGTACGATAATTTAGATAGAAATTACTACCACGCATTTTGGCGTCCCGATGTATGGTATAACAATTTTGATGGTGTAAAACTAGGCGTTCATTTCAATGGAAATTATATGCGTTCGTTCCATAATCTACAACTTGATTTTTGGGTCAATACAGGAATAGGAAAAGGCGCTATTCGTGAGAATAATTTTGGACATAATAGCAATGATATTATCTCGTATCGCTTCAATTACAGCACGCCCACGCATAGTTTTATCAAAAACAGTACGTTTTCATTTCATTCGCGTTGGTTAGACGGGATTGTACTCAATAAGATTGGCTTGAGCAAGCCATTAAACGATTATTTTTCAGCTTCGTTGTTCTACAAAATGATGATGCGTCCTAGCTATGGCACATACAATTATCACTACGACCCTACCGCTTGGGGCAATGGAGGACTCAACTCTAGTATCAATGCAGAAATTTATTATTCAAAATTGTATAAAAACAATATTTATCATCAATCCAAACTCGCAGTAAGAGCTTCTATTCTAAGTTATAACAATTATAATTTCATTGAGAATGAACACATTTTTAAGAAAAGTATCTATAAATTTTTGTTAAAAGCTCGATTCTACGGCAGACTGGGCGTAAATGAAAAAGGAAACAATGGCGTACCTAATGCCTCGCTTCTAGAAGCAGGAAATGCCAATATGGAACAGATGATAGAGAATGAATTTACACGTTCGGTATTTTTGATTCCTTCTTCATTGTATGATTTCAATAATATTGGACTCAATGCAAGTAATCTTA
>JBIKSN010000317.1:0-3179 GCA_044348585.1 Flavipsychrobacter sp.
TGGCAGGAAATTGCGGACTCCCCGACCAGACACTACTGCAGGTACTGGTAAAAAACGGAGTGAACTATCCTTTAAGCAACATAAGGGTCTATTATAGACTGGACGGCGGTACAGTTTACTCGGGCACGATACCATCTATTCTTGCCAAAGACTCCACGCTGTTTACTTTCCCCGATCTATTGAAGATCGGCAACACATCCGACCATAAATTGGACGTTTGGTTGGCTTCATCTGGCGACACCTATCACGAGAATGACTCTATTTTAAACTTCAATTTCCGAAACAGTCCGGTCATCACCAGTTACCCATATCTGGAGAATTTCGAAAATGGTGATGGTGGATTTTTCACCGGCGGTCAACTCTCTTCGTGGCAATTCGGTACACCTGCCGCGGCATCCATTAACAAGGCGGCCAGCGGAACGAAGGCATGGAAAACAAACCTTACGGGTAGACATAACAATCTCGAGACATCCTACCTCTACTCTCCGTGTTATGATATTTCTACCCTATCAGCTCCAATGCTCAGCTTCAGTATGGCTCAAGACCTTGAAAACTGCGGCACTATATTGTGCGACGGTGCCTATATGGAATATTCTTTTGATGGCATACAGTGGACAAAGCTCGGCGACGCCGGTTCCGGCTTCAACTGGTACGATTCAACTTTTGTCATCTGGAATACCATTGGGTTCACAAGGTGGCACGCAGCCACAACATTTCTGCCCAAGCCACCCATCGGCAGCACACTCCATCTGCGCTTTGTTCTGTTCGCCGACCCGGCTGTAACTTTTGAAGGCCTGGCCATTGACGACGTTCACATATATGATGGCGGCGCCCCCATACAGTCGACCTCAAATCTGAGTACCGGATCGGATGTGCGTTCATCTGAATTGAAGGATGTTATGGCCGGCGACAACTTGCTGATGTCCATCCAACCGAAAAACTACACAGGCGTTATCTCTGCAAACCTTTACAAACACGATACGATCTATAACCCGGGCCGCACACAATACGTCCTGCCACGCAGCTACAGAGTTGAGGGAGACTCAAAGGAAAATACATCGGCGAACCTGAAACTATTCTTGCTTGACAGTGACGTGGTACGGGTCACTGAAGACACTGCATGCAAAACCTGCACGCCGGTCACTGACGCCTACACATTGGGTGTTACCTGCTACAGCAACCCCGACAAACGCGCAATAAACGGTTCCTTATGGGACGATACAGGGGGACAAAAAGTATTTATCCCCGCATCAGCTATTAAATGGATCCCCTACCGCAACGGCTATAGAGCCGAATTCACTGCGCCAATATTTTCAGAATTTTGGTTCAATAATGGCGGGCCTGCAGGAAACACTCCGGCTACCAGTGACTATCTGAGCCTTGCAGCGTTCACGGTTTCGAAAGGCGCCTCGTTGATCTGGCGTTCATTGATAAACGAATATGCGGATCATTATTATTTGGAGCGGTCTGACTCAGGCACCTCATTCACAACCGTGTTCGACATAGCAGCCTCCGGCGGATCGATCGCAAACTATAACTACGTGGACACTATTTCTTTTGCAACCATGCCAATACGCTACTATCGTATCCGCACCACTATGAAAAACGGAACAACTCCTTTCTATTCGCCGGTCAGGAAACTCACCCAGGGCGACGCTGTGGAAACCCTCATCGATCTTGACGCAGCTATGTTCTCAGCCGGCTCAGCACTTATTACATGGACCTCTGGCCTGGATGGTATCACAAAAGAGTATTCCCTGCAACGTGCCATCGACAACGGTCCATTTAAAACCATTTATCGGCAATCCGCCAACGGATCTTATGATTTCCGTTATTCATATAACGATCACATCACCGGCATTGCATCGGGCACGCCGGTGCACTATCAGGTCTCCTCTGAACTGGTAACTGAACAGGTTGTAGCATCGCAGGTACGCACGCTCACATGGATCAACGGCAGTGCAGTCACCGGTATCTTCCCCAACCCCACAAACAACGGATCTTTCTCGGTGGCCTGGAATGCCGACATAGACGCAATAATGGAACTCGAAGTAACCGACATAACCGGTCGGTCGATCTTCAGATCATCGACGCCGTCATCAGGCTGGCACAATGTCACCAGGATCAATACCTCTATCACTACCTCGGGTGTCTATATTATACGCATGAACATTGCGGGCGAAAGACACACCGCTCGATTGATTGTTGATTGACGGCCCTTAATTTGTATTTACATTTGCACAGCAGCAATCAAATATGACATTCTATAAATACCACGGCACGGGCAACGATTTCATACTTTTCGACAACAGAGAAAAAAAGTATTCTTTCACCCGCGAACAGATAGCGAACATGTGCCACCGACGCTTTGGAATAGGGGCTGACGGACTAATGTTGCTGGAAACTGAATTCGATTACGATTTCAGAATGGTGTACTACAATTCAGATGGCGGAGAAAGTACCATGTGCGGCAATGGAGGCCGTTGCATGGTAGCATTTGCGAAAAGACTGGGAATTGTTGAAACCAATGCCAAGTTCGTAGCGATCGATGGTCCGCATTTCGCCACAATCTCCTCAGATGGTATTGTTAGTCTTCAAATGCAGGATGTTGCAAGGATGGACATTCACAACGGTTACACATTGCTCAACACCGGATCTCCTCACTATGTAAAGTGGGTTAAAAACACTGATGATGTGGATGTCTTTACAGAAGGTAGAACCATCCGCCAATTGCCTGAATTCGCCCCCGGAGGTATCAATGTAAATTTCACCCAGGTCATTGGAGACGTTTTATCTGTGCGCACCTACGAGCGCGGTGTAGAGGACGAGACAATGAGTTGTGGCACGGGCGTTACTGCCGCGGCAATTGCGGCGACCTGCAGCCTGACCGGCAATTTCGAAACTGCCATCCAAACTCCCGGTGGCCAATTATCGGTCTCTTTCACCAAAGACACCGCCCACTCTGCAAGAAATGTCATTCTCACAGGACCGGCTACTTTCGTTTTCGAAGGAACTATCTATGGAATTTGATTACCTCATCGTTGGCCAAGGATTGTGCGGCACTTTGTTGGCGCGGCAACTGATAAAGGCCGGCAAGCGGATACTGGTGATTGATGACGGAAAACCTGATGCGTCCAGCCGGGTTGCAGGTGGGCTTATCAATCCCGTGACCGGTAAAA
>JBIKSN010000318.1:0-3176 GCA_044348585.1 Flavipsychrobacter sp.
ACCATCACCCCGCTGAACAGCTACCTTTCAGTACCATCTACACCGAAAATATACACCGGACTCACCCTGCTGCAGGAAGTTTCGGATTCGTTCAGCTACTCCCTTTCAGCATCAACACCCAATGGTCAGCAGATAGGATATGTGCTCAAAACCAATAATGGACTCTACGACACTTACGACACCATTCGCTTCTACTATGGCATGAAGTATAATATCACAACTCCATCTACATCAACACTTTCCGATTACTCATCGTCCGACTGGAGTGTATGCACAGGCCAGTACCATTCTGCACCTTCTTCCCTTAAAAGCAGTGCCACCTGTGGCAATTATTCCGACGGCACAACGGCAACCTTGCAGCTCACAACACCTGTTGATCTGACCTATTCCACCGAAGCATGGTTGCGCTTCTGGGGGCGTTGGGGTATAGAATCGAAGTATGATTATTTTTCTGTGCAGGCTACCATAGACGGCATCTTCGACTGGCAACCGCTATGCGGCTCGCGTACACGCCGTGGCACCATGTACCAACTTTACGACAAGCCCGTGTATGATGCGCAACAACCAGAGTGGGTAAAAGAACACCTTAGCCTCAACGATTACCTGGGGCAGAAAGTACTGCTAAAGTTTGAATTGGTAAGCGATGCAGCGAACAACTACGATGGCGTTTCACTGGACGATATAGAAGTAAGATCAATACAGGACACACCAAGTTATGTGGACCGAATCAGCTCGGCAACAGCCCGAGTGTTTGTCTACCCAAACCCGGCGGGCAACACACTTAACGTAAGCCTGCCTGCCACTCTGACAAACGCTACCGCTGCTGCAAATATTACCGACTGCCTGGGACGGGAGTTGCTGACGTTCAACCTGAATAGCGACGTGCCTAACCGACTGGACATATCAAAACTACCGGATGGGATATACATGCTAAAGGTAATATCGGCGGCAACCTCTGCACCTGACATGCAGAAGATCATTATTCGTAGGTAACAGCGCTGACCACGAACAATGCCAACCGATGATTTTATGTGTATATTTACTTTAGCTACATAATTTCATCTGTCATGAAGATATTCTCTGCCGCCCAGATCAAAGCTTGTGATGCATACACCATTCAGGCATCCGGCATTCGCTCCATTGATCTTATGGAACGCGCCGCGCTGACGTGCGTGAACTGGCTCACGGAGAATCTACCCAGAGAATCACTGTTTGTAGTTTTGTGCGGAGGCGGCAACAACGGAGGCGATGGATTGGCTATTGCACGCCTGCTGCACCGGCGCGGACTGGGCGTAAAAGCATTTCTGCTCGAACTGGGCGCAGACCGCACACCCGACTGCGAAAACAATCTGCAGGCACTGCAACAACTCAATAAAGACCTGGTTGGCTTCGTAGCCACCAACACCTTTATAACCGACATTCCGACCAACATAGTAATTATCGATGCCATCTTGGGCACCGGTACCAACCGCCCGCTATCGGGATGGCTGGCCTCTTTCATTAAACAGGTAAACAGTCTTCCCAACCGGAAAATAGCCATCGACATGCCCACCGGTCTTTCTGCCGACAATGCCCCGTCGCCCGGAGAGGTGGCATTTGAGGCCCAAGACACTTTAAGCTTCCAGTTCCGGAAACGGGTTTTTCTCCACCCCGAGTCCGAACCGTTCACCGGCAATGTCCATATACTTGACATAGGTCTGGATGCTACATTCATCGCCGCCACGCACACCCAATACACTACCACTGGCCATAATGAGTCCATGAAACTCTTTCGACCCCGCACCGATTTTGCCCACAAAGGCACCATGGGACATGCCTGTTTGGTTGGTGGCAGTTACAGCAAAATGGGGGCAATGGTCCTCGCAGCCTCCGCCTCATTGCGCACCGGCGCGGGGCTGGTTACCACATGCGTGCCATCTTGCGGGTACAACATCATGCAGACCTCCGTGCCCGAAGCCATGTGCAGCACCAGTGGCACCGACGCCATAGTAGGCATCCACCCACCGGCAAATGTAGATGCCGTTGGCATAGGTCCCGGCATGGGCACCGATGCCGATGCGGTAAATGCACTCAGCACCTTTCTCGAAACATGGTCGCGCCCGGTTGTATTAGATGCCGACGCGCTTAACATCATTGCTGCCCATCCCGATCTGCTCTCCCGCATCCCGGCCGGCTCTGTCATCACACCTCACCCCAAAGAATTTGCGCGCATCTTCGGCGACAATACCAACAGCATGGTGCAAGTGGACAATGCCCGCATCCAGGCTATGAGGTATAACATCAACATTGTCCTGAAAGGACACCATACTGCGGTCATAGATGCCGATGGAAACTGTCGATACAACACCTCAGGCAACTCAGGTATGGCAACAGGCGGCTGCGGTGATGTCCTCACAGGTATCATTACCGCCCTCATTGCCAACGGCTATGCGCCCGATAACGCCGCAGTTCTTGGCGTTTACCTCCATGGCCTGGCTGCCGACATCGCGGCTGCCGACCTGTCAAAAGAAGCGCTCCTCGCTTCAGACATAGTGAAATATCTGGGAAAGGCTTTTCTGTCTTTCCGATAGATTGCCCCCCCCGCAGAACAATCAAAACACCGGAAAAATCAGGTGTTTTTACTCTGTTTATGTGAAAAACACTCTTCTATATTTGCATAAGAAGTTTTTCAAATAACTATCAACATCTGGTCTCATGAAGCATCTTTCACGTGTTTTCTTGGCACTGCTGCTCTATGTATCAGCCGGCAATGCCATTGCTCAGAACGACTCAGTAATGAGGGCGCACTTCATCAATATAGGCCAGGGTGCAGCGGCACTGCTCGAATTTCCATGCGGCGTTATAATGATAGACGCAGGCGCGCAGGACGACGAGTATCAGGCAAAACTGATGGACTACCTGTCCCGCTTCTTCAAACGCAGAAAGGATCTGAATAGCACGATCGATCTGGTAATGGTTACCCATCCGCATGTGGACCACAACCAGGCTCTGATGCAACTGGCACAAACCTACCGCGTGGACAGGTACATAGACAATGGCATGCGAACAGGTTCGGGAAAGACAAACCAAAAGTGGTTACAGGATAATGCCGCCGGTGCCGATATTCTTTACGAGAACATTACGTTTGAAAAAGTAACAAAAAACGGCACCAAAAAAGGCCTCACCGATTCCATCAT
>JBIKSN010000319.1:0-3167 GCA_044348585.1 Flavipsychrobacter sp.
ATACATAAGCCTATCGCGGCACTCACCGAGGATCAATTCCAACTGCTATGGGAAGGGAACCGCGATGTGAGCGGCATCAACGACTTCTTTGCCATGGTAGAGCAGAACCTCTACAAAGTACAATACCGTGTGATGCAGGCACGCTATCGTGGCCGCACCACCTGCCCCGACTGCCGTGGATCCCGATTGCGAAAAGAAGCGCTTTATGTGAAAGTGAACGGCGCCACCATTGCCGATCTCATGTTTAAACCTGCCGACCAGCTATATGAATGGCTGCAGCACATAAAACTGAGCGAACACGATAAGACAGTCGCTAAGCGGATACTCATTGAGGTAAACCAACGAATGAAAACGCTGCTGGATGTGGGTCTTGGCTACCTTACACTCAGTCGGCTTGCCAATACACTTTCGGGGGGAGAAAGCCAACGTATTCAGCTCACAAAATTCCTGGGTAGCAATCTCACCGACTCGCTCTACATACTTGATGAGCCCAGCATTGGTCTGCATAGCAGAGATACAGAACGCCTGATCGGCGTGCTGAAATCGCTGCGCGATCTGGGTAACACAGTTGTAGTGGTAGAACACGATGATATGATGATGCGCGAAGCCGACTACATCATAGACATGGGGCCGCTGGCCAGCCATCTGGGTGGCGAGGTGATTGCAACCGGTCCGTATAAAGAACTGATAAAAAACGAAAAAAGTCTCACGGGCCGCTACCTGAGCGGCGCCCTGCGCATAGAGCCGCCTGCCATCAGACGCAAGCCTACCGGGTGGCTGCTCCTGGAAGGTTGTACACAGCACAATCTGAAAAATGTGGACGTGAACATCCCGCTCAATGTACTATGTGTGGTGACCGGTGTGAGTGGCAGCGGTAAAACAACCCTGATCAAACAAACACTCTACCCCGCCCTCATGAAACACTTTGGCGAAGGAGGCGACCGTCCGGGTAGCTTCAGGTCCCTTACCGGCGACCTAGGCAACATTGCAATGGTAGAGCAGGTTGACCAGAACCCTATCGGAAAATCATCGCGCAGCAACCCGGTCACCTACGTAAAGGCATGGGACGAAATGCGCAAGCTCTATGCGAAACAGCAACTGTCGAAAATGCGCGGATTTGAAGAGAAACACTTCTCCTTCAATACCGACGGCGGTCGCTGCGACACCTGCAAAGGCGAAGGCGAAGTGATCGTTGAAATGCAGTTCCTGGCCGATGTGCACCTGCTGTGCGAATCATGTAAAGGCAAGCGGTTCAAAGATGAAGTTCTCGAAGTAACCTACAATAGCAAGAACGTATATGACGTGCTGGAAATGAGCGTTGACGAAGCTATTAGCTTCTTTGCCGCCGAAAAGAAACTTGCCGCGGCATTGCAACCACTTAGTGACGTTGGCCTTGGTTATGTGAAGCTGGGCCAAAGCAGCGATACCCTGAGCGGTGGAGAGGCGCAACGCGTGAAACTGGCGTCTTTCCTGGGTCGTGGCAGGGTAAAAGAAAAGGTACTATTTATCTTTGACGAACCGACGACAGGCCTGCACATGCATGACATAAAAAAGCTACTTCAGTCGTTTGATGCGCTGATAGAACAGGGACATTCAATTATTGTCGTCGAGCACAATACTGATGTAATCAAGTGCGCCGACTATGTCATAGACCTTGGCCCCGAAGGAGGCATAGGCGGTGGCACCCTACTCTATGCAGGACCACCTGACGGATTAAAAAAAGTGAAAGAAAGTTACACCGGACAGTACCTATAAAACCAGCAAAACCATGTTAACACTCAAATTCGATCCGTTTCCCATACTTACTACCGAACGACTGGTATTGCGACGCTTGTCGGTGGGTGACGGTCCGCAAATATTTCACCATCGCTCCGATCCGGCGCTGAATCAGTATCTCGACCGCGCGCCGTGTGCCTCTGTCGACGAGGCTATAGCGTTCATCAGGATGGTGAATAACGCAATAGACGAAAATAACAATGTAACGTGGGGTATCACACTAAAAGACTCCGATACAATCATAGGCACAATAGCATTGTGGAGGATCGAGAAAGAACACTACAGAGCAGAACTGGGCTATACACTAGAAGCCGGCCATCAGGGCAAGGGGCTGATGAGCGAAGCTCTTGCCGTGGTGCTCGATTACGCTTTTGGTAAAATGGGGCTGCATTCAATAGAAGCCAACATTAATCCGGCCAACACCCCTTCTAAGGTTCTGCTGGAAAGACACGGATTTATCCGTGAAGCCTATTTCCGTGAGAACTACTATCACAACGGTCGTTTCTTTGATTCCGCCATCTATTCACTCCTCACCCCCTCGGCTCGAAACATTACCTGACACTTCATTCTGCGTGAATAAAAACGCGTTTCACGTCCTTTTTCAAACGCAGTATCTGTGTGGTTCTTATTGCAAAATATATTTCCTATATTGCAGTCTATAATTTAACTAACAAAATACTATTATATGTATTTGAATGGTACAAAGTGTGCCTTCCTGGCATTGAGTTGTTTCCTGTCTGTGTCTGTAATGGCAAAGAACATTGTTCCCACTACGGGGCAAGGCGTACCCAAACCGCTTTGTTTCATTGAGAACAAGGGCCAGATGGAAAGCAAGGATGTCCAGTTCACCCTGTCATCTTCGGGCGTCAATCTATACATCGGCAAAGGCCAGCTTCATTACCAGTTCAGAAAAATGGAAGGAGAAGTGGCAGGTTCGCCCCGCATGCGCACCTACCGCATGGACGTGACCCTGCTGGGTGCCAATCCCGACGCAAAAGTTGAAACCGCCGGCCCTCAATCGTATTTCGAGAGTTTCTATAATGGCTCATCTGCCAATGGTATTACAGCGCATTCATACAGCCGCATCACATACAAAGAAGTATATCCCGGCATAGACTGGGTGCTCTACCTGAATGGTGATAAAGTTGAATACGACTTTGTCGTTCGGCCCGGTGCCGATGCAAGCCGCATTCAACTGCAGTATGGAGGGGCAAACAAACTCGGCGTTTCTGCCGACGGTGGCATTTGCGCCACTACGCCACTCGGCACTATCAGCGAGAAGAAGCCATACGCCTACGAAGCTGCTACCGGTAAAGAAGTTGCTGCCACCTTCCGCGTCAAAGGGAATGTGGTAAGCTTTGAGACCGGCAAATGCAACGGAACGCTTACGA
>JBIKSN010000320.1:0-3162 GCA_044348585.1 Flavipsychrobacter sp.
TGTATTTAGCGCCGGGCACAAAAGCATCTTCCAGTGATGTGTGTTCCTTGTAGTGCCGCTGCAACACATCTATGAAATACAAAAGGTCGGTAGCGTTATAGGTGCGATGCACAAATGAAAGAAAAGTTTTCAGGTCAGTATCCCTGTGCCCGATGATGAACTCATGCGGGGCATTGTTCATCAGAGACATCAGCCGCCTGCAACTATTGATGATGGTTGTGCGATTGCCCCACGCAAGTGTGGCGGCGAAAAAGCCCGATATCTCTATGTCCTGTCGCTTGCTGAAGCTGTGGGGAATGCATATCGGATCGCGGGCAATGAACTCCCTGCGGTTATACATCGCTGCCTTTGCGTCCAATAATAATTTCAGGTCTGCACTGCCGGCCATCAGCGAATATATCACTTGTTCACGAAGCGATCGTCGGTAAGCGCCAGAAGGAAGTTCTCGAGATCGGTCTTCTCCTGCTCCGTAAGATTCAGTGGTTTTGCAAGCGCCGTATCGATGTTTATTGGTGCTTTTACCACCTTGTACGGATCATTATAGTACTCTATCACTTCGCGCAGTGTGCGGAACATACCATTGTGCATATATGGACCGGTTATTGCTACATTCCGCAGACCCGGCACTTTGAACTTACCGAGGTCGTTCTTGTCCCTGGTGATGCCATACCTGCCCTCATCATTGAACGTTACACCATCATACAAACCTATGTTCCTGAACTCATCGCCCGTGAAATCAGGCGAGAAGTGACAATCAAAACACTTAGCCCGATCACTCATAAAAAGTTCTCTACCCCTGATGGCCGATGCCGACATTGCCTTTTCATCATCCGCCATATACCTGTCAAACGGAGTCCTGGATGTTTCTATAGTACGCTCAAATGCCGCGATAGCAGCCTGCAATGTTTTGGCAGTTGGTGCTTCTCCGTATATCTTCCTGAACCAGGCAGCATATTTCTTATCGGCAGCTACTCTTTTCACGGCCTCAGCTATCGCCAGGTCCATCTCGTTGTGGTCTTCAATAGGGAAGTGTACTTGGTCTTCCAGCGATGCGGCACGCCCGTCATAGAACAAGTAGGGGCGATCAGCAACATTAGCACTCGAGGGTGTATTCCGCTTGCCAAGCCGACCACCAACTCCCCTGCTGAAAGCTACAGTATCGGCAAACCCATGCGACGGAATATGGCAGGACGCGCAGCTCAGCGAGCGATCGGCCGACAGCATCTTTTCGAAAAACAACTTTTCGCCCAGCTGTGCCTCCGTCTTCGGCGCTCCTTTGAAACTTGCCCCTTTTACAGGAATATCAAATCCGGAGATAACCAGTCCCGTAATACCTGCCATCGCCAACACAGCTATCGGCAACCACTTTTTCATGCTGCAAAATTAACTGCTGAGGCTTCGTTTCGGCTGCTTTTAATCAGCAGTAAGAGAAAATTGCACTCTTTTTCCAACATTTACCCAACCCATCCCGCCTTATATCGGTCTGCTATTGTTGGAAAGGGGAGCCTGCCGGACATTCGCTTTTTAAGAAATATTTGGCAGTTTCGGTTTTTTTAACTTTTTTGCAGACATATTCATCTAAAAATTTATTCTATAGCATAGACTTCTACTTTACCAATTTACGGCAAATGGCGTGAACGTTACATTACGTTTAAACTAGTAGAAGTTATGCATTTTTCCAATCTATCTGACGCAGAACTGGTTCTTGCTTATCAGCAGGGACAGGAGCAAGCCCTTTCAACACTGATCACTCGTCACAAAGACGCAGTGTACACCTCATTATTCATGCTGGTGAAAGACAAATACCTTGCTGAAGACCTATTTCAGGATACATTCCTGAAGATCATCAAAACTATAAAAGAAGGTCGCTACAGCGAACAGGGTAAGTTTCTTCCCTGGGCGGTGCGTGTGGCACGCAACCTTTGTATGGACTATTTCAGGCGCACCCGCCTGCAGATCTCCGTTACCCTGCCCGATGGTCAGGACATATCGGCCTTATTGGGAACCGCCGAGCTGGCATCAGACGCCATAGAGCGCCGCCAGGTGCACGACAGCGTGCGCAAACTGGTAGAAGGTCTTCCGGAAGAACAACGCGAAGTTATTGTGCTGCGCATGTATGCCGACCTTAGCTTCAAAGAGATATCAGAACTCACCGGCGTAAGTATCAATACCGCACTCGGACGCATGCGATATGCGTTGATAAATATGCGTAAACTAATAGCAGACAAACAGTTAGTTTTGCGTTAGTTTTTTTTGTTATTTTGCTTTATGTCAGAATTACACCGATTCTTCTACCCCGGCGTTATGACCTCAGGCGGTGTCGTAACTCTTGAATCAGAGACCGCCAAGCACATATGGCAAGTACTTAGAATGGATGAAGGTGACCAAATTATGCTCACCGACGGAAAAGGTACAGTTGCCAATGGTGACATACAATTTGCAGAGCGCCATAAGTGCAATGTGAAGATCTCAGACACTTTTCTGGAACCCAGAGCCGGCAAACAACTGCACCTCTGCGTTGCATTTACAAAAAACAATGCGCGTAATGAGTGGCTGTTGGAAAAAGCTACCGAATTGGGTGTGGGATCAATAACCCCGATCTCAAGTTCCCGGTTTCAGAAATCACACATCAGGCACGACCGCTGGGAAAAAATACTGCAGTCGGCCATTTTGCAATCAAAACAAAGCTATCTGCCCGACCTGAATCAGCTTGTTCCTATCCCGACCGCGCTCGACCGTTTCAAAAACACACCTCAGAAACTCATAGCGCACTGCCACGCAAACAGTCCCAAAAGCAAACTCTCCGATCTGTTAAAAGGATCAGAAGATGCCGTGGTCTTCATTGGCCCCGAGGGCGATTTCTCTCCCGATGAAGTAAATTTGTGCCTCAACAACGGGTACAAACCGGTATCTTTAGGCGCTCAGCGATTGCGCACCGAAACTGCCGCGATGTCTGTTGCTGCATACTTCAATATGGTATCCTGATGCGGATAAAGAACTATTTGTTGCCTCTCGCCTTTGCCTTTTCTTCATTATCGGTTCAGGCACAGGGTCTAAAGCTTGGTCTGCTCGTTTATAACGGCGGTGGCGACTGGTATGCCAACCCAACCGCGTTAAAAAATCTTGCCTCCTTTTGTAACGAACAGCTACACACCTCGTTCG
>JBIKSN010000321.1:0-3155 GCA_044348585.1 Flavipsychrobacter sp.
TCGGGCTGCTGTTCATGCGGCCTCCTGCACCCATACCGCCCTGTCCCATACCGCCACTGTTCATAGGCGCTGCGCTGGTATTAGTTTTTTTGGTGTTGTCTTTGAAGCCTTTAACTGAATAGCAGACACCGATTGGTTTTCCTTTATGTGAGCTGCCGGCATTTTCGCGGCCCCACAGAGCCTTGAAGGGAATTGCCGCTTCCCAAACCAATTGCTGGTACTCGTCAATCGCCAGCTTCACTGTAACGCCACAAGGAAGTTGCTGTGATACCATGTAGGCACCATTACATTCTGAAAAACCTTCAAGTGAGAATTGGTGACAGTTTTCGGCGCTTTTGCGAAGTTTCTGTACGAATTGGCGGCTAAGTTGCGGCGTTGCGTCCTTTTTGTTGCCGTCATCATGCGAGAATAGCGCAGAAAGGTCATCTTCGTTGGGCAGGGGGAAATTGATATGAAATGTGGGGTCTTTATGACCGCCGGTGTCTATTGAGACCGTCATCCCCTGTTTCAGGATCTTGACCTGGGTAAGGGGATCGCCGGTCTGCATAGTTACATAAAGGAACTCTTCATCGTTTGATGTCGCATACGCCACTTTCGATTTGGCATCATAATTGGGGTATGGGGAAGGCCAGTCGGTGCAGTCTCCGTTGATGACGATAGGTGTAGCCTGCCAGGTGCCTGGAATAACCGGGCCCGAACGGCCGGCATGTTTGGCGCCACCGCAGGCTGAAAGGACTGAAGACAAGCACAATACTGCAACGTACTGTTTAAAGCGACCTTTATTCATGTGTGCAAAGTAAAGACGAATGTCAAATGCTAACATTCTTTATGAAAAATTTAATGTTTGAATTAAATTAGAATTATCCAACTGATTTTCAATTAACTGTGTCTTTATAGATGGACATTTCTAATATTTTCGTTGAGATTCAGTATTTTGTAATTATTTTTGAAGAGATTGCGACACCTGATATACCCGAAAAATTGAAGCAAAATGAAGAGAATATATATATTATTCGTTTTATTTATTGCGTTATGGTGCAGCATTGGTACTGCCAATGCGCAAATGGTTGTTACCGCCAGTGGCGTTACTGCAACTGCGCTTATGAATAAGCTATTGGGCCCCGGGGTAATAGGCTTTGGTGCTACGGCTACCTGTCATGATTCGTCGAAAGGCGTCTTCAGTATGGTCACCCCTGCCAGTGTAATGTTTGACAGCGGCGTCGTACTGTCATCGGGCAGAGTGCGTACCGGACCGGCAGGTAATGGAGCCAACGGACCTGCAACATTGTTTGCATCATGGGACAACATGATGCCGGGAGCAGCCTGGCTGGGCGCACTTACGGGTGGCACCAGCCGTAACGCGTGCTTCTTTGAGTTCGATTTCCGTCCCACCGGAGATACTGTGAAATTTGACTACATTTTCGGTTCTGAAGAGTATGGTGGGTATACCTGCTCTCCGTTCAACGACCCGTTTGGCTTCATCATCAGTGGTCCGGGTTATGCTACGCCAACCAATATCGCTTTGGTTCCGGGTACCACAATCCCTGTGTGTATCAACAGTATCAACTGCGGTCCTTCAGGTGGTTACCCGCTTTCGACATGTACTGCAATGGGCCCGGGTTCACCGTTCTGCATGCATTATATCGACAACAGTACAGGTACGGTAATCACCTATCAGGGTATTACCAAGACATTGACTGCAATAGCCGCTGTTGCTCCATGCGATACCTACCATCTCAAAATCGGCATTTCAGACATCAGTGATGGTGCTTATGATTCGGGTGTCTTCCTGAAGGCGGGAAGCCTTACATCAACTGCGATCACCGTGAATCCTATAGGTATGCATCCCACTGATACTGCCAGTGGGTCACAGTTCTGTGTTCGTGGTTGCCTGCCGGGAAAATTCATTTTCAAACGTGCAGGTAACATGACCAATCCGCTGACAATAAAATATATCATAGGTGGTACGGCAGTAAACGGTGTTGACTATACTTTCATTCCGGATAGTGTGGTGATAGCAGCTTCAGACTCTGACGAAACAGTCCTGATCACAGGTCTTCCTGTGATTCCTACCGGTCCTAAAACAGTAAAGATACTCATCCTTGCTCCATACACCTGCGGTGGTTTGCCGGTGGTTATAGATAGTGCAGAGATGAAGATCATTGATTCTTTCTTCGTAAAGATCAATACCTCTGACACAGCTATATGTCTGGGACAGTATGTAAGCATCAACGCATCAGGCGATTCATCACTTAATTTCAGTTGGTCTCCTGCAGGCACACTTTCGGGAACTACCATACTCAATCCGATAGCGACACCTACTGTCACAACAACCTATACGCTGACAGGAATATATCCTGCTGCGGGTTGTTTGCCGTCGAGAGACGTGTTGAAGATCACCGTTTATGAGCGACCCATAATTAACGCAGGCCCGCCTGTGCAGATAACCTGCCAGGGCACTGCGCTGCAGTTGAATGTGACCGCATTCCCGCCAAGTATCCCGTATACCTATTTGTGGACACCGAACACCTATTTGAACAGTGGCACAGTGGCCAACCCGATCTTTACGCCGGGTGATAGTGTTGACAGGTGGCAGACAGTGCGCGTGAGTGCGCCTGTGCCGGGTTGCAGCACAGATACCTCCTTCTTCCTGCATGTTTTGCCCAACGATTTCCAACTGTTCAATCTTGACACGGGGATCTGTTTCAAGCAACTATCGAGCTACCCCATCCGTTTGTTGGGCGATACTGAATTCTCGTACTCATGGTCACCTAAAATAGGTGTTTCAGATCCGTTCACTATGGAGCCGGTGATCACGCCTCCGGGCACCGTTACCTATACGGTTACAGCATCTTATCCTAAGTGCCCTGATATCAAGCATACTGTGCTTTACAGCATACAGGATCCGCGAGTGGATATCCTGATGGAGGATACGATCGTTTGCCTAGGTATGCCGATGCAGATACCGACGTTGGTGACACCAAAAGATTCTCCGTTCACCTTCTTGTGGACGCCTGCTGATACTACTCTGTATGGTGCTACAACGCTCACGCCAGCGTTCTTTACATTCACGCCGGGTACGTACAACTACGAGCTTATTGTGAATAGCTTACTCGGTTGTTCTGATACCGATAACATCAAGATAATTGTAGCAC
>JBIKSN010000322.1:0-3142 GCA_044348585.1 Flavipsychrobacter sp.
AGATGTGGGTGCTGTATAAACCAGCAACCTGTCCCATCCGGTTTCACCACTACCCCTCAGCGAGAATGACAGCGATATTGTTGTTGCGCCGGTAGGAATTGTAACGTCACGGTAAAAGTGACTTGTCGCAGATCCGCTTGCGTTGTAATCGTTGTTTGTACCATTGCTTATCGAAAAATAGGCTGCACGTGCACCGGTGTAACCGGTGGGTACTGTACCCAAATACCAACCGATGGAGGCCGAGGTATTTACAGATGTCCATCCGTTTGCGGCAAACGTTGTACCATTTTCAAAACCACCATCTCCGGTGGGGCTGATCGCTACAACCTGAGTATATCCCGTCATACTCAGATCTTCTTCATACTATCAACATTTATAATTTATTCTCGATATTCTGTTCGTTGTTTGCCGAACACACCAACCATTTTCCCTGGGTTCAAAAGACATGAATTTGAGGGTTTACACCAGTCGGTATGCAGGCTTTTACTGCACAAAATTTTGGCAAATGTTATGAAATTTCAAGTATAAAGTTAAATAATTTAAACTAAATGTGAATTGCGTCTCATTTCTGACAATTCAGTGATACAAAGTGATAATTTAAATTGACAGAACCCATTTGTCAGTTAATAACTTTTGATTATTAATCTCAATATATTTCGAACAAAAAGATATTAACATCCGGCAATTATCACAAAATAAAATACCGCAATGGAAAAATGATATCGCACCCGTTTTGTGGCGCTAAATATCATAGTTTTGCGCCGATGGCCGAAGAGAAGATCGTAGAAAAGAAAGCAGCGGTTGTACCTGATTCAAATTCACAACTTGGTAAGAAGGAGCAGGTTGCCGAAATGTTCAATAACATAGCCGGTAAATATGATTTTTTGAATCATTTTTTATCCCTCGGAATTGATAAGTCGTGGAGAAAAAAGGCTATTGCCGAAGTATCATCAGTGAACCCAAACCGGATCCTTGACGTTGCCACCGGAACGGGGGATCTTGCCATTGCTGCCGCAAATAAGCTTGGTGGTGTTACTGTAGTGGGTGTTGATATTGCAGATCAGATGCTGGAGGAAGGCAGAAAGAAGATCGCGCAGCAGAATCTGAGCAAAGTTATATCCATGAACCTCGGCGACAGCGAATCTCTCCCTTTTGCCGACAGCAGTTTTGACGCTGTAATGTGCGCCTATGGAGTAAGGAATTTTGAGAACCTGGAAGCGGGGCTAAAAGAGATGCAGCGAGTGATGCGTCCCGGAGGCAAACTGGCAATACTCGAATTTTCACGTCCTGCAAATTTTCCGATCAAACAACTGTACTCTTTCTATTTCAAGAATATTCTTCCTGGTATTGGTGGACTGTTGTCAAAACACAAGACCGCTTACACCTACTTGCCGGAGTCGGTAAATGTATTTCCAGATGGTGATGATTTCTGCAAGATCTTGACCAAATGCGGCTTCACCGGTGCTAAAGCACGCCCGTTGACATTGGGTGTAACAACCCTTTATACAGCATCTAAGTAGCAGACCACCGATTCCGGTTAACAAAAGCAACCACCTTCCTTACTACAGCACCAAACGTGTCATCAGTCAGGAGGTCAACGAACTTTATCCATCGCAGCCCAAGCGCCTCTTCCCTGTTGTATTCATGGGCTCTGTCACCGGAGTATTCGAAAAGATAACGAAAGTCGTGGTGTGTATGACCATCCTCATTCTTTTTAGGATTTGGCGGAATGTAATGAGAGTCTACATCAAACGGCACGTCAGTATTTTCAGACACAGGCAACAGTATTAATTCAGACTTACTGATACCAGTTTCCTCAACAGCCTCTCGCAGTGCCGATGCCACAAGTGTTCCATCTCCTTCAGTATGCCCCCCGGGTTGCAACCACCTGTTCAAAGACCGGTGATGCAACAACAGCATTTCGTTGTTATGTGGATCAATGATAAAGGCACTTGTAGTGATATGCCCGTCAAAGTTCTTTCTGTGATAGATCTCCTCTTCTTTATTTCTGAGTAAATACTCCCTGAATGGCTCGCTATGTTGTTTGTCTTCAGGAAACGTACCCTGGTAGAGGTCGAGGATATCCAGTAATTGCGGGATAGTATACATCAGAATTTTTCTTTCAAAAGTAGCCTTTCTAACTCGTACATTTGGCAAACAAGTTCCATGGCAGATAATTCAAAAATAGTTTCGATACTGCGTTGCGATAACCTCACTTCGGTGCAGGTTCAGGATGTAGTTGCAATGGAGGAGCCGTTGGAGATCAGGCTGCGATATGAACATCTGAAACAGACAGTTACGAAGAGTATTTCTGTGACAATGCGCACTCCTGGAAACGATGTGGAATTGGCTGTCGGCTTCCTGTTTACAGAAGGCATAATCTCAGGGGCGTCGGAAATTTCAACTGTTGAAACCGCCGGTGGAAAGAACGGAAATGTTGTAATTGTCTCCGTCACGTCTGATATATCAGATAAGATGACAAAGTTGGATCGCCATTTCTATACATCATCCAGTTGCGGGGTGTGCGGGAAAGCATCTATTGAGGCACTTGAGACAGTTTGTGGCCTTCAGGACATAAAAGACCATGTAACTGTTGCCGCGTCTGTGTTATACAAATTACCTACTGTACTCAGACAAAAACAGGAAGTGTTTGACAAGACAGGTGGCTTGCATGGGTGTGCATTGTTTGATGTGGGTGGTGAGTTTATTGAGTCGAAGGAAGATGTTGGCAGACATAATGCATTGGATAAATTGATCGGAAATTTCGTTAACCGCGCAGAGGTTCCATTGACCAATTATATACTGCTGCTGAGCGGTCGCGCAAGTTTCGAATTGGTTCAGAAATCGGTAATGGCCGGCATCAAAGTAATTGCATCAGTTGGTGCGCCTTCTAGTCTGGCTGTTGACTTGGCGAACGAATGGGGAGTAACGCTTGTATGCTTCCTCCGCGACCAGCGTTTCAACGTGTATTCAGGCGCAAACCGTATAATTTTCAGTTAAATACTACTTTTACCTACCGAATCGGTAACTACTTAGAAAGGCAAAAACAATGAAGATCAGAATAAAAGGAGACTCCATCAGATTACGTCTTACAAAGTCTGAGGTAGATGCATTGGCTTCCATTGGAAGCATAAAGGAGCAA
>JBIKSN010000323.1:0-3132 GCA_044348585.1 Flavipsychrobacter sp.
TCCCGTTGGTGGCAGGTACATACCCAATATTAACCCCGCCACAGGTGAAACCTACAGTCAGACCCCCGACAGCGACCTGCAGGATGTGGAGGCGGCGGTAGCTGCAGCGAAGGCCGCATTCCCTGCATGGAGTGTCACTCCGGCCGAGGAGCGTTTCCGTTTATTGAATCGTATTGCCGAACTGATCGATGCAAATCTAGATGCACTGGCGCTTGCCGAGACCAACGACAATGGCAAGCCGCTCTGGCTCAGCAAAAGGGTAGATATCCCCCGTGCATCCAGTAATTTCAGGTTTTTCGCTACCGGCATCATGCATTTCAGCACCGATAGCCATAATATGGAAGACAAGGCCATCAACTATACCCTGCGTCAGCCGGTAGGTATAGTGGGCTGCATCTCTCCGTGGAACCTGCCCCTCTATCTTTTTACGTGGAAGATTGCCCCCGCATTGGCTGCCGGCAATTGTGTGGTGGCAAAACCAAGCGAGGTTACACCCATGACGGCCTACCTGCTGAGTATTATATGTCAGGAGGCCGGTCTGCCGGCAGGTGTGCTCAATATATTGCATGGCACAGGGCCTGGTTGCGGATCAGCAATGGTAGCCCATCCCGCTATCAAGGCTATTTCATTTACAGGCAGCACCCGTGCAGGTCGCGATATAGCTGCAACCGCGGCACCCATGTTCAAGAAAATATCTCTGGAGCTGGGCGGTAAAAACCCCAACATCATTTTTGCCGATTGCGATTGGGACAAGATGATGCGCACTACAATACAGTCTTCTTTCAGCAATCAGGGACAGATATGCCTGTGCGGAAGTCGTATTCTGGTTGAAGAGAGCATTTATGAAAAATTTAAGGAGGAGTTCATTGCACGGGTAAAGAAACTTACCGTTGGTGATCCGCTGGACGAAAACAGCAAACAAGGCGCTGTGGTTAGTAGTATGCACTTCGACAAGGTGCGGAGTTGCATCGATCTCGCACTTCAGGAAGGCGGTAAGATCCTAACCGGAGGAAAGGTGGTGAAATTGTCAGGCCGTTGTGAAAATGGTCTGTTCATAGAGCCTACGGTTATTGAGGGCCTTGGTGCCCATTGCCGCACCAATATGGAAGAGATATTCGGCCCGGTGGTAACATTGCAGTCTTTTAAGACAGAGGATGAGGCGCTGCAGCTTGCCAACACCAGTGATTATGGCTTGTCGGCAACTATCTGGACACAGGACATCAGCCGAGCCAACAGGGTAGCGGCCAAGGTTGGCAGTGGCATCATATGGGTGAATTGCTGGTTGCTGCGCGACCTGCGTACGCCTTTCGGCGGATTCAAGAATAGCGGTGTGGGCCGCGAAGGCGGCTGGGAGGCGCTCCGCTTTTTTACCGAACCCAAGAATGTATGCATCGAATTATAAAACGAACGGTCGCTTTTCAGGCGACCGTTCGTTTTACGGGTATTGCAACCAATTTTAAACATAGGGTTAACAGGTGACTATCCGTTAATCATTTCATTGTAATGAGAGATGGGTTTACAGGTCAGTTAATCTTCACACGCCTATACAGACGGCAACTACTGTGCAAACCGTTGGGTGCTGTCCATGCCAACGCCGGAATTAATACCCTATTACAACTCCATGCCCTTTATGTACCTGAATCCGTGATACGGATTGACGTAGAGTCTCAGCGTGTCCGGGCCACTTGGCAGTTCCATTTCAGGTGCTATACCTGAAAGCGACGGTGCAGGTAGTCCGGTGCCCATCTTCTTCGCACCCGTGATCACCCTTGCTTCGTCCCACAATCCGCTTTCAATAAAACTATTCAGCAAATGACCGCCTCCTTCCACTATCAGCGAGATCAGATGTGCATCATAAAGCCGGTCCATCAGTTCTTGTAACTTATCGCCCGACGATAGTTTTATGTAATGAACATTTCCTTCCACTGTCTCTTCAATGTCGTTAAGTATCCATGTGGCAGCAGAATCATCAAAAAGGTGGTGTGCTTTGGGTAGTTGTAGCTTTCTGTCAAACGTTATGCGCAGTGGGTGTCGCCCTTCCATCATACGTGGGGTCAGACGGGGATTGTCGTTCAGCGCGGTGGTATAGCCCACCATTATTGCCGATTCCTCAGTCCTCCATTTATGCGACAGCATCAGGCTTTCATTTGAGCTGATCGCCACCGGTTGCCGGTTGGCTGTGCCTATGAATCCGTCCTCTGATTCAGCCCACTTCAATATTACGTAGGGGCGTTTGCGGGTATGAAATCCGAAGAAGCGACGGTTCATCCACCTGCCCTCCGCCTCCAGTAAGTGTGTGGTTACTTCAATACCTGCTTCTTTTAGTATTGCTATCCCTTTGCCGTTCACCCTAGCAAACGGATCGGTATTGGCCAAAACCACTTTCTTCACCTTTTCATGCACCAGCAGGTTGGCACAGGGCGGTGTAAGGCCGAAGTGAGCGCACGGCTCCAGGCTCACATACATGGTGCTGTCTGGAATAAGGGCACGGTCTTCGGGCTTTACCGAGGCGATACAATTCACTTCGGCATGCGGGCCACCATAATAATGGTGGTAGCCTTCGCCTATCACGCGGTCGTTGTGCACCAGCACCGCCCCTACCATGGGGTTGGGGCTGGTATGGCCCTTCGCTTGTTCTGCCAGTTGCAGGCATCTTTTCATATATTTTTCATCGTCTTCCCGCCACATAAAGAGGATATTGTGTGAATGTTAGCACAAGGTAAGCAACCGCCGTCTTAAAAATTATGTTGGTTATCAGTATCAATTGATGCCCTTCAATAGGTGCAAACGCAATGAATTTCACTATTTTTACGCCGTAGTAATATAATAACGTCCAGAATTTATAAACTTTTATTATATTGCAATTCGTTTGTACTTATGAATAAAAACTGTGCTATGAAGAACGTGCTCCTTGCCTTCCTGCTACTTTTTACCACCATTGTTAAAGCTACCCCTACGCCGCCGCTAACCCCGGTAACAGGCACTTATTCCGTATGTACTGGCAGCACCACTGCATTAGGGCATGCAACACCGGGTGGAACCTGGAGCAGCAGCAACACTGCGGTAGCAACCGTCAATCCTACCACAGGTGTTGTGTCTGGTGTCGCAGCCGGAACAGCAGATATTACTTAT
>JBIKSN010000324.1:0-3124 GCA_044348585.1 Flavipsychrobacter sp.
ATCTTGGTGATGCGAGCCTCGAGGGTGCGGGTCTTGTCGGTATTCAGTTCCACCAGCACCTGCTGGCCCACCTGTATCTTGCCGATGGTTCCCTCGTCTATATCGAGGTAGACAATGATGGAATCGGGGTTGCCGAGTTGTGCCACCTTGTCGCCGCGCTTCACGAGGTCGCCCTGCCGCTTGAATACCTGGTATACCTTGCCGGCACCGATGGCCACGAGGTCGTAATACTGATTGCCTGCACGCGCGTTCTGTAACTGAGAACGGGTGTTAGCCAGTTCCTGCTTCACGCGGTCTGATGTGGCGCGGTAGCTCTCCTGCAGCGCCTTCCACGAGCTGAGCGAGGACTGGTACACTGCGGTGGCATTATCCACATCCTGACGGGAAACAGAGCGGGTAGCGAATAGCCTTTCGTAGCGGGCCAGTGTGGCCGAGTCGGTCTGCATGCGTACACGGGCGGCCTCCAGCTGGGCACGTATCTGCGCCAGTGCCGGCGACGATGCGGATGCGTTCATCTCGGCATACTGCACATTGGTCTGCGCTATCTGCACCTGTGTGTTCTGCTGGCGGTTGTCGAGGCGGAAGAGCAGTTGTTTGTCGGCGACCATGTCGTTTTCAGACACATATGCCTTCTGAATGAAGCCGTCGGAAATAGAGGTAAGCGTGTACGAGTCCTTGGGCTCTATGGTGCCCGACGCGAACACAGCCTCGGTGACAGGGCCGGTCTTCGGGGTAGCTTCTTCGAACTTAGGTTTGCAGGAGGCAACAAGCAGCAAGGCAGCTGCGCCGGTGAATATGATGGTCTTGTTCATATCAGAATGATTGTTGGCGGATCTTGATATTGTATGATTGTATCAGCAGCTCAGAGAGGCTGTTGAGGTATTGGTTCTGGTAGTTGATGAAGTCGGAGAAGGCCCGCAGGCGGTCTTCGAGCGAGGCGATCCCTTCTTCGTAGCGCAGGGTGGTATGGTGGTAGTTGTCGTAAGACAGGTCCATGATGGACTGCGCGCGGGTGAGCAGCTCGGCAGCTTTGTTGTAGGAGAGGCGCAGGTTCTCGTCGGTGATGGCCGACTGGCGGCGTGCCTGTTCCAGATCGGCATTGGCCTGCTGGTAGCTGATGCGGCTGCGCTGTGATTGCAGCCAGCGGTTGCCGCCATTGAAGATGGCCCAGGATGCTTTCAGGGACCAGAAATTGGCCTTGAACCACTGTGGTCCGGCGGCATCGAACGGGCGGAACGTATTATCGAACTGTTGTGTATTGGTGCTGTACTGCAGGCTGATCGTGGGGAATACGCCGGCATTGGAAGCTTTCAGTTTGTCAAGGTTCAGTTTTGACTGGTGGTAGGCAAGGCTTACCGAAGGATCTTCTGCAAAAGCAGTGATGGCAGGCTTTTGGGCGGGTTTCAGGTCGCCGGCTATGAGCAGCGAGTCGGACAGCTCGAAACCGAGCAGGGAGCGCAATGAGTTGAGTGAGGTGCGGTACTGGTAAGATGCGGTAATAACGGTCTGGTGGGCGCGTTCGCTGTTCAGTTTGGCATTGTCGAGGTTAGGCTGGTTCACGGTACCCTCGTTGAACTTGTTGGTAACGGCAGTGACCATAGAGTCGGCCACGGCGGCGCTGCGGTTGGCGAGGCGCAGGGCTTCCTTGTTCAGCAGGCAGGCGTAGTATTGGCCGGCCAGTTGCTGGTAGGTGTTGCGGCGGGTGTTGGCCACCTGTGCCTGATTCATGGCCTCGGTCTCGTTGGCTATGCGCGCATTGTGCCAGGTCTGCAGGTTGACGAGGTCCATCTGTGCGTTAATGCCGGCATTATAGGTATACTTCTGCCCAAACTGCACAGGCCTGTAGACGCCCTCGGGTCCGCCAAAGAGCACAGCCGGTATCAGTGTGGTCTGTATGGTGGTATTGTCGGTGAAGTTGGCCGATGTGTTGACCGATGGCAGGAAGGCCATGTATGCCTGTTGTGTACCTCGTTTGGCTTTCTGCGCCTCCAGTGTGGCGTTGTTGATCGATACGTTGTGCGTTTCGGCATACTTCCATACGTCCTCAACAGAGGAGAAGGTGGTTTGTGCGCCTGCGTTGTAAGTCGCGAGTGCCAGGAGGATCGATGTTACCGTGTTCTTTTGCATACAATTGTATTCAGTTCGATTTACGATTGTTTGGTATTAAGTGAGTCGGGACCCGGGGTGGTGAGCATGGTGCGCACCCAATGGGGTATTAACGCCTTTCGTTGTTTCATCAATTCGTTGTAGTCACTTACCGACAGGCCCGAGCGATTGCGCAGAAGGGGAGCGGCAATGAACGGGAAAACAGTGAGCGACACCACATTGCTGATGAGGTGCAGGGGATGAATGGGCTGGATCTCTCCGGAGAATGTCATTTCGGCCCATTGTTTGGCAATATAGAGCTGAGCGGCATTGTGGTTGCCGAAACCCACTTTCTCTACGAGTTTTTCGGGATTGGTGTTCACCTCGTTCATGATGAAAATGGGCAGACCGGGATTGGCGATGAGCATATCGATGTAGTGATCGATAGCGAGCTCAAGTTTGGTGAAGAGGGTGGTCTGCGGATCGTTGAGGATGCCGGTAACAGAGTGGAGGAACAGTTGTACCTGTTCTACCATGATTATGTTGTAGAGGTTTTCCTTGCTTCGGAAGTAGTAGTTGATGAGGGCAAGGTTCACGCCCGACTCCTCAGCAATGTCGCGGGTGCGGGTAGCAGCAAAGCCCTTGGAGGTGAACACCCTGCGGGCGGCTTCCTTGATCTGTGCTTCAGTGGAGCCGTTATGTTGCTTCTTTGCTGCCATGATATCTGGTGTAAAGGTAGCGTGGATCTTTTGAATTTAAACAACTTATTTAATCATTTGATTAAAATTAACTTTTGTGGATGCGATTTAATCCTAATGTGTATATGTGTGTTTATAATATTCGTATGTGAGACAGTAAACGAATTGTGAAAACTCATAACTTTGAAAGATTGCTAATTAACTCAACCATTCGTCAATAAAATGTTCAGAAGACTATTACAGAAATGTATTGTGGCATTGGTATTGCTGCAAACGACCGCTATCTACGCAAGAGAGAATACGCACATTGAGGGGTTCATTGAAAGGGTGAAGCTGACAAA
>JBIKSN010000068.1:0-12676 GCA_044348585.1 Flavipsychrobacter sp.
AGGAACTCCCGAAAGAACGAGGGTTGATCCGGTAGCGGTTGATGTCAATGAATATCCCGAGTAGATTCCTGTAGGGTCCAAAGTAGCACTTGTAATATCAACCCATGCCCCCCCAGAAAGTCCGGCGGTATTACGTTGCCATTGATAAGAAGCAGCGCTGGTTACGCCGGATACAGAAAACGTTGTGCCCGATCCCGACGGAATTACAGAGTTAGCAGGCGATGATGCTATTGTTGGTGCTACAACTGCTGCTGTAGATCCATTTATCGCAAGACTTGTATTGGTGAAATACCAGTTGCCTACACTGCTACCGGTTGGGTTGATCAGAAACTTGATGATAGTCCCAGCCGGAATATTCTGAAGCGCCGTCACGGATGAAAGTGTCGTTGTGCCTGCAGTTCCGGTTGTTCCCGAAGTTGACGTAGTGGTCCAGTTACCTGCAAACACATACGGTCCACCATTTAATGAGTAATATATGCTACATCCATTTGGTCCGGATCCAGACCGGCGGGTGAAACCCGTGATCGACGAAATAGAGATTTCGTCACAAACTGCAGAGATCGTGATACTGAAGCTATTCGGGTCAAGTGCCCCTGTAAGCCATCCACCCGAACCGCCATAGCATCCACCTGCCGGTGTGCCTGACGTAAGGATGGAACTGCCTCTTATCAGTCCTGTTGTAGATAAACCGGGAGCAAGGACAGCAGGCGGGGTCCATGGGCTGGCACCAAAACCTACTGATGTTGCCGGGTTGAATCTGATCAATTGAGCATTGCCTCCAAAATGCTGGAAAAGCAATACAGAAAGTAAAATTAGAAGCTTCTTCATATGCTGATGTTGATATTTGTAGCAGGGTGTTTTAGGTCTGCTATTGTGCTTTACGGGATTTATCTGTCGTACGGTTGCTACCGAAGACGGTCACCTAATCGGCGACAATCAGTGTTGCTCTACGGGTCAAACCTTTTTGATCAATTATTGCAACCCAATATGCGCCAGCCGGAACCAAAGAAATATCGTAAGCACTTTGTGCCGCTGAACGCATTATCAGACTACCGACTGAGTTAAAGACGTACACCTCTTTTGCTGAAATTCCCTCAATGGTAAACTGATTTCTTGCCGGGTTGGGATATATCCGGAAGGACTCTTGACCAGCAACATCCTCAACATCCGTCACACTACCACCTGCCAGCACATAAGTTGCAGAAACAGCCTGACATCCGTTTGTGTCTGTCACTCTGACTTTATACATGCCTGCGGTGGCAGCAGGTAGCATTGAAGTGGTTGCACCGTAGATCGGGGAAAGATCTCGGTACCATTGGTAAGTGACATAATATTCCTGTGCCTTTAGAGTTGAACCGCTACGTGTAATGATCGGGTCGGGTAATGGATGCTCTTTCACTACTATCGGTGTTCCTGTAAATGTGCAAGTACCTGAAACTGAAACCTGGCAATTATATGTGCCGGCTTCAGATGCCGAGTAGGTATTCGAAGTTGCTCCGGCAATTGCTACGGCTGATTTCAACCATTGATAGGTGACCCCACCTGAATAGATATTTGTAGCTAGTAGGGAACTACCCCCCCAACAAAAGCCGGACGGTGTGAGAGGGGTTATTATTAGTGAACTTAATACCGTTACAATTGTATCGGCAGTGGTAAATGCCGAACAACCCGTAGAAGTATTGGTCACCCGTACTCTGTATCCACCGGTAACCAATGCATAATAGGATGATGACGTTGCGCCCGGAATGGCGGCACCTGTTCTGTACCATTGATATTGATAGGTTGCCCCGATACTTGCATTTAAAGTAACGCCACCGCCCGGACATAGGGTTGTTAGCCCCGAAGTGTTGATAGCCGGCGAAGGCAAGCTATTTACCACCACGTTGGCAATCGGGCTTCCCGATGTGCAACCCGATAAGTTAGAAACAATACAGGAATAACTGCCCGACGCCGAGGTCAGGTACGTATTATTTGTTGCTCCGGGCAATGCAGTGGCACCATTATACCACTGATATGATAACGCAGAACCACCAGGCACGATAAGGTTGACATTTCCACCTGAACAGAAGGTTAAAGGCCCGGATGATGTCAATGATGCGTCAGGGCTCATGATAAACAACAATGTCACTGCAGTCGATACATCTGTGCAACCTGCAGAATTCGTGATCCTTACTGAATAATCGGAGCTTGTTGTTGCCGCATATGTATCGCTTGTGGCCCCTGCTATTGCCACACCTGCCATCAGCCATTGGTATGTATAGCCTACGCCCAAGGTAGCATTTAGTATTATCGGCGTACCGGAACATCCCGATGTGACACCAGACGGGATGGTTATTGATGCTGAAACGGGATTCACTGAAACTGAAACCGGGGCTGAAAATCCGGGGCAACTGAATGAATTGGTTACACGTACCCTGTAGCTACCCGAGGCAGTAGCTGTATAGGTGAGTAATGTAGCGCCGGATAAAGGTGTCGCGCCGTTGAACCACTGATAAGATACTCCACTGCCGGTTATTGCAGTGAGAATAACGAAGTCTCCGGGACACATTACTGTATCACCAATTGCCGTCACCGATGCAGTAGGCGATGGGTTGACTGTCATTTGCCGGGTCGTTGTACATCCTGCAGAAGTGGTGTAGGTTGTCACAACAGTACCCGAAACCAACCCTGATACAATACCAGACAACAATCCGACAGACGCGATTGCAGGGTTATTTACTGACCATGTTCCGCCTGATGGTGAACTGGAAAGTGAAATTGTCTGCCCGGTGCATACTGAAAGTGGTCCGACAATTGGAGTAGGCAACCCGTTGACTGTCTGTGTGCGCACTATAAAACACCCGGTACTTGTCAATCGATAAGTAATAGAAGCCGTACCGGCAACGACACCGTTCACCCATCCGGAAGTCGCCCCGATTGTTGCGATGGCCGGGTTTCCTGATATCCATGTTCCTCCGATAGTACCGTTAGAAAGAAGTACACTATCTCCGACACATACAGTCAATGCACCTGTGATCGCGGCAGGCAACGGATTAGTAGTAAATACAATTTCAGAACTGCATCCCGTGGCGGTTATGATATATGAAATTATCGACGTTCCGGCATTAACCGGCGTTACGATCCCCGTAAGAGACCCAACAGATGATACCGCGGGAAGGCTACTGCTCCAGGTTCCACCAGGAGTAGATGATGTCAATGCTACAGCAGCCCCCACGCACGATTCTAACATGCCGGTTGGTGTTGCTGGAAGTGGGTTTACAGTGATAGATTTTACCGAAAAACATCCAGTAGGCAACGTGTAAGAGATATTAGTCACGCCTGAAGCTATGCCGGTTGTCGATCCGCTTGTTGATCCAATTGTAGCAATCAGATTATCTGCACTGCTCCAAATTCCCCCTGGTAATGCAATTGTAGCTGCAACTGACTGACCTACACATACTGAGCCGGGCGATGAAATCGGGCCGGGTGAAGCCAGCACATTTATTGTTGTAATAGAAACGCACCCACTTGGTTCGGTGTAAGTGATGCTTGTTGTGCCAGCTGCTATTGCAGTGATAAAGCCGGAGGCTACCCCTACAGTGGCAATTGCAGGAGAACTACTTGTCCATAACCCACCTGCAGGAGAAGCCGACAATGTTCCGGTATCACCAATACAGTAAGCAGATAATCCCGCAATTGGTCCCGGTGGAATAGACACAGTAACTACCCTTGTTGTTGAACAACCAGTGGGAAGTGTGTAAGTGATTGTAACAGTTCCGGGTGAAACGCCCGAGAGGATACCTGAAGATGATCCGATCGTTCCTATTGTTGCATCACTTACGGTCCAGGATCCTGCTGCAGAGGTTGAAGAATAAGAGGCTGTCAAAAAGGGGCAAACACTTGCAGGCCCCGAGATCGCAGCAGGGGTGGGATTGACAGTGACCGTTGTCGTTGCCGGAGAAGTGGTTGTTGAACAAGTGAGCACGTCAGATACAGTAAGGGTATATATCCCGGCGGCACCAATCGTAACAGGAGAGATAGTGGGGCTGGCGGACGTACTACTAAATCCTCCAGGGCCTGACCAAAGATAGGTATAACCGGGTACCCCACCCGATGCTGTGCCTGAAAGCGCCAGACTTTCTCCTACGCATACAGGAGATGTGCTTCCGGCAGAAACAGCCAGCCCCGGTGCAAAGCCTGCCACAATAGATGTGCCGTCGTTAATGCGAAGTGTTCCTGCAGTGCTGGTGGCGCCCCATCCATACAATCGGAATGTCGCAGTTTGTCCCGCACCAATGCAGATATTTCCAGAAAAATCCCAATCTTCCGGGCTGGCACTGTGAGCCGTTGCAATTGGTGATCCGAAACTTGCCGTTGATGCTCCTATTGTGTAGGTAAGTTGCACGTTTTGTGGTCCGGTGGCACTAACTTGAGATCTGATAAGAACACGTGTGACCTGCAGCTCTGTTGTGCCGCTGTTAACTACGGTAAAAAATATGCACCTGTTGTTTGTTTGAGCCAAAGCAAGTGAACCGCCGACTTGCCAGTTATTGCTATTGTAACAAGCGGCGGCGGCGTTGAATACTACCGAACCTCGATTCCATTGTGAAATACTCACTGCTGCAGCACCCGGTGAAATGGTAGCAGGGAGTGTAGTAAAAGCACTGGGACCTACCGCTGACGCAGGGCTTCCGGTCCAAGTAAAAGGGTTGATGGGTGTTTGACCCCACAATGAGATGGTCTCGAACGTAAGACAACAAACCAGAATCACCAATGTCTTCAGCGCCACTGTTACCTGTCTGAGTATAATATTTATCATTTCCTGGTTATAATTTCGGCAGAGATAGATCCATGTAAAAGTCCCGACGGGAATTAAACAGGAGGTAAACGACAGATTAAAATTGCGTTACCATTTAATTAAGCAGTTCAAGTGACAACATTTTTTCAGCGATGTACCTGATGGAAAATATCTACCAGGTCGATGTTGTTGCGACTGATAATGGCTTTCATCTGATAATTTACGATTACGTAATATTCGCTTAATCTACGTGATGGTTCTTTGCATAAAGCGTTAATAATATGCGGTTTCCGTCTTTATCATCTTTTTTTTGTGCATTAACACTTATTAGTTTTACGTCATTTTCCGGCTTCTCTCAACTAACGGTTGTCCCTACCCACCCTGCAGCAGTTTTGGCAGCAAAACTTGCGGGTCCCGGCATTTCTATCTCAGCACCAACGCTTACATGCGGGGCACTGGCAAACGGCACTTTCACGTCAGTGACTACCCCTATAACGATTGACAGTGGTATTGTACTTACAACCGGACGTGCAATCAACACAACCGGACCGGAATCATTCCTTGCGAGCACTAACAACTCTATGCCCGGCGACCCCGCCCTGGCTTCACTTGCAGGAACTACGACATTTGATGCATGCACTCTTGAATTTGACTTTATTCCGAAGGGAGACACGGTTAGTTTCAATTATCAGTTCGGGTCTGAAGAGTACATCAATTCAACATGTGGTCAGTACAATGATGCTTTTGCGTTCTTTATCTCCGGTCCGGGGATTGTCGGCACCCAGAACATGGCGCTCGTTCCGGGTACGAATATTCCAGTAACCGTTAATTCGATCAATAGTGGTATACCCGGTCCTCCGGGATGGCCGGGTTTCTGCAATATTATTAATTGCACATCCATGGGGCCTGGTTCACCATTTACCGGATACTATATAAACAACCTGGGCGGGACATCTACAACGTACCGTGGTTATACTACAAAGCTCGCTGCGAAACATGCCGTTACTCCATGCGTTTCTTATCACCTCAAGTTAAGCATCGCAGACGCTGCAAACGGATTGTACGATTCAGGTGTCTTTATAGAAGCCGGTAGTTTAAAGGCGAACAATTATGTGTTTAAGCGGTCGGATTCTATAGGCCACACTATAGGTGGTATTCCGAATGCGCTGGTAAAAGGTTGTTCACCAGCCCCTATTACTGTTTTGAATAGCAGAACCACATCAAGTCCGCAAAAGGTGCTATTCACTTATGGCGGGACTGCGGTGAGAGGTGCTGATTATACAGCTCCCGATAGTGCTTTTATCGCCCCGGGTGACACAGCGGTTACAATCACATTGACGGGATCAGGTACTGCGGCTCCGGGCTCAAAGACCATTGTAATCTATCTCTCATCTCCATTTAGTTGCGGAACAATAGACACTCTGTCTCTGAACTTGCTTGATGCGCCTCAATTGACCATCATCACTCCCGACACTACAGTATGTGCCGGCACTTCGTTTCAGATACGTACCTCAGGCACAGCCGGTCTTGTTTACAATTGGCTTCCATCGGCTACTGTAAGTAGCCCGACAGCCGCGCAACCTCTTGTTACTCCTTCCATCAATACGGTTTACACTGTCACCGCTACTCTGCCTTTGTCCGGCTGTACTCCCTTAGTTCGTACGTTGAATGTTTCCATTCTTAATGTTGGCCTATCTGTCATTACTCCTGACACAGCAATATGTATAGGCCGATCTATCAGAATTCAGACGGTGGGAAGCTCTGGCCTTACTTATAGCTGGATGCCAACTGCTGCACTCGATAATCCAACCAGTAATAATCCCCTCGCGTCACCTGCGTCTACTACTACTTATACAGTAACCGCTGCCACGCCTGATGGTTCGTGTAAAGAAAGTCGCCAGATCACAATTACCGTAATAGACCCAAAAATTCTCGTCTCTCCGAGCAATTATGGTGTTTGTCCCGGCGCAACGGTGAAATTCAGTGTCAGTGGCGATGCGGGACTAACCTATTCGTGGTTACCCTCATCATGGCTCGATGACCCGACGCTGATGGAGCCCACCGCTACCGGCATTATGCCGATGACGTATACCGTTACTGCGACAACTCCCGGATCTCTTTGTCAGGTAAAGGGGACTGTCTCCCTGGTGGTTTACCCTGAAGTGAATGCCTTTGCCGAGCAGATATCCACAACGTGCATTGGTCAGCCTGTTCTGTTGAATGCATTCCCAAAAGGAAAAGAGTTCACTTATTCATGGACGGGTCCTGCTTCATTTACGTCGGTTATTGAATCACCATCAGTAAAAAAGGCACTGCCGATCAACGAGGGTATATATACGCTTACAGTAACAAATACACTGACGGGTTGTGTAGGTGCTGATACTCTCTTCGTGTCAGTAGGAAATGACTCGTTCACACTTCGCAACGTTACACCAGACCAAACAATAACGATCGGTTCGGGGATCCGTCTTAATGCCGAAAATGCAGTTCTTTATACGTGGACCCCTAATGACGGTACAATAGATAACCCGAACATCAATAACCCTTTTGTTTCGCCTAAAACAAGAACCCATTATATGGTTACAGCCGTTGGGGCGAACGGTTGTATAGATACTGCTGGTGTTACCATAGATGTTGTTGATAACAACGATCTTTTTATTCCTTCTGCATTCACTCCGAATGGAGACGGACTGAATGATATTTTCAGGATCAAGCATGGCGTTTCTGTTATGGTTGCGGAATTACGTGTCTTCAATCGATGGGGACAGGCTGTATTTACTACCTCTGATGCCGCTATTACCGGATGGGATGGTACTCAAAACGGAATACCTGCAGACATCGGCACTTATCAATATCTTGTCTTCATGTCAGGTAGTGATGGCAAACAGATAGTAAGGTCCGGTACCGTCGATCTGATACGCTAGTTCTCTTGATCATTCGCAAGGAATATATTTTCCCGGTCTGCGGGACTTGTTTGTCACAATGAGGCATACGGAAGTGGAGGCGTTTAGTGATATTATGACGACAGCATGAAATGTATAAGCTGAGTTCAAGTCGTCATACATGGCTTCTTTTACTGTGTATTCACAGTGTTCATCTACAATTGTCTCGAAATGCCGAACAATTGAATTTTTTCTTTTATTTAATTGATGTATTGTATTCGCCTTGCTAATTATCTATCTTCAGCAAAAAAGAACAATGAAGTTTCGTCTATTCCTATTCCTGATCTTGTTATGTGCTCAATTGAGTTGGGGGCAGTCACAACAAAGACTATCACGCCCTGATTATGGCTACATTGAAAAAGTGACCAAGGACAAGAAGCAAAATGCTTATTATCCCACGCTTCTGAAACGATACATGAACAACGATACTTCTCTATCTAGAGAAGAAATGCAATTGCTATACTACGGGAAGTTCTTTCAGGATGGCATGTCTTCTATTAACAGAGATCGTGACCTTGATGATTCAGTAAAAGCAGTGTATAAGAAAGATACCCTCACTAAAAAGGACTACGAGAAACTGCTTACACTATTTCTTAAAATGCAGAAAAGCAAACCATTAGACCTGGCAACACTATACCGCCTGATGAGCGTTTGCTACAAGTTGAACGATCCGCGTGGGGCTGTATATGAGTATTACCTCACCAATCTAATGGGGGTGATCGTTTCGACGGGAGATGGTAAGACCGAGGAGACCGCTTTTCATATCGGTTCGGTAAGTGATGAATATACATTTCTTAATCTGGCCGGTCTGGATTTCGGGGGTTCGCAATCACTCATTCATAGCTGCGACTACCTGACGGTTGCTGAAAACAAATACGATCTGAAAGGCATATACTTTAACATCGAGCAGATATTGATGGAGGAACGAAGACTGTTCGGAATAGACGATATGGTTAAGAAGGCTATGAAGGACATGGAGAACGAAGAGAAAAAGGAAAAGAAAGAGAGTAAAAAGTAAGTGCCACCGAGCAGTAGAATCATGATGCGCTTTTTTCCTTTCTCCTTGATACATTAAGAATAAAACAAATAACGTCAACCGATACTCCATGCTATAATAGTTCATATTTGTATCACAACCGCATACACACACCATCACGATCCGGCGGCAGGCCTATTTCATTATCTGAACTGCGGTAAAACTCTAAATTCAGCGCTATCCGGCCCTTATCGTTTCTATTGGTAATCAATAAGTAGTAGTTCTCTTTTTGCTATCACTTTATGCTCTTCATTGCTCCTTCCGGTGCTTTTTCCCGTTTCATAATGGGCTAGCTTCCAGGTAGTGTCACCGAAAGTTCTCCTACCCGATAGAGTAAATTATGCAAGTCCTCTACCAGCGGTTGATCTTCTACCCGATCGATGAAAACATGTTCACTGTTATTACTTCAATCTCCTGTCTAGATCCGGTATTTATATCCGTCATTGTTGCTAACAATATCCAGTATGTGAAAAAGGAACTAAATATCTGACTACTTACGTTATATGAATTTGCATGAAAGAACGGTTCAACAACACTATAGGAACAAGGCGCTGCACAGATAGTAGTTTTATACAACACAATCCGGTGGCAATAACCTCGATTTAGTGTTTGAAGCGGAGTGTTGATTGCCAATTGTGTATCCAAATTAAATCGGACATAAATAAAAAAAGAGCCGACCACTGCATGGTCGGCTCATAGATTGCTTACTAATCAATTTTACTATCTGGTTATTATTACTTTGATCTCATTTGTTGTGCCGTCAGAAAGTACTATTCTGCACAAATACATTCCATTCGCTATGGAGTCATTCAAATCAATAATATTATCCCCATTATGCAATTGCGCTGTTAGTATCCTCTCGCCGGTCATGCTAGTTATGTGCAATATTCCATCAGACGATGATTCTATAATAAAGGATGATCGGGCCGGATTAGGGTACAATCTAACCGTATTGCGCAAATCCGCTTCAGCTTTGCTTGCCCCTGAGATAACGGAAACCGGCTTAATAGATTGGCAGCCTGTTGTCACGATTCTATATGTAATAATTGTACTTCCTACAGACGCCCCGGTAACTACCCCTCCGGTAGAAACACTAGCTACTGACGGACTTGAAGACGACCATGTACCACCGGGCGTTGTGTTTGTAAGGGCAATTGTACTGCCAACAAACACTTCTGAAGGCCCGGCTATTGGCGCTGGTGTGTTCTTTACCAAGAAGCCTGTTGTACGGAAACATCCTGAACTAACCCTGTAAGAAATAGTTACACTTCCTGTAGACAAACCTGACACTGCACCTGATGCTGAGTCGATCGATGCTATCGAAGGATTTGTACTGAGCCAGTAGCCACCTGCCACGGTGTTTGCAAGTACGCCTGTTTCACTTACACACAAAGCTGTAGGACCCGTGATCGACGGAATTGATGCATTTACGGTAACAGTTCTTGCCCCGTAACAGCCTATCCCGATAGAATATGTAATGTTAGAGGTGCCTGAAGAAACCCCTGTAACAATTCCGGTCGAGATTCCTATGGTGGCTTTTGACGGTGTGCTACTCGTCCACGTACCTCCAATCGATGTATTTGTCAGCGTAATTGTTTGTCCGACACACACCACTGAGTCGCCTGATATTAGTGCAATAGCAGGACTAACTGATACAGTTGTTGTCCTGTAACATCCCAGGGAGCTGACATAACTTAATAGTGCCGTTCCGGTTGTCAATCCTGAGACTGAAGTAGCTAATCCCGAAGTTGTGGAGACATTTGCTATACTCGGGTGCGAGCTGCTCCAGGTACCTCCGGTCGTAGACGAAGACAGGCTTATTGTATTTCCGACACATACAGTCGTAGGTCCGGAGATACTTCCCGGCAATGCCAATACAGTAAGATATCTGGTGCTACTGCATCCGTTTGCCAAGGTATAAGACACGTTCATTCCGCCACTTGCTATCGCACTAACAATGCCATTGGCAGAGTCAATGCTCGCTATACTTGTAGCGCCGGAACTCCAAACGCCACTACCGGTACCACAGGTAAATGTATCTATGATTCCAACACAGAGCGTTGATGGACCTGCTATTGAGCCCGGAGATGGATTTACTGTCACAACTCTTGTAGAGAAACATCCGGTCGCGGCTGCAGTATAGGTAATTGTTGTTGTGCCAGAAGAAATACCGGTTACTGTGCCGTTAGATACGTGGATTCTCGCTATTGTTGTGTCTGCTGAACTCCATACCCCTGAACCACCGACAACTGAAGTAAGCACCGTAATGGATCCTGCACACACGGTTGCAGTACCTGTAATAGGCGGTGGTACATTGAAAACTGCTATCGATCTTACTGCCATACAGGTTGTTCCTATCGCGTATGTAATGTTAACAGAGCCTACTGACAATCCTGTTACGATACCGCTTGCCGGATCAACACTAGCTTTTGTCACATCACTGCTACTCCAGCTTCCTCCTGAGATAGAATTGGAAAGACTGATCGCGTAACCTACACATACTGATCCGGGGCCGGTTATGCCAGGCGCTGCTGAGTTAATGGTCACCTGTTTCGTACTATAGCAAGTTGAAGATGTTCTGTAAGTTATAGTTGCCGTTCCTGAAGCAATACCGGCCACAACGCCGGTTGCTGAGCCGACTGTAGCCTTTGAAACGTTGCTGCTGGACCAAGTACCTCCTGTTGTTGTGTTCGTAAGCGTTGTATATCCACCGATGCATAAAACTGTATCCCCTGTTATAGCAGCAGTAGCAGCGTTTACGGTTACAGTAGTGGTCCTTGTACATCCACCTGAATGGTTATAGCTTATCGTCGCAGTTCCGGTTCCTGTCCCGAGAACAGACGCAGTGGTGCCGGTCGATGATGAAACCGATGCTACTCCTGTATTCCCGGACGACCAGGTACCACCAGTTGTTACACAATTGAGCACTGTTATGCTTCCGCTACACAAACTGGTTGTACCTGTTATTGCAGCCGGCATTGCCCCTACCGTAACTATTCTCGTCCGCCTGCAACCCGTCGCTAAGGTATATGAGATAGTTGTAGTACCGTTCAATACGCCATTTACTGTTCCTGTTGAAGAACCCACCGTAGCTACCGTAGTTGCACTGCTTGCCCACGTGCCACCGGTAGTGGTGTTTGAAAGTGTTGTTGAAAAACCAACGCAAACTTTAGCGACGCCCGATATGGTATCCGGAAGGGCATTTACTGTTGCAACCTTTATCGTTGTGCATCCCACTAATGAATAGGTGATCTGTACTGTCCCTGATGTGAGACCCGCCAGCAGACCTGTACTTGCGTTAATTGTAGCTACTGATGGCGATGCGCTCGTCCACGCTCCTCCGGCTGATGCACATGTAAGTGATGTGCCGGCCCCAACGCAAACAGCCAATGAACCGTAGACCGTAAGATTCTGGTTCTGTATATAAATTGTCCTCGTGGTGTAACAACCTGTACTTACAGTATAGGTAATGGTAGAGCTACCGGCTGAAACTCCGGTAACTAGCCCTGTGGTAGCGTTTACTGTAGCTTTTGCAGGTGTACTACTACTCCATACACCACCCGCCACAGTATGAGTGAGCATACCCGAAGAACCGATGCAGATATTTGTCGGTCCGGCTATTGCTGCAAGGGTGCTGTTTACTGTTACGATCTTAATTGTGTAACAACCCGGTAGTGATAATGAATAGCTGATCCCCACAATTCCCGGAGATACCCCTGAAACTACACCGGTAGAGCCGACAGTAGCTAGCGCAGCATTTGCACTTGCCCATGTTCCACCTGTTGCAGCATTTGTTAAAGCGATCGTGCCACCGGCACACACTATAGAGTCACCTGTTGACGAAGCCGGGGTTGTGCTAACAGTGACAATTGCAGTAGCGACACAACCGCCTGAATGGTTGTAACTTATTGAGGCAGTGCC
>JBIKSN010000369.1:0-3123 GCA_044348585.1 Flavipsychrobacter sp.
TGATCTACTGTTAAGTCCTCAAACGATGACACGTTTTGCTCTCCTGCCCTTGTTAGGAATTCTCTTAATTCTTTCAGTCTTGAATGACCTGAACACAGATGTCATACCAGACATAACCTCAAAGCAGTCCACCCACTGAGCACCAGTATCTGTATTGGTTACGAATGAGTGAAACTTAAACTTGCCACCGTGTTCTCCACGAACCTTAAAGTAGTCCCCCTGCTTAATCTCGAATCCATCAAGCATAACGGACTGTTCTCTTGAAAACTTCTTTGCCATCTCTGACATTACATACTTTGGTTTACGAGCCATTAGCTATTCTCCGTGTTTCTTCCTGAAATAAGTTTACTACATTCTGTGCAAATTGTATAGGTAATTCCTGTGTATGGGCAAGCGGACTCTCTAGTCTTATTATGCCTGCAGGTCACTGACTTAATCAGGCCAATGCCCTTTTTATAAAAATGTTTTAGATATCTCATCGCCTGGACTTTCTTAGACCGAACTTAGCAAGATAGACATAGATAGTCTCTATGCTAACTCCACACTCTTTAGCAATCTGCTCTGGAGTTCTCTTGTCAAACACGTAACGCTTCTTGAGCCATAGCTCACTTGTATACAATTTTACCATGATACCCCTGATCTGTCAATCTTCTGCCAGTTGTGGGTTGCGTAGTGACCAATGCCAATTGCATCTGCGACGTCATCATCCGTAACCTCTTTATCATAGTATACATTAACAAACTTAATGGTTCTTTGCTTACGGATCTCACGAGACTTGTTCTGGTACCAATTCTTAGACTTACCTGGGAAGTCAGTCATCAGATCCTGCTTTTCCTTTGTTGTAAGCTTATTGTTGTTTATGAAGCTCTGCCAAGTAATTGGATTAATTGATCCAGCAGTTGTGATTCCAGCTAATGCTGCTGCCCCCAGTAGTCCGCCCTGCACCAAGGCTAGGTCAGACGCCGTCTTTGGACTATTTATAAAAACAGTGTGCTCAATAACAATGGCATCTACATCAAAGTTTTTCATGAATGGTAGGGTCTTCCTTGCTGCATCCCCAACCCTTTGGTAAACGGTTGAACCCTCAAACTTTATCTTTCCAAAAGTCTTTAGCTCAATTCCAGAAAACAGGGCAAAAGCCAGGCTGTTTGTGCTGGCGTCAATGGCTAGGATGTTTTTAGGCTGATTGACTAGGAATAAGCTATTCGTCATTTGACAGCTCCCGTAATTCTTTCAATGCTTGCTTAACTTCTTTAGGATCAACTATGCAGTTCTGACAAAGTACTTCGTCATTGTATATGGAGAGACTTGACTGACAAGATCTACACTTCCTAATCTTGCCAGCTCTTTTACTACGCCTTGTTACCTGATACCGCTCTGAAATTTTTTCCCTTGTTGCCAGCTCACGGCAATTTGGTGAGCAGTAAACTTGGTAGGAAACTGCTGGCAGGAATACTACGTCGCAGTGATTACATCGCTTGTTTTTCATCTAGTGTCTCCAAAGAGTTAAGTTTTATCTCTCCAGATCCAGCTTTGTCGCAAGCGTCACGAATCGGACACGTCTTACAAATCTTTGAGTTAGACCGATAGTTCTTGGTAGGCAAAGTCTTGTTCTCCCAAGCTGCCCGAACCTGTCTCATCCACTCAAATGCGTTCTCTACCCACTTATACATGTACTCATTTATTTCAATTGGAAATATTAAGAGCTCATGGTTGTTCTTGTTTTCATAAATAAGGACTGACTTGCCCTTGTTTAGAATCTTCATGTAAATCAAAATCTGCACTAAGTGCCCAGCCTTTGGCCTACCTGAAATCTTACGATATTCAAATGCCTCGTGAGGCATGGTCTTGATTTCTCCAAGGAGTTCCTGGTCGTCCCAGTTAAGCATTACGTCACCGAAACCAAAGATTGGTGGATCGCTGTATGTAATCTTAAACTCAGAGTCAACCAGGAATCCTGGAACATTACCCATGGCTTCCTGAATACGCTCGTGGGACTTTGTCCCAGCAGTCATATTAGCAGCACCATAAGCATCTGCGTTGTCAGAGAATGTTGCACCCTCAAAGGCTAGATACCAGTATCTTGGGCATTCTCCGTGAGAGAAGGCAATTGTACTTGGAGCAAATGTTTTCTTTTGAGTAAACTTGTCCACACGATTAACAGTATAGCCAGAGTTAATCTTCTGAATCAGTGCGTCACGGTCAATAAAAGAAGGCTTGACTGCTGCATAGCTGTTTTCTGCCTTTTCCATCACTTGCTTTAAAAAGTTTTTTGCCATAATATATTTATCGAACGATGTACTTTAGTGCTGACACAAGATCTGAAATAGCCTCATGTGCAGTGAAGTAAATGTTCTTCTTCTCCCGATTCCCTTTTTCAACGTTTACCATCCAAGTGGCCTTGAATGCCATCTTGGCTGCGATTGCCTGTAGACGAACGATCTCCACAGTTGCAACGTTAATTGGAATGTCTGGTCTAACGATTAGCTTGGCAATAAAGGTTAGTGCCTGAGTAAGCTCTTCGTCTTCCATAAAGTCTGCAATCTCTGCTAGACCATTAATCATTTCAATAGTTGTCTTGTCTGTTTTTGTTGATTGTTCCATCGTTTAATTATACCACGGCTTCCGTGTCTACGATAGTCTCTGTTGAAGAAATCGCCTGCTTTTCTTTTGCAGTTGCTCGTCCAGCACCAACAAACCAAGGCAGCAGCTTTTCGTATAGATCAACAAGAAGGTTTACGTCCTGGATCTGATACTTCTTCATCTCTGCCCATGCCTTCTCGTCGCCATCCATGCACTTAATCCAGAGGCTGAATCCAGAGTGCTTTACCTTGGCACCAACACCAAGCTTTTGGGCGACATAGTCAAGCTTGTTCGATGGGAACAGGAAGTTTGCCTTTGTAACACTCATAAGGTCAAGGTCCTTGACTGGTGACGGTGGTGTCATTCCATTCTCCAAGAACTCACGGTTAATGTGCTTGTGGTCAAACGCTGCTGAGTTCCATCCGACAAGAAGATCTGCCTCGCTCATAAGCTTGTGTAGCTCTTCTAGCATGGCCTGCTTGCCATCGTGGTGGACAGACTTGAAGATAACCTTCTTCTCCCCTAGCCATCGTGCACCAA
>JBIKSN010000069.1:0-12563 GCA_044348585.1 Flavipsychrobacter sp.
ACAAGCATATTATCCCAAACCATACAGGATGCATTTTAAGATAAACCTAACGCTGATCTCAATACTGGTGATAGTATTGTATTTCAACATTCCGTTTTACAACAACTGGCTCAATACCAACCTGCTCAGCCCGTCGTTCGACATTTTTACACTTTCGAAACAAACCGAGGTCGAGCAGCGAAAGGTCAACCGCTATGGGTATTCCTACGCCATATACAGCGAAATGGGCCGAATATTCAAAGAGGCAAAAATGGACAGCCCTGTGCTGCTATTGCCGCCTGACGCCTTTTTGAAGGAACAAGGCGTACGTGATTTTGCCACTGTTGAGCCTGCCATCTATTATTACTTTACGGGAATGAGGGGAGTATGGCCCAATAGCCCCGGGGTAGAAAAAGCCAATGCTGTGATCATCCCCGACGGGCACGGCAAAGTGATGCTCAAACGCATTGCAGGCAAAGATGAGCTTAACATGATACTCGCAGACCTTAAAAAATATAAAATAGACTAAACACGATGAACCTTACCGGCCTCCTACTCTTGTCAATCGCGCAATTTCTTTCGGGAAGTGGCATAGTTCGTCTGTTTCGCCTGCAAATTGGCACTATAGCCAACATCTGCCTTTCAATGATCGTTGGTGTGTTCTTTATATCACTTGCACCGGCGGTGCTGCAACTGGCACACATACCCATTACCGGCAGCAACACAGCGATAGCCGTCGCAGTGATAACAGCACTGTGCTGTATCCCATTGGTGGTGATGTTCCGCAAACCAGACTTCAGTGGCTTTGCGCTGCCGGAACTGTATGAAATACCATTCCTGCTGGTATTCCTGGCGTTCATAATCACCAGTGCATTCAGGTGTTATTACTTCCCCCCTACCCCACGCGACGTGCTGGCCGGAGGAGAGTTGCTTGCCGAGTTCACCGTTCGTGAGAAGACCATGCTCAATTCTGTTTTCAGTATAGACCTACATACAACCAACAACCATTTCAAATCGCCCTACATTACTTGCCTGCAGGTGGTATATAAGCTTTTTGTATCGCCATTCGGTTCGGTATGGCTAACCACTATTTTTGTACCGTTCATATGGTGGCTATACACCATTCTTAAAGAGCGGGTGCATGGCCTTATCGCCTGTACGCTTTTACTGATATACTTCTGCATACCCGATGCTTTTGCTTATTCCTACATCATCCTGTACGACTACAGCAACATGATATTCTATTTTGCCGGGTTCTATTTCCTGATGCAATACCAGACCCACCAACGAAGGAACGACTTCGCATTCTCCATCCTGCTATTTGGTATCGCCACCTACATCCGTGTAGAGACCCTGGTTCTGGTGTCACTGGCAGTCCTCATGCCTGCATATACTCAGTTCAAGGCAAAAACACCGATAAAGAACATTGTCATAAACGGACTATTGCTGATGGCAGGCCCGGTGTTCTTTTATGTGCTATGCATGAACATCTTCATACCCAACTTCGTCCCCGTCAAGATGGATACTGCCGCCCAGATCAATCATAACATGAGCGACATTTCGGTGTTCTTTACCCGGATATCCGCCATCAACAACGACCTCATCCTCTCCGAGAAGGGTCTCCTTGTTTATGGCTATTTCTTCTATTACTTTATCGCAATTGTGCTGGCAGATCTGGTACTGATCAGAAAATTCAACAAGGAAGCACGCATGGCTTTGTATGGCATCGCGGTAGTTTACTTCGGTCTGGCCCTCCTTGGCTACCTTTTGCCACTGTTTGACGTGATGAATACAACCAAACGAGGCCTTTTCAAGGCATTGCCGCTTATTCTGATCTACTACACCAACAGCGGTATGATCACTCGCGTCTCCGATTTCCTGAAAGCGCGCGAAGCCCGTTCAAAACAAGCCGCCGAACCGGCAGTCGCTGGTCCACGCCCCCCAGTCCGCCACGCAAACAAGAAATGATCTTAACGTAATCCAAATAAGAAGGGCTCCCGTAGTGTCGGGAGCCCTTTCTATATAACCACGTGTATTTTAATTATTTAAGATTGCAGTTAGCCATGCTGCCAAAAGTATCGACGTAGCTGGTCTTAGCCTGATCGCAAAAACTCTTAGCTGTGTTTTTGTCCATATCGTTGGCCATGAGGTAAACTGTGTCGAGACGAGCCGTGCGAACCGTGTCGCCTACATTCCAGTAGTCCATTTTAGAAACGAAGCAAGTACACTTCCAATCGCCATAAGGGTTATCGTCTCCTTTGTTACAGGATGCAACAAACAGGGTTCCCGTGAGGAGCGCAACGATCGGCAGTATTCTTTTCATAATATATTTGATTTTGGAACGTAAATGTAAGGGATATTTCAAAAAATAAAAACACCTTTCACTGTAGCATCCGGCAAACCATGAGTTTTGATGCTTCACTCCTTGTTAAACAATAGCAACACAAATATGAAACAAAATGACCGACAAGGAGTAGTTGTTGATGATTATATGCTGCGGGGAGGTTGGTTACTGAACAAAATGTCAGACGCATCATCACTTTGTCAAATTATCAATAAAAGAAATGCACCGATACCTCAATAAGTAATCACGAATCAGATAATTGCCCTACCTTTGCGAAAATTTCAACAAAATCACTATATGAGTACAATGACTCGTTCTAAGATCGACTTCAAACTTCCTTACCAAGTGAAGGATATCAGCCTTGCAGAGTGGGGCCGCAAAGAGATCAGGCTTGCAGAGGCCGAAATGCCCGGATTGATGGCGATCCGTGAAGAATATGGCTCTAAAAAGCCACTGAAAGGCGCACGCATTGCAGGTTGCCTTCATATGACCATCCAGACTGCTGTGCTGATCGAAACCCTGGTGGAACTGGGTGCTGAAGTGCGCTGGAGCTCTTGCAATATCTTCTCTACACAAGACCACGCTGCTGCTGCGATTGCTGCTGCAGGAATAGGAGTTTTCGCATGGAAGGGCCAGAGCCTCGCTGAAGCTGATTGGTGCATCGAGCAGACGCTTTTCTTCGGAAGCGAAGATCGTCCGCTGAACATGATCCTTGACGACGGCGGAGACCTTACCAATATGGTATTGGACAACTACACCGAGCTGATCCAGCACATCAAGGGTCTGAGCGAGGAAACAACCACAGGTGTTCACCGTCTTTATGAGCGTATGGCCAAGGGCACACTGCCAATGCCTGCGATCAACGTGAACGACTCTGTGACAAAATCTAAATTCGACAACAAATACGGTTGCCAGGAAAGTTTGGTAGATGCGATCCGTCGTGCTACAGACGTAATGATGGCAGGTAAGGTAGCGGTTGTAGGTGGCTACGGTGACGTAGGTAAAGGTAGCGCACTTTCTCTGCGTGGTGCAGGTGCACGTGTTATCGTTACTGAGATCGACCCGATCTGCGCGCTGCAGGCTGCTATGGATGGTTTTGAAGTGAAGCGTATGATAGATGCAGTTGCTGAAGCTGACATCATCGTTACCGCTTCAGGCTGCCGCGATCTGATCACTGAAAAGCACTTCCGTGCTATGAAGGACAAGGCAATCGTTTGTAACATCGGTCACTTCGACATCGAAATAGATATGTCTTGGCTGAATGGCGCTTACGGCAATACTAAAGACACGATCAAACCACAGGTTGACCTGTACAACATCGACGGTAAAGACGTTATCGTTTTGGCTGAAGGTCGTCTGGTGAACCTGGGCTGCGCTACAGGCCACCCAAGCTTCGTGATGAGTAACTCATTCACAAATCAGACGCTCGCTCAGATAGAACTGTGGAACAACCACAGCAACTACGAGAACAAAGTATATGTGCTGCCTAAACACCTGGATGAGAAAGTTGCTCGTTTGCACCTCTCGAAAGTGGGCGCTCAGCTCGACGAGCTGACTGACGCACAGTCTGAGTACCTCGGTATTCCTAAATATGGCCCTTACAAGCCTGAAATGTACAGGTACTAGCAGAAACGACAATATCAGAAAATACAAAAGTGGCTTGCTTCGTGCAGGCCACTTTTTTGTTTATATTATCGTATTACTTCCTACTTTAGCAATAACAAATATACCCAACGTCAATGCGCACTACCATCATAGCTACGCTGCTCCTGACCATTTCTTTCTTATCTATTGCACAACGAAATGACATCGGATGGATCGCCCCTGAGGGGAAGATCATCAACTACCGTACCCTTACCTGGAACGACTTTCAGGACAAGGAAGACAGGCGCCATGCCGAAGCACTGGCACGTCAGGGCCTGCAGGCAGCCGCCTATGTGAGTCCGGCAATATATATAACGCCCGATGGGCCCGGGGAAGAACTTGCAAATGGCAAAATAAAATTCAAGTTCAAAGTAAAGTGCGCGTTCCAGAGTCATGCGTTTGTACGCAACACCACTCGCGAGGAACACACCAATTATGTGCTCACCCACGAGCAGGACCACTATGACATTGCGCTGAATTACGCACGCATGATCCACGACTCTCTTGCAAATCGCGAATTCACCCCTGATAGATTCAAAGAAGAGATATACCTCATTTATCACAGCATGATGGAAGTGTATGATAAACTGCAGGACAAGTATGATGCGGAGGTGAACCCGCAGGGGAAAGACGATGTTGCTATGCAGACATTGTGGGATATGCGCATCAAAAAGTGCCTGGACCTCGCCACCGACAAATTCTACAACAGCCCCGAAAATGATGTAAAAAATGTGCGTACCTGGGGGCAACTGGTAAAGCGCCTGCCCAACGACGACATGAAGAAATTCTGCACCCGGACACGCCCCATCTACACTGAATTTCACGACGAAAATGCCGCTTACAGCAAAGAAGTGACAGAATGGTCAACCGAGCAGGCCACAGTAGCATTCTTCACACAGCGCTACTACATTGAAGAAGAAGGAAAACCGGTAAAAGACTGCTCACGCCTTGTGGCCTATCTGTACACTCCTACCAAGCAGCCGGACATGTACAAGCGATCCTTCATAGACACCTTCTGCATAGACGACAAAGCACCAAAGATCACAGCTGTATTCTTTGCCAATGCCGATAGCGACGGCGTGCGCGAACTGATCATACAATCCTCATTGGACCGGAAAGACCGCACGGCTACCGGCAAGCATTACTGCGTAACGGCTTACGACAATGTCGCTCCTTTCAAGGCACCGGCACGCGTCAAGAGGATTCCTTTGAACAGCGAACTGGAAAACGGCTTCGAGGGAATGCTGGACAGCAAGCAGTCTAAAGCGAAGTACAAGACAGAAAAAGAAATAACCGAAGCATTAAAACTCTCAGGTTACTCAGAAGTGGGTGCGCCGGTGCGTGAAACCAAAAAGATCATCAGACAATGAGCGATATCTACCTTTTAGGCGGCATGGGCATTGCGCTGCTACTGCTTTTTGTGTTGCTGTTATTTGCCGGCATCAGGCGCAAGAATGTCAATCTCGTTATTGGTGCTGTTGCCGCTTGTATGTTGGGGCTGGGATGTATGGCCGTTACGGTCTTCCTGGCATTTTACTCCGGCGATGTGGCCATTAAGATAGAACGGGCAAAGTAACCCGGGCCTATTTCTTAGCCGGAGGAAACACTACCTGCATAGACACGGCATCCTCGCTGATGACTCCCGACGCTGATACCGCCCTCACAGTGTAATTATGTTCAGCACCGGCTGATGCCGCACCTTTAATAGTATAATACCTTACACCTGCCGTCAACACCTTCTCATCAGCCACCAATGTGCTGCCATCGCTGATGCGGAACCCCGCAAGGTCCGACACATCTCCGAAATGCCACTGTACCACCGCATCATTCCCCTCAGCAACCGCCTTGGTGACTGTGACAGCGGGCATCACAGTAGTTGGGGTCACAACCTGAACCGTGTCGCCGGGATTACTGAAACCACCCGAGCGCCCCTCAGCTACGACATAAAACCTGAGGACCGAACTTGATCCGCGGGGAATCGGATAACTGAATGAACTCTGTCTTACCGGCACCTTATCATTCAGTGCTTCTACCTTTCCGCCCGCGGCCGGATACATGTAAACATGATAATTGCGGGTGACACTGTCGCCATTGATAATAGGATCCCAGGTGATCTTTACAGCCGGCTTCCTGGCGTCACCGCCAACTACCGCCTTCGTATTGATAGGGCGTGGCGGATCGAGCAGCGGGAAATAACTGTAGAGCAACTCTGCCCCATTCACCACTGTCTTGTCCCAATAAACTGCATTTACCCTGATACGGAGCGCACTGCTCACCGGCGATGATGTTTCGTCTACAAATATGCGCGCGTCCTCAGGCAACACATCAGACACCGCGGTATACCCTGCAGGCATATTATCCTTCTCCACTACGAAACCTTTAATGAACCGCTCCTGATCTTTAGGATAGGTCCATTTTACCTCAATACCCTCTTTAAAATAAAACCCGAGTGAAGTAATTTTCGTTACCACCGGCTTTACGTATTCTTTCGGGTGATCGGCCGGATCATATTCATACGTACGGATGTTGCCCTCTATCCCGAAAAGCGACTCTGCACTGATGCTGTACTGATCGGCAACACCGGGATCAGCACCCGCGTCTGTAAAGGTATACTCCGCTTTTTCCTTTCCTCCCGACGGCTGTATAGGCCGGTCATTAAGACGGATACCACGCTTGTACACATTAAAACCTGAGACATAACCACTACGCACCCTGGCAAGGTCGGCTGTCCACAAAAGCTGTATCCCTCTGCTGCTGCGCAATGCCTTTGAGGTGATCTCCTTCACGGCATCGAGGTCTGGTATGGCCCCGAAATTCCATTTTGTCTTTGCTATAGGTTTGTCACCTCCCTTCAAAAACAGCCCGTACTGATACTCCATCTTCTGGATCACAGAGTGGTCCACAAAACCAAAACCACTGATGACAGCTATATCAAAATTCACCGAAGCCATTTGCAACACATCAAGCACATCTTTGTCGCGGGCCGACCATTTTTCAGAGAAGACCGAAAAGTCATACTCCTTCAATTTTCCCGCACTCAACATGTCACGCAATTTCTCGCGGATACGCGTCGCTTCCGCATTGTCAGATTCAAACGGGCTAAGGTCTTTCTTCTGAGAGATACCGGGCAATAGTGCCACTTTATTGAGCGTATGCCAATCGCCGATACCGTCTTTACGTCTTATCTCAAATCCTGTGAAGCCCGCCGGCAGGCTGTTCATAGACCATACCAACTTGACAGTGTGTCCGTCAGGACTCTGTGCCAATAAGTGTACGTTATCGCCCTGACCAAGGGCGTATAAAGAAGAAAAAAGAACAAACAACAAACTGGCAACACGGATGTTCATAGGCCGGAAATAAAGAATAAAAATACTCATTTTCCGTCAGCCATGAGACTGCGCAAACCAATAAGGTAATAGTTGATGTACAACTAACTGAAGAGGAATGCTATATCATCCTTGGTAAGGCGACGCATTAACGCGCTATCGTCAGACACGAGGTCATTGGCCAGATTACGTTTCCGCTCCTGCAACTGCAGCATCTTCTCCTCAAGCGTGTCTTTACAGATCAGTCTGTAGGCAAAGATGTTCTTGGTCTGACCGATACGGTGCGTTCGGTCAATGGCCTGCTGCTCTACCGCCGGGTTCCACCACGGATCAACGATATATACATAGTCGGCAGCAGTGAGGTTGAGACCGATACCCCCCGCCTTCAACGAAATGAGGAACACCCTGCAGTCGTGATTGTTCTGAAACTCCTGAATTGCCCGCTCCCTTTCTGCCGACGAACTGCTACCATCGAAATAAACGTGCTGAATTTTATCTTCTTCCAGTTTTGCACGTATGAGCGCCAGCATGCCCAGGAACTGGGAGAACACCAGCACCTTGTGGTCACCCACATTCTCGGTTATCTCGCGACTCAGCTCGTCCAGCTTCACAGAATAGTTATGGAAACGCTCCTCCTCATTGAGGATGGCCGGCGAATCGCATATCTGCCTCAGTCGGGTGAGTCCCTGCAAAATATGCATCTGAGAACGTTCCATACCCCGCTCTTCTATCATGCCCAGTATCTGAGATCGGTAGGTATTCCGGTAGGCATCGTAGATCTTGCGTTGTTCGGTACCCATCTCGCAATAAAGGATCGTCTCTGTTTTTTCGGGCAGATCTTTTGCCACCTGCTCCTTGGTACGGCGCAGGAGGAAGGGTTGGGTGAGCTTGCGCAATTGCTGCTTCACCTCGTCTTCCATAAACTTGTCTATAGGCGTTGCAAATTCACTCATGAAGAACTCTCTGCTGCCCAGCATACCCGGGTTAAGGAAGTTCATCTGAGCATAGAGGTCGAAAGTATTGTTCTGTACCGGCGTACCACTCAATGCCAGGCGGTTCTTCGCATTCAGCAGCAGCGATGCTTTCGCCACCTGCGACTGCGGATTCTTGATAGATTGAGATTCATCAAGCACCACATAGTCGAATTCAATTTCCCTGAATCCTTTGATGTCACTACGCATGGTACCATACGTAGTGATAATGATATCAGAGTTTTTATAGTTGAGCGGTGATGACGTACGCTTGGGACCATGATGGATCACGTGGCGCAACTCAGGCGTAAATTTTTTGATCTCATTCTCCCAGTTATACATCAGCGTCGTAGGACACACAACCATGAAGACCGCTTTCGGGTGCTGGTTTTTATAGTGTTGAAAGAATGCAAGCGTCTGAACGGTCTTACCAAGACCCATGTCATCGGCCAGTATGCCACCCCACCCTGCCTCGTTCAGGAAAATGAGCCATTGGAAGCCTGCCAACTGGTACGGACGCAGTGTGGCAGTAAGGTGTGTTGGCGGATCAATAAGCGAATAGTCATTGCTGAGCACACGCTCCAGCTTTTCCTTCTTTTCTTCCAGTTCCTCCTGCAGTTTGTCTTCATCTATCTCTGCCAACAGGTCATCCAGCACACTGAAGTGATATTTCTTCAGACGTACCTTATTGCCCTTGGTCTCACCCATCTTCAGCAGCAGCGTGTATTTCTTCAGCCACTCATCCGGCAACAGACCTATCGAACCGTCGCCAAGGCGCACAAAGTTCTGACGGGCAGCCAGTGCTTTCTTTACATCTATGATCGAAACAACCTGATCACCGAATTTCAGTTCCACAGACGCATCAAACCAGTCTATGCCACTGCTCACCTGTATCTGGGTCTGCGGCTTGTGTGTATTCACACGCAGGTTGCGCAACCCCTCAAAGCCCATCAGCTCCACATTATGCTCCGCCATCAGTTCGTTGAACCGGAAGAACCAATTGTTGGCGAGTACCGACGTGCCCGGCAAATGGAAGAACCCTTCGCGCTTATTGAATTGTATATCTGTATGCAACGACTGCAGCAGGTCCAGGTAGTCCTTTTCTGTGCCTTCATTACGCTTCATTATTGTTACCACACCACCCACGGGCTGTATGACATCGCCGAAATAGCCGGGTTTCACCTCTGTTTCACCATACATAAAGGCGGGTTGCAGCACCAGCGTCTCGTCCTTTTCATACATGTAAAGGCGGTATCCCGGGCGGGCTATGTTCATGTGCTCCACCAACTCCTCAGAGAAATGTACATGGACCTGATTGCTCCAGCCCATAACCTTCGACTTCAGAAAATCCGGCCACTCGGCATTTTTAAGCGATATGATGCCTGTCGGCAACAACTGCTCGGCTATCTGTATCTCCTGCACACTACCCAGCGCATACAAAACTCCCTCATACTGCAGTAATGCCGAATTGATGACCTGTGCCTGTTTGTACGGCACTGCCCGGTTGGCAATATTCCATTCCAACTGCACTTCGTGGTTACGACCTTTCTTGCGCACCACCATCTGCGGGTGCGCCTGCTGATCCGAGAAACCTACGGGGTCTATGCCCTTTGAAGACAGTATTTTGCCGGCTTTCTTTTCATACAGGAAGCGATGATTCGAATAGCGGTCCAGCAACTTCTGATACTTGGGCAACAGGTACTCCCACGCCTGTTCGCGCACTTCGTCTTGTGGAATGTCCTTGAGCACGCTGTCGTAGTCATGCAGAAAATCGCCGAAGGGAAGTGTCTTTTTCAGATACTTAAGCAACTCTTCGTTCAGAAACTTACGTACAACAGGTATCATATCCCTGTCATCGGTATGAAAACGAGTAGGGTTCACATATTGCAGCAGCTCCAGCTTCTCTATAGGCCCGGAAAAAGACATGGCTTCATCATCGGCCACACCGGCCACCAACGTAATTTCAACAAATGGGAATGTCGCCACTTTCGTATCCACCACTATTCCCAGTCGCTTTTCCTCCACCACAATAGCAGGGGCTTCTTCAATGGCCACCGGGCGTGCGGGCGCTTTGCTGTCGATCTTTTTAATAGATGGATCCAACACCCGCAAAAAGGGCTTGTTGTTTTCGTAGGTAAACTCAAACTTGTTGGTAAGGTCGTCCTTCAGGCTATAGCCATACTGCTCCAGCAACTTATTCTTCTGCACATCCCAGTTCTGCATAGACTGGAAATGCGCGGCACCATGACTTTTTAGTACCTGCAAAAAAAGCGCTGCCTTGTGCACGCACAACGGATGCGTATGCTCTGCACAGCCGCAAGAAGTATCAAAATAACGGTCTTCATTCTGGCGCAATGTAACCCTGTAAGTATTTTCTCCGTCAGGCACATCTGCTTCTATGCTACCGTTCTTATTGGTTATGATGTTGGCTTTACTACCATTGGCTAACCTCTCAGCTATTTCTAACGACTCGGGTGAAGTGAACAATTGCAGCATCTGCCGGTTCACCTGGCGCATCCGCACCACTGTGTGCTTCTGCTCATACACAATGTTCACATTCTCAAAAAAACCGCTCTGTAAGATATCGTTCAGCTGAAAAAGAGCCGCTACCTCATGCCTGCAAATCTCGCCCAGGTTGTAAGGACACTGACAACGCACCGTCATTTCCTTCGGTTGCAGGTACTTATTAACCGTAACTGTGTAGTAATTCTGATACAGATCATTCCTTACCCTGAAGCGGACCTGCTCCAGCAAATGATCCACATCCAGCATCTGAACGCCCGAAGTATAAAATATCTTCTTACCACGCCGGATCACTTCCTCCGTCCCATGATTGTATACGTGTCTTAATATTGGTGGTAATGACATTAAAAGGTGCTCCCGGTCAAAAAAGGCAAGCTACAAAAGTAGCGAAAAAAAGAATCTGAGGTGGGGGCAAGGCTATAAATGTATGTTAACTCATCCAAAGCAGAAAACAGAAAGAGAAACGAAATTTCTCATCTGATTTACCCAACGGAGAAATTTGGCTCGGTTTTTGCATTTACATTTCCTTTCATACTTACATCTTTAATACACCCACCGTTATGATTAAAAATTTATTTATCCTCCTGAGTTGTACCCTTATTTCACTGAATTCCTGGTCGCAATATCAGGTCCAGTATTTTGATGGCAACGACACCATTGCCACCAACTCTCTCATTATAAAAATTGACACTGCGAGCGCCCATACCTGGCAGATAGGGAAGCCCCAAAAAACGAAATTCACCAGTGCTGCAACCTACCCCAATGTGATCGTAACAGATACTGTTAACCCCTATAGAACAAACGACTCATCGCGTTTCACCATTTCGCTGCAACATCCGGCATGGGGATATGGCATAATGGCTCTGAGATGGTTGCAGCGCCTCGATCTTGACAAGAAACACGACGGCGGGATCGTAGAGTATTCACTGGACACAGGAAAGACATGGAAAAACGTATTTAACAACCCCTACGTCTACAGCTACTATGGATTTGACACCTCCAACAAAGACACGCTAACGTCAGGTGAATATGCCTTCAGCGGTACCGACACTGCCTGGAAAGATGTCTGGCTTTGCTTCCATTTTTCCTACTTAGCCTCAACCGATTCGATCATGTTCAGATTTTCTCTGAAATCTGACAGCGTGGACAGCATGAAGGACGGCTGGATGATGGACAATTTCAGAGTGAATATTACCTATGCACACACTATTGCAAAAGATCCCACGCACAACAATAGCATTAATGTCTTCCCTACTGCCACCACCGGCATCGTGAACATTGAAGCGCCTGCAGTACAGCAGTACCATATTATCGAAACGCTCTATGTCATTAATTCCGTTGGTAAAGTTGTAAAGGAATACAGGCAGTGCCCTCCAAAATTCTGGGTCGATATAAGCGACCAACCTCCCGGCACCTATTTTGTAAAGGTGAAAACAAACCTGTACTCAGGAACTTATCCTATCACGCTGCATAAATAGAATGAAAATGACAAAGTACCTGGTCATTTTTATCCTACTGGTGGTCATATGTTCGGGATTTATCAGGCATAGATCTGGAAGAGAATATAGATTTCCCTACCTGAGATATTTCCCTGAAATGCCCAAACCGGGTCATGCTATAACCGAAGCAGGCGTAGACCTGGGGCGGCATCTGTTCTAAGACCCTATTCTCAGCAGGGATAGCGATCTTTCCTGCGCATCCTGCCACAAGCAGCAATTTGCATTCAGTGATGCGCCGAAGCGTTTCAGCCCGGGAAATGATCGGACTCCGCTAAAA
>JBIKSN010000408.1:0-3084 GCA_044348585.1 Flavipsychrobacter sp.
GATAAACCTGAGCAGTTGAGTTTCTATAATGACTACATGCCATCAATATTTTCAGATAAAACTGTAAAGCCGGGGGACATGATTAGTGCAGTTGTTAAGATTCAGGGGGTTTCTCTACAAATGTCGGAAGACGACATCTGGACAGGAAAATCAAGAATTCAGCATCATATCTTACAGCTCCACAATATTAAGAATAGTGACCTTCTTAAGAGCGAGAGACTAGACTTATAGATAAGGCAATTAGTGATACGATTAATGACATTGATCCACTAACCAAAAAGTATAAGTTCATTGACATAGGGTCATATGTGAAATATAAGTACCACAAAAGAGTATGCACCATAACAATACCACCAATTGAACCAGTTACGGGAATAACTGTCTTCGCTAGGTCATTCCCTGTATCCTTTGTTCCAACCATGGCTGATAAGAAGTAGCAGACTGCTACAATTAAGCCAATTTCTAGGGCACCCAACACTGTAACCATTGTGGCACGTGAATCCATCTTCTACTATAAAGCTATTGAATTACTTTGGCCCCATTGGTGCCGAAGGAATCGGTGGTAAGGCACCTTTAATCGTTAAGGCAGAGCCAAGGTTTCCAGGAATACTTCCAATTATGTAGACTGCTTCTAGGATTAAAATTGCTAAAGCAGATGGCATAATAATTGAATAAATTCTGTGTGTCTGTAATGACTTATTTTTTCCAGGTGAACACGTATCTTCCATTCTATCTACAATGAGGGTAACTTTTCCACTCTAGAGTAGAGGCGTATGCCAGTGAACAGTAAAACAAGAAAGAAACGGGTGATTGAACCGGGACCAAAGGTCTGTCATCCACGCCTCAAGGGCAAATACGATGAATGCTTGTCTGACGAACGTCTATATGAACTATCTCGCGCCTATGCTGTCCCATCAAATATTCAAGATAAATCTCAGATTAGAAAATGGCTAACACGAAAGGCCAGATGTAAGACAGAGCGATGTCTCATTGAAAAGGCTCCTATTGACCCAGGTAAGAAGAAGTATCTCTTGAGGCGTTACTACAGACCTAAAATGCCCAAGGAATGGAAATCAGACCCAGACCAGTGGTTAGATAGTAATAACATAGCGGATGTCATGAAACAATATGAGGATACCTATCCTCATTTCAAATTCTATGGAGCTAATCCCATCGACTTTGCTGCACCAGATCCATATAATGTGGAGGCTGCTGCTCAAAATAAGTGCTTGAATGAGGATATATGTAAATTGAACTTGGCAGATTTATTAAAGAGGGGTAAGACACATCTTGGATTTGTTTACAACTTGGATCCTAGTAATAAAGGCGGTAGCCACTGGATTGCGAGTTTCACAGACATTCCGGGTCACAAGACATACTACTTCGATTCATACGGAATGAAGCCTCCGCCACAGATTGCGAGATTTATGAGGTCTCTCACATTACAAGATAAGGAAATGAAACTATCTTACAACGCCCACAGATTTCAGTTTGGAGATACTGAATGTGGAATGTATTCCTTGTATTTCTTAATCCGTATGTTGGAAGGAGATGATTTCAAGAAATTTTGTAAGCGTGCTCCAAAGGACAGTGAAATGATAGAGTTGAGAAAATGGCTATTTTCAGAATCTGATTAATTATACGGTAAATTCCATCTATCCTCTTCTCATGGTATGAGTAGAGCGACATGGATCCACGCGCACAACAAACAAGACGTGTCTTTTTCAGTGAACAGAATGAGGCAATGCTTTATGGAATGTTGTCAAAGAACTTTCAGCAGAGACTTGGAACACAATTAAATGACAAGCAAACGTCACGCCTTGAACGTGGTTTAGAGCATTATATGAGTGAAGTATTTACTACGAATTCAAACTTACCTGTTCAAACCTTGAACAAGGAAGTGTTATCTGTTACTTCTTCTGACTTCAATGATTACCTCCAGAGACAGAATGCAGTAGCACAGGCTCCAGCCAACACCTTTCAAGAGACATCTCAGAGATATGACCAGCTACAAGTTGACCGTCAGCGCACAATGGAGGCTCCCCGACCTGCTATTCCTGACTATGTTCAGCCTATGATTATTAAGGAGGATGACTCAGTAAGTGCACTTTCTCTTTTTGAGGAAGCAAAGAAGCGTCGTAATATGGAAACAAGTGCTCAGGCTGAAGAGCAGTTGGCAAAGAGAGCTAATTCTGCTCTTCAGCCTCTGTATTTAGAGCAGGCACAGGACAGACCTGACCCTAGAGCCATGTTCGATAAACCTCTTGATATGGTTGTAGCTGGTTCAAATCAGAGAGAGCTACCTGGTCGTGGAGATGGAAATCCAACTCTTGCTCGCTCCGGCCCTAATGTAGCACCAAGAGGTCCCTTACAACAGGATATGATAATAAAGCAAGAAGACATACAGAGTTATGTTGAGAAGGAATATAATTTATCAGTCTACAGTGCTGATAGAAACTGGGAAACTGATTTCAACAATAATGAAAGTCGCTTTAATTTCTCAGTGAACTTGAATTCAAATAGTTCACCGGTTGGCGTGAATATGATGCCCAAGGCTGCAAATCGTTTTAAGAATATTGTGCGCATTGAGTTTGTGAAGGCTATTATACCAATTGAGAATACTGGTATGGTTATCAGAAAGGTAACCTCTACAAATCAACCAGATCTCCTTCAAACTCTAGTACACGCTTACACCATTGGTGTTACAAGTGTTAACGCAGGAGTTTCAGTAGCACCAGTTCTTGCTGCTAATCTTGGACAGGCAAACCTTGAATTAATGGATGCTAAAAATACCTTACTAACAAACGCAGTCTGTAGATATGATAGTCAATATATGACAAATGTCTACAGTTATCCGTTTATTACCTTGAATATCAGTGAACTAGATACAAATACTTACGGAACAAGCTCGACAATGGACAATGCATTTGGCATCTTACAATACGACTCGAATTGGACAGATAAGACAGAATCTCTTGGATTTACTTCTCTTATACCCAAGCACATGAAGTGTCAGCGTATCTATGCGCCAACCCCCTTATCATCCTTGAACAAGTTATCCATTAGACTACAGCAACCCAATGG
>JBIKSN010000325.1:0-3084 GCA_044348585.1 Flavipsychrobacter sp.
GGAAACTCCAAGTCGAATACCGAGGACAAGACCCCCAAGACATTCTATTCTATCGTTAATGCCAATCCGGTCTTTAAGAAGACCGCTGTGATAATAGATCCTATAATGTTCGGTATTGGCGGTGTCGGACTGGCGAGTGCCCTGCGTGTGGAATCGCAGTTTCACGATAAGGCTATGGTCTGGGGAAAGGTAAGTAAGACATGGATAGACGGAGGGACCATTATCGATGACTTTACCAATGCGCCAGCGGCGGTTGAGGGCGTAAAAGCCTCTTTGAGAACTGAAGTTGGCGGCGTCTTTTTCCCGCTGAACAGAACCAAGAATACTGATGTGAAGGTGACCACGCGCATCTCGCGTGGCAGCCGTGTAGATGTACACTATTATGTAAATGTGCCATCAAAGGTTACTAAAATGCTTGGTGTCAGAGCAGGGTATCTGTCCATGAGAAGGCCTTTGGATATAGACCAGGATTCACGCGATATGTACTACTACAAGTCGGCCGACGGAAACTACCAGGTGCCAATTCTGGACCAGTACGATCCATCTATATATCCTGTTATGAACCCGAATGTGAGGCAACCCGCGGGTACACACGAAGTGGTGTCGGGTATGGCATACACACGAGCGCTTTTTGCGGGTGCCCATTTCCGCAAGGTTGTCAATACGATCATCCTGTTAGATGATGCCAGCCGCAGGAAAAATGCTGTTGTATCTGACTTTTATGCTGACGTTGTATTGCCGGTAAGTACTACACTCTCTAATGTTGTGGACATAAAAGGAGAACAGTGGCAAATTGCTGCGAATCCGGGAAGCATCAAAAATATTGGCTGGAGACTTGGCTATGGCATGCGCAAGCCCCGCGGGCACTTCACGCAGTTTAACGCGGAGGTGGGTCAGCGCCCGGGTGCGATGCTCAACACTGCAATCGGAAGTTCCGGTATCTATTTTTTAATGGGTATTGGTTTTTCTGTCGGTTTTGGCAAGTATGACGTATCAAACAAGACTGCTGATAAAGCAAAAAAGAACGGTGAATAGTACCTAACTCTGATAGTGGGACAAACCCTTGCAGCCATAACTGCAAGGGTTTGTTATTTCTGCGCATGGTCAGGTTCCCGACGGGTAGAATGGCGTAACTTACACTCTGTATCAACATCGTCATTATGAACAGGAGTATTCGTAAGGTAGCGGTAATTGGCAGCGGCGTCATGGGGTCGAGGATAGCATGCCATTTTGCAGGCATAGGGGTCCAGGTGTTGCTGCTTGATATTGTGCCTGGTGCCCTCACTGATGCCGAAGTTGCTAAGGGATTGACGCTCGACAACAAAGCCGTACGCAACCGCATAGTGAACGATGCCGTGCAGGCCACACTGAAGAGTAAACCCTCGGCCTTATATACAAAGGAAGTAGCACGCAATGTAACCACCGGAAACGTAACCGACGATCTGAAACAGATCGCATCCTGCGACTGGATCATAGAAGTAGTAGTGGAGCGCCTGGAGGTGAAGCAGCAACTCTTTGCCGAAGTAGAGAAATACCGGAAACCCGGCACACTGGTCACAACCAACACTTCCGGCATCCCCATCAGACTGATGAGTGAAGGCCGTAGCGAAGATTTCAGACAACACTTTTGCGGTACACACTTCTTCAATCCGCCACGATACCTGCGCTTGCTCGAGATAATTCCGGGGCCCGATACAAAGCAGGAAGTATTAGACATGCTTGCCGACTATGGCAGCCGCTTTCTGGGCAAGACAACCGTGTTGTGCAAGGACACACCCGCGTTCATTGCCAACCGGGTGGGTGTGTTCGGGTTTATGGCTGTGTTCAAGGTAATGCAGGAACTGGGACTATCTGTCGACGACATTGACGCGCTTACAGGTCCGGTGATGGGCAGGCCAAAGTCGGCCACATTCCGCACCGGCGATGTAGTGGGTTTGGATACCCTGGCATTGGTAGCAAAGGCGCTGCCTGCCAATGTGCCCCACGACGAAGCGAAAGAAATTTTTGCCATCCCCGCCTTTGTAGAGACCATGCTTGCCAACAAGTGGCTGGGCGACAAAACCGGTCAGGGCTTTTACAAAAAAGAAAAGGGTGCCAATGGCGAGAAGCAGATACTGACGCTGGACCTGGCCACCATGGAGTACAGGCCGAAAGTGAAAAACAAGTTCGCCACTATAGATGCTGCAAAGCCGATAGAGGACCTTGCACAAAGATTGAAAGCTTTGTATAGCGGAGCCGACAAAGCAGGTGAGTTTTACAAGAAATTCCACCACCTCTTGTTTGCATACATATCAAACCGCATACCTGAGATAAGCGATGAACTGTACAAGATTGATGATGCACTGAAAGCCGGTTTTGGCTGGGAGATAGGCGCGTTCGAAAGCTGGGACGCGCTGGGTGTGCAAAAGGTAGCCGACAAAATGAAGGCCGCAGGTATGGCCATAGCTCCCTGGGTAGATGAAATGATAGCTGCCGGCTGCAAGACTTTCTACCGCACACAGAACGGGCAACGTCAGTATTACGACATAGCCACGAGGGTGTACAAGACAATACCCGGCGCTGATACATTTATACTACTGGAGCAACTGAGCGACAAAGTAATGTGGAAGAACGCCACCTGCCGCATCACAGACATAGGCGATGATGTACTTGCGCTCAGTTGGAACACCAAAATGAATACCATAGGCGGCGAGGTGCTGGAGGCCACCATGCGCGCCGTGAACATGGCAGAAGAAAGATCGAAAGGCCTAGTGATAGCCAATAGCGGAGCCAACTTCAGCGCGGGTGCCAACGTGGGCCTCATTTTTATGTATGCCGTAGAGCAGGAGTATGACGAGTTGGATCTGGCCATAAGAATGTTTCAGTCGGCAACAATGCGGCTGCGGTACAGCAGCATACCGGTAGTAGTGGCGCCACACGGCATGACGCTGGGTGGTGGCTGCGAGATGTGCCTGCATGCCGATGCGGTGCAGGCTGCTGCAGAGAGTTATATAGGCCTGGTGGAAGTGGGCGTTGGCCTGATACCGGGTGGTGGTGGCAGTAAAGAAATGGCATTGCGCGCAAGCGACCGCAACATAAAAGAAG
>JBIKSN010000326.1:0-3078 GCA_044348585.1 Flavipsychrobacter sp.
CCATGCTGGCAGAGAACTGTTATCATATTATCGGACACCTTACCGAGAGTTACCTGTCCGAGAGCCGCCTCACAAATCCCGTCACATTCAAAGAGGTAGAAGCATTGCACAAACTCACCATCACAGCGAAAAAATTGCAGAACCGTTGCACTCTCAACGAGAACATGGAACTCTTTGGCTACTTTATGGAAATGGTCTCGCAGCGCAACCCCGAACTCGCACAAACCATTCATCCTTACATTGATGAATTTATATCAGCACGCGCCTCAGTATATACCCAACACATCCAACCCGATAAATTCAATACAATGGGCAGGATCCCGGTGACCGAAGAAGACATCACAGAGAAGCAGCTCGATCGTCAGGAAGAATACCTCAGCGACCCAGATGTTGTAGAAGCATACAAACGATTTGGCATCCCCCACCCCTTCGACGAACAACCGCCGGCCGAACAACCATCGCAACAAATTATAAAAGAAGAAATTGCCGGTGAAGTGCAGCAAAACCAACCCGCTGATACCATACCGCTTCCTTCCCACCCCGACACACCAGTGGGAAGTAGTGCGCAGGTTTTGAGAAGCAAATTGCAGCCAACTTCCCACGCTTCCATTGATGATCAACGGCTTTCACCGAAAAACACACAAATAAAATTTACCGGAAAAACTACAGAACCCCACGCCAATAGCCCTGTAAAAAACTGGAGAGAACTTAAGATCACTCCTCCTCCTTCAGATGCTTCAGCGCCAGCACAGCTCGCGCCAGTATCATAGGCTCCTGCTGAGCAAAATCAGTACCATTCACTGCCACATCAGCAGTCGATGGCCCCGTCCATTTGATCAGCTTATTGTCGCTGAAGTAATACTTATTGATCTCCAGCTTCGTCTTTGTATCATCATACCACTCCGTGTCGTTCTGAAAGCGCGCCACCTCTTCGGTATAGGTGTTCGGCTTGTTATAAATGAAATCCTGTGTCACCACATAGATCAGCATACCATCGTCAAAATAGTATTCTGTGAACGTGCGCCTGTCTTTCACATAGCGCTCGGTAATGATCTTCTTGGCCTCATCATCCCTGAAGTAACCCGATATCACACCCTGCCCTTCCGTCACCATGTCATCAACCCTTCTGTAGGTATAGTCCTTCAGCTTGGCATCTACCTCAGTGCGGGTCTGCCTTATGGAGGCAAGTATATTCTCCTGCTTTTTCTTGCAGGCAGTAAATGCGATAACAATTATAAAAAGGAACGAAATAAAACGACTCATATGCTTCTACTCAGTTTCAGACAAACACCAATGAAGGTTACACACCGGCAGCCGATATTTCTTTTACCTGCCCATGTTCCACGCGCACCACACGTGCCGGATACTTCTGTATGATACCATAATCGTGCGTGGCCATGATGAACGCCGTCTGCTCGTCCCTGCATATATTGAACAGCAACTGCATGATCTCATCAGTGGTATCCGGGTCCAGGTTTCCCGTTGGTTCGTCGGCAAGTATCAGCGCCGGGTTGTTCAGCAGTGCACGCGCTATATCTACACGCTGCTGCTCCCCGCCCGACATCTCATACGGCATCTTGCTACCCTTGTTCTTCAGCCCAACCTTCGCCAGCACATTCTCTATCTTCTCCCGCATCATCACCTTGTCCTTCCAGCCTGTCGCCTTCAGCACAAACTCCAGATTATCATACACGTCCCTGTCCGTCAGCAACCTGAAATCCTGAAACACAATACCCAGATTCCTGCGCAGCAACGGTATCTTCTTCCATGTCAGTTCTTTCAGATTAAAACCCGCTACCGTGCCCTCGCCCTCCTTCAGGTACAGATCACCATACAACGTCTTCAACAAGCTCGACTTACCCGTACCCGTCTTACCGATCAGATACATGAACTCTCCCTTATCCACCTCCAGATTCACATTATTCAATACCAGACTATTGCCCTGGTAAATGTTCACCTGACGCAGAGATACAATGCTCGTCGACGCTCCGAAATTTGGCTCCATAATCCTGTTTACGCGTTTCTACAAAGATAATTGTGTTACTATTATGAAAATGAAAAAACAACTGCACATATCGGCATCCACTAATAAACAACCAGTTTACGGGTATCAGCCTGATTGCCCGTCAGCGTATGTACCAGGTAAATGCCGCTTGTCTGCAGCACACCCGCCGGTATCAACACTCTTGCGTGGTTACCCGCTATCGGGGCCACCGTCGTATACACCACCTTCCCGGTAATGTCCGTAACGGTTATTTCAGCCTTGGTGTTATAGGCATCGTTCACCAGCACATAGGCGTCACCTTGCGTCGGATTGGGCACCACAGTCACTGTGTTCTTTTCATTGTTCACAATGCTTGCCTCGGCAGCCCAAGGCCCAAGGTTCACACGGTCCAGGTAAAAGTTATTGCCGCTGCTCGATACACCGTTGGCCGATACACCCGGTACATACCTGAACCTGAAAGTGGTATAGTTGGTGATGGCCGCGGCAGGCAATGGAAGCGTCTTCGGTGCCCAGTCCATTATAGAGGTCGGCACATATGGAGTAGATAAAGCCCCTTTGTTGCAAAGTGATCCCTTCGACAGTTTAGCCAGATTCACCCATGTCGCACCTTTATTAATGGTGTAGTCCACCAACAAAGTATCGGTGATGCTTGCCGTACTGCTGGATCGTGAAGCGCCCGAGTAGTGGAAGTTCAGATTGCACGGCCCGCCCGCATAGCCCGTCAGGTCAAAAGGTACTGTGAAGAAGTCATCAAAGTCACCCTTCGGCGTGCCGGTTATGGGTGCGGTTGTGGCGCTCAAGCGTTCGTCATAACCCTTATACATGATACAATGATTATCCCACACACCATGATCATCTGCCTGCCACTTGAACTCATTATTGTAGTAATTGAAACTAGGCCACTTGTTCACATCCCCCTCCGGATTGAACTCCTGAAAGTACCCCACCGCGTTGGTGCCGGTGTTGTCGGCTACAAAGCATGCCTTGTCCCACGTCACGCTGTTGTCGCCTGTATTGTTACCTGTGGCGGTCATCGTCAGCTTTACCCAGCCCGGCTCATTGAAAGCCTGTGT
>JBIKSN010000327.1:0-3065 GCA_044348585.1 Flavipsychrobacter sp.
ATTACAAGGATCGATTCGAATTCGGCAGAATGGAGATTCTATTGACTACCTATGTCACTATCAGAGTTATCAACGATTTCCTAGGCCGCGGGTACTCAGATGCTCAAAATTATCTTTTTTATCTGCTATCCACTCTAATTGGCCCCTACATGATTGGGAAATACCTGATCGACAGCAGACGCATGGACATTGCAACAGCCAAAATACTTGTGTTGTTTTTCATGTTCATGTTTCCCATGTTTTTATACGAAGCTAAGTTTTGGGTAAGTCCCGCCTACAAAATATTTTCAGGGTTTTTCCCGAACTCATTCAGTGCTGTCTCTATTCGATGGGGAATGGCGCGTACTGCCGGCACATTTGAACACCCAATTTTGGCTTGTATTATGGTCATTACCATTTACAGACTCCATCGCTGGTTGTGTTGGATTGGAGAGTGGGATAAGCCACAAACTGGGGTTTTGGGTATCATGGATAAACTCACTCGTTTTGTACCCATACCATTCAAGTATCGCATTTCAATTGTACTCATTTTAATGTCTCTGATGACTATATCCCGAGGCCCATGGATTGGTGGCATTGCTGGCGCGGCATTAACAGCCGCAGGTAATTTCAAGAATCGTAAACTCTGGCTTTTGCTTATTATGGCTGGGTTTGTGGTTGGAGGTAGCTTGGGAAAAATAGCATTAGAAGCTTACACTACTGTTGACGAAGGTGAGGTATTGAGCGGAGAGGCCCAAACCATGCTGTACAGATCTGTCATGCTGGAAAAATACAACGGATTTCTTGAAGAAAAATATTACACAGGATGGGGTTTGACTACTGTCCCAAAGGTTCCCGGTATGGAATCAGTTGATAATGCATTTTTTCTGATGGCCCTACAACACGGTGTTTTTGCGCCCGCTTGCTTTGTGATCATCTTCATTTACGCTATGATCTCGCAAATAAAATTTGGACTCAAAACACCTGTGGGGCAAACTCCAATCGGTTTCACATTCAGCGGGGTTTATCTTGTTTCTTTCATTTCATTTTCAACGGTATACATGGGATCACAAACAGAACCCATGCTTTTTCTATTATTGGGTTGGGGTGAAAGCATCAAAAATAGACCGTTTGAAGTAACAGAAAATGCGACTCAATTGACCAATAAACCTTTAGAAAAGAAAACCTTTAGAAACGTGATGGTTTGATTTCACCTAAGCTGCAGTAGTGCCGCAGGATCACCAAAAAATGGTTGAGTTCTCAGCCTTTGCTCGCATACTATCTCGCTTGCAAAAAATGTGTAATTGATCATGCGTAAGAGACTGAAAGTGCTGCTCGATTTCAATGTACTTAAACTACTTGTTTTCCAGTAACTGCACAGACGCAAGTTACGAAGATTGGCCGATGCGGCAATAATCTACAATTTTTATATCGATTTCTATTTTTCTAAAATTTTCAAAGGATGTATTTATGAAGGTAATCAATCACAGCGAATTACCGTGCAATTGGAATTGGCTGGAAAAAAAATTTAATGATCGTCGATTACGATGGGAACACGCTTCAACACAGGCTTGGCCTGGTATGGGAAAATTACCAGCAAGTGCTACTTTAAAGCGTTTACGAGCTGCATGGTCAGCTTTATCTTACACAACTAATGAAACATCATTACTCGTATCTCATGGGCCTCGACCTGCCTTCTATGCCGCGACTCTTGCCTTTGGTAGACTTAAAAAAATACCTCATTTGGCCTTTTCATTTAACTTCACAGAACTTCCATCCCCTCGCCGCCAGGCAATAATGGCAAAGGCCTTTCAATCGATTGATCGCTTCACGGTATTTTCCTCGATGGAGAAACAGCTTTATTCGCGTGTATTTGATCTTGATCCAAAACGAATTGACGTCCTTCACTGGGCCGTGGAACCATTTAAAAAGTCTCAATTGTTAAAACCTGTTCAAGATTCACACTACATTTGCGCAGTCGGTTCACAGGGCCGAGATTATCGAGTGTTGATGAATGTCATGTCTCAATTACCCCAATGTCGCCTTCATTTGGTAGCTTATCCGGAGAATTTGGTGAATTTAAAAATTCCATACAACGTGACCATACATCAGAATGTTCCTTTCGAATTTGCTGCCGCTTTGGTTGCTCATGCGGATGCAATGGTTCTTCCTTTAACCGGCTCTGAAGTGCCTTGCGGGCATGTCACTGCCGTGATGGCGATGCATTTGGGAGTACCGGTAATCGCCACTGATTCGATTGGTTTACACGACTACCTTCGTCAAGATGATACTGCTATGTTATTCCCAACAGGTGAAGAGAATGCTCTTAGAGAATGTTTGGAGTCATTTCTGGACAATCCTACACATTTTCAATTATGTGCAGATCGTGCTTTTAAGTTTGCACGAAATAATTGTGTCGAAGAACGGACAATTGAATATTTTCAAAATTATTTCCAGCACAATTTTGGTTATACCCCTATCACTCATGCAGAAAGTTAATTTATTGATAAGCGTCCGGCTGTCCCATTTTGCTTTTCGACGCCCGCTTGTTCTAACAGATACGTGTCCATTTAAAAATTCTCGACAAATAGACACTAAATCGGTGTCCACCCGAGTTCGACACCAAATCCCGATTTTTCCCTGTCACTTTTCGCCACATAGAGTCCAATCCGTTTTCGGCTTATACGAGCCATTGCGCCCGAGTTCGACAGTTAATTCCGGATTTCACTACTTCCCGCCCAGCCCCGTTTTATAAATCAATCACTTACGTGATTTTTGAGGTCGTTCTTCAGATTTTCTTGTAATGACACGTTTGTTCGAGTTTTTACTGTCTTTGTTACTCATTAGGTGTTTGATAACGTAGAGGCATGTTCATGAAGGGTCACTTCCTCAGGTCCGCGTCGCTACGTCAATTCGGTCGAGGCGTTTCGCAATGCCTCTGGTGCGCCCAAGCAGCGCACCGTCGCCAACTTGGGGCACCTTGACCAACTAAGCTCGGGTTTGGACTCCTTCATCTCCGGTTTGCTGCGTGTGACTGGCCGTGAGATTGCTTGTACATCAGGCGACTTCGACTTGGCGTGTATAGC
>JBIKSN010000329.1:0-3060 GCA_044348585.1 Flavipsychrobacter sp.
CTTGTCCCAATCGCAATCGGCAAAAATGATGTTGGGGTTTTTACCGCCCAGCTCCAGAGATATTTTCTTGAACATGGGTGCCGCGGTTGCAGCTATATCGCGACCTGCACGTGTGCTGCCGGTAAATGAGATCGCCTTTATAGACGGATGGGCTACCATTGCCGATCCGCAACCAGGCCCTGTGCCGTGCAAAATATTTAGCACACCGGCGGGCAGACCGGCCTCCTGACATATGATACTGAGCAGGTAGGCAGTCATGGGTGTAACCTCGCTTGGTTTTGCCACCACACAATTGCCGGCAGCCAAAGCGGGGGCTATCTTCCATGTAAATAGATAGAGCGGCAGATTCCACGGAGAGATGCAACCTACTATACCTACGGGCTGCCGCAGGGTATAATTGATGGCCTTGTCTTCCATATTATGACTATCGGTGCTGAAATGCATGATGCCGGTAGCGAAAAATCTGAAATTGCTGGAGGCACGCGGAATATCTACCTTTTTGCTGAGCCAGAGCGGCTTGCCATTGTCATTGGTCTCGGCAAGCGCCAATGTGTCCAGGTTTGCATCGATGAGTTCGGCAATGCGGTTCAATAAACGGAAACGCTCCTCGGCCGGAGTGACACTCCATGCCGGGAATGCGGCCTTCGCTGCAGCTACCGCCGCCTCCACATCCTGCAGGTCGCTGTCGGGGGTCTGACTGTAGGTTTCACCTGTGGCCGGATTTATATTTGGTATGTACCTGCCACCAACGGGAGCAACGAGTGCACCACCTATATAATTGGCGATCTGAGCCGGAGCATTAAGATTCATGGTGCAAAAGTAAGTGTATGTATCGTGACAATAGCCGCAAATGGCCTAAAAAGGGTATCAACGCATCCCGGAATCACTGGGTGGACACAGGAACGAGGCCGGGTAACCGGTTTTTCTGAAAATAATTTTACAACACAACTGATTGATTTTCAATATTATTAAAGATATTTTTAAAAATATCAGAAAAACAGGGGTTACCTTTTTCCCAAACCCGTATAAACATGCATAACCATCTAAAAAACAAAAGTTATGAAATTAGTAAAGCTGAGCGTATTCGCTCTTACAATGGGTCTGTTCGTTGCATCATGCGGTAGCTCTAGCAACGAAGCTGCAACTGAAGCTCCTGCAACAACTGAAGCACCTGCTGCTGAAGCTGCACCTGCTCCTGAAGCTGCACCAGCTCCTGCTGCTGACTCTGCTGCTGCTGCTGCACCAGCTGCTGAAGCTGCACCTGCTGCTCCTGCAACTAAGTAATTAGTTCTTAAAGCAAAAGAAAATAAAACCACTCGCTCTGCGGGTGGTTTATTTTTTTGTGTCTGTTCGTGGCGAAATAATAAAGGCGACCGATCGGTCGCCTTTACTGCAACTATCTTACAATCAAGATCATTTTGCGAATTCCAAAGGCAACACAACCTCTTTACCGTCGCGCTTCACGGTTACCTGGGTTTTGTCGCCTGCGCCGAACTTACCCAATGCCTCCATGTAGCTTTGCATACCTGAGATCTTGTTATCGCCCAACTGAATCACTATGTCACCTACCTTAACGCCGGCACGCGCTGCCGGCTTGTTATCGGTAACACCATCCACTTTCACACCTCCACCATCGAAGGTGTAGTCGGGCATGATACCCATAGAGACCTTGAACCTGGATTTTCCTACACTTGCCTGCTTTGTGACGAGGTAACGGGGCTTCTGCTCTTTATCCATTTTCTCTACTACGCGTGTCACATACTTCAGCACGTCCACCTCGCCCTGATAGTTGATAGCCTCTGGCCGGTCTGATGGCTTGTGATAATCTTTGTGCGTGCCGGTGAAGAAAAAGAGCACCGGGATACCTGCATTATAAAAGCTGGTATGATCTGAAGGGCCCACACCGGCGCTATCTATAACCACTTTAAAATCGGAACCTGCCATTGCCACCACATCTGACCATGACGGCGATGTGCCCACGCCACCAACAGTGAGTGCATGCGTGCTGTCATTGAGGCGGCCCACCATGTCCATGTTCAGCATGTAGGCTATTTTGTTGCTGTCAAGGCCCTCTTGCTTTACGAATGCCTTAGAGCCGAATAGCCCCAGCTCCTCGCCGGAGAAATTGACGAAGAGATAATTGTAACGGCGCAACTTCTTATTGGCCTTGATGCGCCCTGCCATTTCTAAGAGGGCAGCAGTGCCGCTGGCGTTGTCGTCTGCGCCATGGTGCACCAGGTGATCTTTGGCGGCATTGGCATGCAGGCTGTTGTGGTCCTCGCCATACCCAAGGTGATCGTAGTGAGCACCAAGCACCACCGTATAAGGAGCGTTGTTGTCGATATAGGCTGCAAGGTTGTTGCCGCTACGTTCGGTTTTTGTAATATCTACATCCAGTGATACGGTGACAGCGCCTTTGTTTGCCTGACGGTCTACAACAAGCTTCTTCCACACCTTATTTCCCATAAATACAACAGGCACGGTCACTGTCTCGTAAATCGACTGGCTGTTGAACGTGGGGGCATACTTGCTGCCATATCCGTCGAACAAAATAACGGCAGTGGCACCTTGTTTGGCCGCCTCACGGCACTTGTCGAATGCAACCTTTTCGGCGTCGAAATGTGGGTTATCCGCCTCTTCCTGACTGGCGTAGAGGGGCATCAACCATGCACTTCCCTGCTCCATCACATCGGGCAGAATATCTCCTGAGGCCTTTTTGTTGGCACTGAACGGAAAAGGGAAGCAGTTGTCATTGGTTTTTACATCCACTCCGTTGATCACAACGCGCGTGGTTGGTGCTACTTCCTTTCCATAAGTGAAGCGGAAGGAGTGGAAGTAGGAGTTTTTATAAGGCGCTACCCGCATTTGCTGGTAACGCTTTTCGATGTATTCCGCCGCTTTCAGTTCGCCGGGAGTGCCCGTGCGCCTGCCTTCGAGCGCATCAGACGCCAGGTAGCTAATATCATTTTTGAGTTGCTGAACGAGCTGTTCATCTGATTTACGCTGGGCAAACGCTGCAGGCTGAATTAAAACACCCGCGAGCGCAAGACAAATTGTGAA
>JBIKSN010000330.1:0-3056 GCA_044348585.1 Flavipsychrobacter sp.
CACAAAGTATGTGTTGACAGGCGAAACGGAGTGGGGCTGTATCAGCCGCGACTCGATCAAGATCAACCTGGCAGATGAGTCAGTGATCACGATACCGAATGCATTTGCACCGGGCTCTGTGAATAATCTGTTCAAGCCACATCTGCGTGGTCAGGCGGTACTGAAGTATTTCAGGATATTCGACCGATGGGGCGTGATGGTATATGAATCGACACAGATGGGTAGTGCAGGCTGGGACGGAACATACAAAGGTGTTCCGCAGCCGGTGGGCGTGTATGTGTATGAGGTGAGTGCGGTATCGAGTACGGGCAAAGTATATAATAAAGCAGGCAACGTGACCTTATTGCGTTAGCAGCAACTAAAAAAGATAATTGACAGTGAAGCCGCCTTATTTGGCGGCTTCTTTTTTTCAGGGAAATAGAATGTGGGCGAGTACCCAAATACATCATTTTATTGGTGGGGTGTTTTGTATTATTGTAGTTACATAACAACATGTCAATGCACGGAGAACATCATTATCAACTACAAATAACCTGGACCGGAAACAATGGCACCGGTACGAGTGATGCTAAGGCGTACGAGCGCAGCCATACGCTTTCGGCGGCGGGAAAGGAGGACCTTCAGTGTTCTTCTGATCCGGCGTTCAGAGGAGATAGCAGCAAGTACAATCCGGAGGAGTTTCTCGTAGCAGCGATCTCTTCGTGTCATATGCTGTGGTACCTGCATCTGTGTGCCGACGCGGGGGTAATTGTGACAGATTATGTGGACAAACCGGAGGGTGTGATGGTAGATAGTTTTGAGGGTAAGGGGGGAAGATTTACCGGTGTAATACTTAAACCTACGATCACAATTACAGATGGTAGCAAGGAGGCGTTGGCTATTGCACTTCATGAGCGTGCCCGTGAGAAGTGTTTTATAGCTAACTCTTGCAATTTTCCCATTCATCATCAACCGATATTTGTTGTAAAGTCATGAGAAGTGAATTTGGACAATCATCCAGCCTGTCGCTGCTGATCATTTTGTTGCTGTTTGCGGGCATTACCGCGACAGCACAATCGCTGAAGAAATACCCTATAGAGAAGACAGGCTGTTCGGTGTATATGTTCTGCGATCCCGGGAAGTTCGAACTCTCTATGAGTCCTGATTCTTCGAAGGTATATGTAGCTGAGTGTACCCATGAGAATGTGTACTACGATGTGATATGTGTGGGGATGAAGGAGGCTATTGCTAAAGCAGATGAGGCTGAAGGCGTTTTGGTTCAGTATCTGGACTATCTCAAAAGTTCGTTCGGGATAACATCAGCAGTAGGGTATGGGAAAGGGCATCGGCTGCGCGGCAACGAACAGACCAGGGGCATAGTAGACTATTGGAAGGACGATAAGGGAAATAACATAAAGGTGAAGGGGTGGACCAACGGGCGTTTTATTGCAGTGGCCATGGTGATAACGGATAAGGAGATCCCGGAGCCTAAGGTGAACGCCTTTCTGGATGGTTTTGTTTTTCCTGATGAAAAGAAGAAGTGATGTTTCAAAGGAACATATTGGTTTATTTAATGTTCACGTTTTTATTCGCGAAGGCGGGGCTTTGCCAATCTAGGGAATTGCTCGTCATCAGGGAACTCTATTACCAGTCTGTGAAGGATGAAGGTGCGGCGAAGAAATTGTGCGGGCTTACTGCCGACGATCAGGTACAAGTGTCAGTGATAGCGGGCTACAAGGCAGTGGGGAAGATCATGATGTGTAATCATGTTGGGAACCCATACACAAAGCTGAAGTACTTCTATGCAGGCAGGGATGCACTGGAGAAGAGTATTGCGGCCGCGCCGGGAAATGTGGAGTTGCGATATCTGAGATATGCGGTGCAGCGTAATACACCGTCGCTGCTACATTACAACGGAAGTATACAGACGGACAGGCAAACGATAGAGAAGTATCTTGCCGATGAACGTAACAAGGACATAGATCCTGATCTGTATGAACGGATCAGAAAGTACATGGTCACTTACAAGTAGTGGTTATTCTTCGACTAGCAGGTTGTCGGCAAACAGACGTGACACGGTCTGCTGCAGTTCGTTGTTGATGGAGATGGTGAGTGAGCCATCGAAGGGGATCTTTTCAATAACTGAAATAGAAGTTCCGATACCGATATTGAGCTTACGGAGGTACTGCAGGAAAGGTGTGCTCGTGTCCTTCACCGCCACAACACGGCATTGTTTGTTTTCATCGATCTCGGCAAGTAAGGTCTTGTAGGATAGCGCACTTTCGCCGTTCGCTTTCGGAATAGGGTCGCCATGAGGGTCGTATTTCGGGAAGCCGAGGTATTTATCGAGACGGTCGGCGAGTTCGGGGTGGTAAACGTGTTCAAGCTGCTCGGCAATGTCGTGTACTTCATCCCAGCCATAACCGAGTTTCTCGAGGAGAAATGCCTCCCACAACCTGTGCTTGCGCACGATGGAAATGGCCACATTCTGCCCGGTATGGGTCAATTTTACACCCTTACTTTTTTCGTACTGAAGCAGTTTTTTATCAACCAGTTTCTTCAGCATATCAACAACTGATGCCGGATTGTTACCCAGCGATTCAGATATGGCCGTAGGTGTGATCTTTGTAAGACCTTGCTTATCCAGGTTGTAGATAGCTTTGAGGTAATTTTCTTCTGATAAAGTGTGCATGCTTCAAAAACGGCTACAAAGGTAGCTTTTTTGCCAACAAGGGTGGAAATTGAACATGGCGTATCAATGTTGTACCGCGAGTCGGGTCGTAAATACCTCATTTTCTCCGCGGATCGAGAGCAGGTACAAACCTGATGCCAGGTTGGCAGCCGGAATAGCCTTGCGTTGTTTGCCTGAACTCAGAGAGAGTTCCGAGTGGATAATGAGTCTGCCTGCCATATCGGTGAGCAACATGGTGTATGTTCCGCCATTGGGGATGTTGCTTGCGATATTCAAAGCATCATCGCTGTACCAGGAAGTAAACGGCTGTTTTGTTGAAGGAAGCAAACGGTTATTGTCCGATGCAGAGAGGAACGCTGTGGTAGTGTTGATGTTATCGAGATAC
>JBIKSN010000070.1:0-12437 GCA_044348585.1 Flavipsychrobacter sp.
GCATCACGTAAGATATTTCAGAAGTACCCGGAGCGATACCAACAACAACTCCCGAACCTGTACCAACGATTGCAACACCTGTATTGCTGCTCAACCATGTGCCACCTACCGTTGAGTTTGTCAATGTAGTTGAATAACCTTGGCAAGTAGAAGCAACACCACCTACTATGGCTGGCAACTGGTTCACCGTGAAACCTGTCGTTACTTTACATCCAGTGCTAAGTGTATATGTAATCGTGATCGATCCGTTAGCGATACCGGTTGCAACACCCGTAATAGGATCAATGGTAGCTACTGCGCTATTGCTGCTTGTCCATGTTCCTGATGCAGTCGCACTTGACAAAGTAGTTGTCGAACCTATACATGTATTCGGTGTACCCGTGATAGCCGCCGGAAGCGGATCAACGGTCACGTTTGTTGTCCTCATACAGCCTGTACCCAATGAGTAAGTTACCGTTGCCACACCAGGTCCCATACCTGTAACAAGACCTGTTGTTGTTACAGCAACAAAAGGATCACTTGTGCTCCACGTTCCACCGGCTGGTGCTGACACCAGATAAGTTGTTTGTCCCTGGCAGATCTCATTCGTACCTGTGATCGGTGTTGGCAATACATTCACTGAGAACAATGCAGATGATTTACATCCGTTACCCAATGTATAAGAGATAGTAGCTGTTCCATTTGTAATTCCAGAAACAACACCTGTCACACCATCAACAGAAGCGATTGCGACATTGCTACTGTTCCATGTTCCTCCTGGCGTTGCGTTTGTAAGCAGAGAAGTACCACCTACACATGTATTGGTGATACCACCAATTGGCAACGGTGCCGCGTTAACGGTAACTGTTGCAGAAACAGCACATGTATTCGGAAGTGTATAAGTAATATTCGTTGTTCCGATTGCTATTCCTGCAAGACTACCCGAAGGAGTTATTGATGCCACAAGAGGATCGCTGCTCGTCCAGATGCCACCTAAGAAAGGATTTGTATAAGTAGTCACTGCTCCTGCACAAGCATTCAGTGAACCGCCGATCGCACCCGGAACTGCATTTACTGTAACAATTCTTGATGCAACACATCCTGCCGCAGATGTATAATATATAAATGCAGTGCCTATCGCGTTACCGGTAACAACACCCGTTGGGTTCACTGACGCAATAGCAGCGTTGCTGGTAGACCATCCTCCGCCACCGGTCAATGAAGAAAGCGTAGTATTCGCGCCCAAACATACCGATGCTGTTCCGGTAATAGCCGTCGGCAATGGATTTACTGTAACGGTAGCCAATGAATAGCAACCCGATGCAAGTTTGTAGGTTATTGTCGCTGTTCCTGCTGCAACACCCGTAACAACACCTGTAACACCATTAACCATTGCGATCGCAGGTGATGATGATGTCCAAACACCTCCGATAGTCGCGTTGGCAAGTACCGAAGTAGAGTTAACACATAAAGAAAGTGTACCGGTGATCGCCGCTGGGTTGACGTTTACAGTCAACACCCGCGTTGCAGTACAACCTGCTGCTGAAAGGTAGCTTATAGTTGTAGTACCTGCAGTAAGGCTGTTTACCAAACCTGAAGATGAACCGATTGCTGCAACAGCCGGGGTGCTACTTGTCCATGTACCACCCGGGAAAGAATAGTTACTAAGTAATGTCACGCTTCCTTCACATACCGATGTCGCACCACCTATTGAAGGTGTTGAATTGGTTGTTACTGTTATGGTAGCACTACATCCGGTACCGAAAGAATAATTTACAGCAACAATTCCCGCCGATATACCGGTTACCAGACCCGTCAATGGGTTCACATTTACTACACCTACTGAAGGTGAAGACCAAACTCCACCACTTGCCGAATTGCTCAACAATGTTGTTCCACCGGTGCAGACTGTAGGTACACCTGTAATCGCAGGTGGCACAGGATTAACCGTAACAACCGCTGTGCGGTAACAACCGGTAGAAAGTATATTACTGATAATTGCGGTACCAACCGAAACACCAGTCACTGCACCCGCAGGCGATACTACTGACGCTACACTTACGTCACTACTGCTCCATGTACCGGTAGGCAAACTTGAGAAAGTCACATTTGAGCCCACACACACACTGTGTGGAACAGGGATCGCTGTTGGTGTTGCATTGATCAAAACGCTATGAGTCCTGGCGCATCCTGTAGGCAGAGTATATGATATTGTAGTTGTACCGGCTATAACCCCTGACACAACACCAGCACCCGACACAGTCGCCACAACAGGATTACCGCTTGTCCATACGCCACCCGGTGTAAGAGAGCTCAATGTCGACGTAAAACCAACACAAGTTGTCGAAGGTCCGGTGATCGGAGAAGGCAATGGGTTAACCGTAACCACAGCGGTAGAAAGACAGCCACTTGCTCCTCCCATAAGATAAGTTATGGTTGCTGTACCCTGTGATACACCTGTTACTGATCCCGACAATGTTCCAACTGTCGCAATAGCAGTATTACTGCTACTCCATGTACCTCCGCTTGGGGTGCTTGAAAGATTGGTACTTGCACTCTCACAAACTACTAATGTACCTGTGATTGCTGTAGGCACAACATTCACAGTCACTGGGTAAGTTCTACGGCAACTTGTTGGCAAGGTGTACGTGATAACCGCAGTTCCGTTTGTCATACCCGACACAACACCACCTAAAGCTGTCACAGACGCAACAGCAGGCACACTGCTTGTCCAGTTACCACCCGCTGTAGCATTTGTCAATGTCATGCTGCTACCCACACACACAGCCGACGGACCAGCGATCGGCGCAGGTAATGGATCTACCGTCAGAATACTGGTAACGTAGCAATTACCTTTTATGTAAGATATCGTCGTAGTACCAGCGGCAACTCCTGTTGCAACTCCTGTTGTCGAAGAAATAGTTGCAACCGAAGGATTACTGCTGAACCAACCGCCTCCTGTAGTAGAGATAGTAAAATTAGATGTTGAACCCACACACACCGTTGCTCCACCTGTTATCGCCGGCAACGCACCATTTACAGTAACAGACGCAGTTCGTGTGTTGCTTGTACATCCCTGACCAGGATACGTTACATTCAGGCTATATACGCCTGTTGCTGCTGTTGTGGTAGGGGTCAGCGCGGCAGTTGGTGTCGAAGTGGTGGTTGAATAACCATCCGGTCCCGACCAATTGTAGGACACAATGCCTCCGGTACCCGATGCCACGCCCGAATTAAGTGTGAAAGGAAGACCTACACATATATTATTAGGTGTCGCTGTCAAACCTCCCAAAGAAGGCTGAGGCAAAACCGTGTATACGTTTGGTGATGTTGGAAATGTAGTGATCGTGTTCACGCTGGTTGCAGAAAAACCGGCAGACGGAACTGCTGAGATCGCAGAAGCTGTGTTCTCAGCAACGATAAAATACGACACGTTGTTTGATGCGAACAATCCACCCAGTGCAGCCGAGGTAACTGTGAAGTCCCAGGTACCGCTGGTGCCTGTACCACTTGCAAGCGTTCCGGGCGCTGACACCCATGATCCGGAATTTTTCTTGACGTACAATCGCGGAACAGATCCTCCTGTGGTAGGAACTCCGGTCGCGTCAGAGATTGTAACACCGTTAACTACAACATTACCACTCACACATGATGCCGGAATTGGCGAATACGTGATAGATGGCTGTGCATAAGTCTTACCGGTCATTAACATTCCTGTCGTCAGAAGTAATAGCGCCAGATAGATTTTTCTCATAAAAACAGTCGTTTTTTAAATTTAATTTTCAAAGTTTTGGCTATAGCTATACAAAACAAACATCGGAATCACAAGCAAAGCCCCACTCAGGCATGCTCATTCTTCCTCAATTATCTATGGTTGTCTGGTATCAGTATTTCCTGGATTAGTTTTAATGCTATTATAAAAATTCAGTTTGGAAGCAAATTTAACAAAATAAAACTTACTATCAAATTACCGATGCTATAAAATTAAATTTTATATACTTCATGATAAAATATATCATTTCCATTCTATGAAAAACACCCTTTGACAGACAAATCCCACAAAACAATAGAATTGTTATAATACATAATTTACTGAAATTATGTAGTGAAAACAATAAATAATATTCGCATTTCAAAGCAAGGATAAATCGTTAGGGAGATACCTAACAAAATAAAACAAAAAACATTTTTTTGTTAACAGAAAAAACAAAGTAGCATTTCATGTCTGGGAACGTTGATTCACATAACTACACAAATGACAAAGACAAAAAATCCCCTCACAACCAAGTAGGACCGTAGATCTCACCAGGTGTCGCCCAAAACAGCGACAATATCAGCATACATCCGTTCAACGTTGTGTAATTTATACCAAAGCACAACATTATATCAATAGTGATACAAAACGGAGGCTACGGATCTTGGTAGTTAATACAAAATAATCAAATCATACGATCAATGATCTTATTTACCATACCTTCCTGATACGGCACCTGTACCCTGATGTAATTATCTGTGTACCCCTCCATCATGCCGCCCTTTTCGGCGTGCTCAAAAAGTACAGGTCGCACCTGCCCTCGCTGCTGTTCAGTAAAATATTGCATCTTCTGGTACGATAGATTGCGAAGGATCTTGTTACGCTCATTCCTCACATTCATCGGCACAACACCCGCCATCTCGGCTGCAAGAGTGTCCGTGCGTTCAGAATAAGTGAACACATGCAGATAAGACACATCCAACGAATGTAAAAACTCAAATGTATCTTGGAATTCAACATCAGTTTCGCCCGGAAATCCGACAATTACATCCACACCAATACAACTATGCGGCATCAACTTTTTTATCAGCGCAACCCTATCCGCATAAAGCTCGCGCTTGTACCGGCGACGCATCTGGCCAAGGATGTGGTTGTTTCCACTTTGTAAGGGTATATGAAAATGAGGCATAAACCGCCTCGACGTTGCAACAAACTCTATGATCTCGTCAGTAAGCAGGTTAGGCTCTATAGAAGAAATCCTGAACCGTTCAACTCCCGGTGCCGCAGATGAGTCAATTGCCTTTACAAGATCAAAAAACGTTACTTCCTTCGTCTTTCCTCCGTCTGCCCCCTTGCCGAAATCTCCCAGATTGATACCGGTCAACACAACTTCCTTAACTCCGGCTTCGGCAAGCTCATTGATATTCGCCAGCACTCCGGCTATACTGTCACTGCGGCTATGCCCGCGCGCCAACGGTATGGTACAAAAACTACAATTGTAATCGCAGCCATCCTGCACTTTAAGGAAGGTCCTCGTACGGTCACTTACCGAGAAGGAACTATGAAAACCTGAAACTTCATCGATATCGCAGGAACATATCTTGGCGCCTCCCCTGTCAGCAGGACCTTCAGCTATCTCCTTCAAATGCTTGGCGATGTTGAATTTCTCAGCCGCGCCTAAAACCAGGTCCACGCCCTCTATGGAAGCTATCTGTTCCGGCTTCAACTGTGCATAACACCCCGTCACCACAACCATGGCTTCTGGCGCGCGTCTCTGAATCTTGCGCACTATCTGCCTGCATTCCTTATCGGCATTATCAGTCACCGAACACGTATTGATGACATAAACGTCTGCATTCTCGTCAAAATCCTTTTTCACAAAACCCTCCACCTCCAGCATACGGCTCAATGCCGATGTCTCAGAGTAGTTCAGTTTACAACCTAACGTATGGAAAGCAACCGTCTTATTCATCACATTAAATAAATTCAAAAACCTCTCGTCACAAAAAGGTGTGCAAAGGTACAGATATTTGACTACCGCCACCCTACCTCACCATCAGGGTATACACTTTTTCCTATTTTCCCCCCCATAGGCTATCTTTGTCCCTTATGCTCTGGCTGAGACCGATAAGCATTTTCGATATTCTTCAGTCTGGACTGTATTGTACACTAAATAGGTTTTTAATTAAAATATAATTTATGCCATTGATCGCTGCCTCACCAAGGTCATCAAGAATGTCTTTTGAAGAATTCAAAATGGAAGCTTTAAACGACTACCGCCTCGTTGTCGCCAGCCGCGAAGCCAGCCTTATGGGCCGTCGCGAGGTTCTGACGGGCAAAGCTAAATTCGGCATTTTCGGCGATGGTAAGGAACTCGCTCAGGTGGCTGTGGCTAAATGCTTCAAGCCCGGCGACATCCGCAGCGGTTACTACCGCGATCAGACCCTCATGTTCGCAACCGGCATGAGCGACATACAACGTTTCTTCGCCCAGCTATACGCTGATCCCAATATCGAGAACGAACCTTCAACCGCAGGTCGTATGATGAACGGCCACTATGGCACACGCTGGCTCGACGATAATGGCGACTGGAAGAACCTGATGAATGCTCCGCAGTCCAGCAGCGACATCTCTCCCACTGCCGGCCAGATGGTTCGCGCCCTGGGACTAGCTTACGCATCCAAGGTTTATCGCCACGTAGAAGAAACGCATTCAGGCTTCGAGAACTTCACAAACAAGGGCAACGAGGTTATCTTCTGCACCATCGGTGACGCGTCTACATCCGAAGGCCTCTTTTGGGAAAGTGTGAACGCTGCCGGTGTATTGCAGGTGCCGATGGCCATCTTCATTTGGGACGACGGTTACGGCATTTCCGTTCCCCGTTCTTACCAGACAACCAAAAACTCCATCTCAGAAGCACTCGCAGGTATGCAGTGGGACGAGAAGAAAGGAGGCATCAACATATATACAGCTAAAGGCTGGGACTATGCAGGCCTGGTACAAACCATAACACAGGGCATAGAACGCGTTCGCGAAACACACATACCTGCTATCTTCCACATACAGGAGGTTACACAACCTCAGGGACACTCTACCTCAGGATCGCACGAGCGTTACAAAAGCAAGGAGCGCCTCGAATGGGAAAAAGAGTGGGACTGTGTATCCAAAATGAAGCAATTCCTGATCGAAAATAAAATTGCAGGCGAGGACGAACTGAACTCAATAGAAGAAGAAGCCAAAGAAGAAGCACGTGCTGCGAAACAACGCGCATGGGACAACTTCCTCTCGCCTATCAAAGAACAACGCGATCAGGCAGTCAGCCTCTGCAACAACACGCTTGCAGACGCAGGCTACAATGCAGACCGCATCACTGCTATTGTAGCAGAGCTGGGCCGCATCAAAGAGCCTATCCGTAAAGATGTGTTACAGTCAGTAAGCAAAGTACTTTCACTTGCAGCAGATGGCACACCTGCCACAAACGAACTGCAGAGTTTCTACAACTACATTCTTGCAGACAACCGCGAAAAATTCTCGTCACATCTGCATTCTCAGTCGCGTCACAACGCGATGAAAGTGCCTGCGGTACCTGCGCAATACGATGGCGAACCGGTGCACCTTAATGGCTACGAGGTCCTCAACAAATTCTTTGACAACACCTTCACTGCAAACCCCGCTGTCGTTGCCTTCGGTGAAGACCTCGGAAAGATCGGCGACGTAAATCAGGGCTTTGCAGGCCTCCAGGAGAAGTATGGCGTAATGCGCATTACCGATACCGGTATCCGCGAGGCCAGCATCATTGGTCAGGGCATCGGGCTTGCAATGCGTGGCCTCCGTCCTATTGCCGAGATACAATACCTCGATTATCTTCTTTACGGCTTACAACCACTCAGCGATGACGTTGCCACACTGCAATACCGCACACGTGGTGGTCAGAAGTGCCCGCTCATTGTGCGCACACGTGGCCACAGGCTCGAAGGCATCTGGCACAGTGGTTCGCCCATGGGCATGATCATCAACTCCATCCGTGGCATGTACCTCTGCGTTCCGCGCAACATGGTGCAGGCTGCCGGCATGTACAATACACTCCTGCGCTCCGATGAGCCTGGCATCGTGGTCGAATGCCTGAATGGTTACCGCCTCAAAGAACAGATGCCGTCCAACCTCAACGACTTCACTGTGCCGTTTGGCATACCCGAGGTGATACGTCAGGGCACAGATGTCACTATCGTTTCTTATGGCTCCACGCTCCGCATCATCGACGACGCCATTAACACGTATCTTGAACCAAAAGGCATCAGTTGCGAAGTGGTAGACGTTCAGACGCTGCTTCCGTTCGATGTGAATCACATCATCGTTGAGTCCCTCAAAAAGACCAACAGGATCGTGTTCATCGATGAGGACGTTCCGGGTGGCGCTACTGCATATATGTTCCAGCAGGTTATGGAGCAGCAGGGCGGCTACCGCTGGCTCGATGTAGCACCGCGCACCATCACAGCGCAGGCACACCGTCCGGCATATGCAACCGATGGCGACTATTTCTCTAAACCAAATGCCGAGAACATCGCACAGGCAATTGAAGATATGATGCGCGAATAATGATCATCAAAGCCGACATCGACGAATTCCTCGCACTCGCTCAGCTGCACCCCGTCCTCGACGTGCGCAGCCCCGGCGAGTACGACCATGCACATATTCCCGGTGCCCATTCCCTCCCGCTCTTCACCAACGAAGAACGAAAGGTGGTGGGCACTGCATACAAACAGGAATCCCGCGAGCAGGCCATCAAGATCGGCCTCGACTACTTCGGCACTAAAATGCGCGCAATGGTCGAGCAGGCCGAAGTTATCGCAGCCACACATGGCACACCTGACAAGGTCTTACTCGTACACTGCTGGCGTGGTGGCATGCGCAGTGCCGGCGTCGCTTGGTTGCTCGATCTCTATGGCTTCAAAGTATACACACTCAAGGGGGGCTACAAAGCCTACCGCAACTGGGTGCTCTCCCGCTTCGAGATGTCCTACTCATTCGGCATCATCGGCGGCTATACTGGATCAGGAAAAACACACGTACTCACCGAACTGCGCAAGCGCGACAAGGTAGTACTCGACCTCGAAGGCATCGCCAATCACAAAGGCTCCGCGTTCGGTGGGCTCGGCAAGACCGGACAAACATCGCAGGAACAGTTCGAAAACGAACTCGCGCTTCAGCTTTCACAACTACCATCCGGAAAAACCATCTGGCTCGAAGATGAAAGCCGTCGCATAGGCGATCTCAACATTCCGCTCGCCATGTGGACATCTATGCGGCAGAGTCCCGTCTTCTTTCTCAACATCCCTTTCGAAGAACGATTGCAACACATCCTCTCAGAATACGGTAAATTCAAAAAGGAAGACCTCATCAACACCATCGTGCGCATACGTAAACGCCTCGGCGGGCTTGCCACACGCGATGCGGTCAACTACATTCTCGAAGACAACGTCGCTGCTGCATTCGGCATACTGCTTACCTACTACGACAAATACTACATACAAGGGCTCTACAACCGCGACAATGCCGATCAGCTCATCACTACTATCGATGCGCCTACCGTCAACCCCACCGCCAATTGTAACCTTGTCCTTTCTGCAGCCATTCTGCAAAACAACTAAACACACCACTCTATGGAGGAAGTAATAAAATTAACTCAGTTCTCGCGCGGCGCAGGCTGCGGATGTAAGATAGCGCCTGCGGTCCTTCAGGAAATCCTGCAGACAGATGTGACACAGCTCACAAACCCCAACCTGCTCGTAGGCAATGATGCCAACGACGATGCTGCTGCCTACGACATGGGCAATGGCAAAGCCCTCATCGCCACTACCGACTTCTTCATGCCCATCGTCGACGATGCTTACGACTTCGGCCGCATTGCTGCTGCAAATGCCATCAGTGATGTATATGCAATGGGCGGCACACCTGCGCTCGCGCTGGCTATCCTCGGTTGGCCTGTCGATCGTATACCCGTTGCCGTGGCCAGGCGTGCACTCGAAGGGGCGCGCAGCATCTGTGCCGAGGCAGGCATACCACTCGCCGGCGGCCATAGCATCGACTCTTCAGAACCCATTCTGGGTCTGTCTGTCAATGGCTTCTGCGACACAGCCCGCATAAAGAGGAACAACTCCGCCCGCGAAGGCGATATACTCTTCGTCACAAAACCCATAGGCTCAGGCATACTTGCCACAGCGCTGAAACGCGGAGCCATCAGCGAGGCACACACAGCATCACTCACTGCACAGCTCACCAAACTGAACGCCGTCGGAGCGGCGCTCGGTAATTGCGACGGGGTAACCGCCATGACCGACATCACAGGCTTCGGCCTCGCAGGCCACCTCATAGAAATGGCCGAAGGCAGTGGACTGTCAGCAGTCATCAACTATTCCGCACTACCCATCATGGACGGCGTCAAAGAATACCTCGCACAGCGTATTGTACCCGATGCTACCTACCGCAATTGGAACGGCTACCACACGCGCATCACCTTCGGTGATGGTGTCGATGTCATGGAGGCATTCAGCATACTGCCCGACCCGCAGACCAATGGTGGCTTGCTCGTGGCAGTTCGCCCCGATGCTGTGCAGCAGGTCTGCGACATACTCGTCAATGCAGGCTACTCAGCCTTCACCACTCCTATCGGGTACCTCACCGCGCCTGCAGAGAAAGTGGTGAATGTCGTTGCAAATTGATCGTCACAAAAACGTTAGCCGTATGAGCACCTACGATCCGCGCATTGATGCGTATATTGAAAAAAGCGCTCCGTTCGCACAGCCCATCCTCCGGCACTTGCGCGAGCTCATTCATGCCACCTGCACCGATGTGGAAGAAACGTGGAAATGGAGCTTTCCCAATTTCGACTACAAGGGCAGCACCATGTGCAGTATGGCAGCATTCAAGCAACATTGTTCATTCGGCTTCTGGAAGGCATCGCTCATGCCCGACCCTGACAACATTTTGCAACTGGCCGAAAAAGCTGCCATGGGGCAACTCGGCAAGATCAGCAGCCTCAAAGACCTGCCCAAAGACAGCGTCCTGAAAAAATACCTGAAGGCCGCCATGAAGCTGAACGAAGAAGGGGTGAAGGTAGCCGCAAAAAAAGTCACCACCGAAGACAAAAAAGCGCTCACCACCCCGGCCGATTTTGCCGCCATGCTCAAAAAAAACAAAGCGGCCCTCGGTGTTTTCAACGACTTCTCCTATTCCAACAAAAAAGACTACATATCCTGGTTCGAAGAAGCCAAGACCGATGCCACCCGTGCCAAACGGATGGAACAGGCCATAGAGTGGATCGCCGAAGGCAAGGCGCGCCACTGGAAGTACCAGAAATAGACAATCACACAAACCACCTCACTATCACCTGAACCAACAAATCATGGTTCAGATTATTTACTTTTGCACTCACAATGAACGACCGTTACAGCCAGCGCGGTGTTTCCGCGCAGAAAGAAGACGTACACAAGGCAGTTGCAAAACTCGATAAAGGGCTTTTCCCGAATGCGTTTTGTAAGATCTACCCCGACTTCTGGGGCAACGATCCCGAATTCTGCAACCTCATGCACGCCGATGGCGCGGGCACCAAGTCTATCCTCGCCTACATGTACTGGAAAGAGACCGGTGACATGAGTGTTTGGAAGGGCATTGCCATAGACAGTATCGTCATGAATATCGACGATATGTTGTGTGTAGGCGCCACCGGTCCGTTCACTTATTCTTCTACCATCGGTCGCAACAAACACCTCATACCGGGCGAGGTCATATCTGCGCTCATCAACGGCACTCAGGAATACTTCGATACCATGAAACAACACGGCATCGACATTCACTTCCTCGGTGGCGAAACTGCCGATGTGGGCGACGTGGTGCGCACAGTCATTGTAGACGGCACCATGGCCTGTCGCATGCGCCGCGACCAGCTCGTTACTACCGAAAAAATGCAACCCGGCGACGTAGTAGTGTCTTTGGCCAGCTATGGTCAGGCCTCCTACGAAAGCGAGTACAACAGCGGCATGGGCAGCAACGGCCTCACCAGCGCCCGCCACGAGATGCTGCACAAAGACTACGCTGCAAAATACCCCGAAAGTGTTGACCCCAACCTTCCGGCCGATGTGGTTTATAACGGCAAATTCCACCTTACCGACAGCACTGCTACCCCGCTCAATGTGGGCAAGATGATACTCTCCCCCACCCGCACCTATGCGCCGGTTATCCTCAAGGTACTGCAGCAGCACTTCGATAAGGTACACGGCATCATCCATTGCAGCGGTGGTGGTCAAAGCAAGTGCCTCCACTACCTGCCGGCACCGCTTCGTGTCATCAAAGACAATTTATTGCCCGTTCCTCCGTTATTTACCCTGATACAGGAATCGGCAGGTACCGGCTGGCGCGAAATGTACCAGGTGTTCAACATGGGACAGCGCCTTGAGATATTCACCGATGCCGAGACCGCGAAAAGCATCATTGATATTGCCGCTTCTTTCAACATCGCTGCGCAGATATCCGGACGGGTTGAAGCCTCCGACAAAAAAGAGGTAGTGATCAATTCTGCTCACGGAACTTTCTCATACACTTAAACAAATTTAACAAAACAAAATACATAACCATCGCTGACAAAAATCATACAACAGAACTGACTTTTGTCTATAATATGTAGTACATTCACCGTATAATTTGCAAC
>JBIKSN010000001.1:0-40659 GCA_044348585.1 Flavipsychrobacter sp.
TGGCATAGTGCGCAATTGCCGTGGCATTGGCCGGTCGGAACGCCTCGTTGAGCACCGCCAGCAGAAAGGTGCAGGCACAAATGGCAATGTAGTCGGTCATTTGCCCCAGAACTATGAACATGACCCCACCACATAGCAGGGCAGAGAGCTGAATATAGTAGAAGCCGAAACGGTCGGTAAGTTTGCCGCCCAATATGCCGCCCACTATGGCCCCCAGACCAAAGATGGCCATAACCATACTTGCCTTCGCAATGGTATAGTGCCGCGATTGCGTAAGGTAGAGCGTCATGAAGGGCACTACCATGGTGCCGCTACGGTTGATGAGCATCACCACCGATAGCCACCACGTAGCGGGCGACAGTCCGCTATAGGCGTTCTTATATAGGGTCGTGATGCGATTCATGGTGGCAAAGATAGTTGAATGAAGAGGTGAGGTGGACAGATAGAGTGTCCTATTGTTTTGTGAAAAAAAAAGCCTCCGCGGTGATGCGGAGGCTTTTGAATTGTATTGAAGTTGATTACAGTCCCTGACCGTGGCAGCTTTTGTATTTCTTGCCGCTTCCGCAAGGGCAAGGATCGTTACGGCCTATTTTGGGTCCGGCCTGCACAGGTGTGCGTTTCACTGGTTCCTGTGGCTCCGTTTCTTCTGTGTAATAGTCTTCTTCGTCAGCGGCATAGGCATGACCCGCAGCTTCCACCTGGGCTTTGTTGTCATACATCTGACTCATGTCGGTGTGGTGTACCGGAGCCTCTGCTGCCTGTGGTGGCGCGTCCTGCATAGGAATGCCCGCACGCATGATGAAGCTGATGATGTTCTTGTTTGTCTCCATCATCATTTGTTTGAAGAGGTTGAATGCTTCAAACTTGTAGATGAGGAGCGGGTCTTTCTGTTCGTATGACGCCATGCGCACACTCTGTCGGAGATCGTCCATAGCACGCAGATGGTTTTTCCATGCGTCGTCTATAAGTGCCAGGGTGATATTCTTTTCCAGTGTCTGCATGATAGGAAGACCTTCCTGAGCAACGGCTTCTTTGAGGTCTACATAGATCTGCATGCCACGCACGCCATCGGTGAACGGAATCACGATATTGTCAACCTTGTCGCCGTTCTCCTGCAGTATCTGCATCAGAGTCGGCATCATGTGCTCGCGCAGCGCAGCAGACTTGCGGGTATAGAAGTCTTTTACAGCGTGGTACAGCTTCTCGCCTATGACATTAGTGTCAGGCTTAGTAGTGTCCTCAGCAGCTATTTCGAATTCTATTGCAAGGTGCTTGATGACCTCAAGGTTGAATGCTTCCTTGTCGCCTGACGCTACAAACTGCTCAGCGAGGTCGATACACACTGCAAAGATCGCATTGTCAAGATCTATTGACAGACGGTCTCCGAAAAGGGCGTGGTTGCGACGTTTATAGATAACGTCACGTTGCGCGTTCATTACGTCATCGTACTCGAGCAGGTTTTTACGCATGCCGAAGTTGTTCTCTTCTACTTTGCGTTGCGCGCGCTCTATCGATTTTGAGATCATGCTGTGTTGCAGCACCTCTCCGTCTTTGTGGCCCATTTTGTCCATGAGCGACGCGATACGTTCTGAACCGAACAGGCGCATCAGATCATCTTCAAGAGACACAAAGAACTGCGATGAACCCGGATCGCCCTGACGACCGGCACGACCACGCAACTGGCGGTCTACACGGCGGCTTTCGTGGCGTTCTGTACCAATGATGGCCAGACCACCGGCCTGCTTCACACCCGGGCCGAGCTTGATGTCCGTACCACGACCCGCCATATTGGTGGCTATGGTCACAGCACCGGCCAAACCAGCTTCGGCAACTATCTGCGCTTCTTTTGCGTGCTGCTTGGCGTTCAGAACATTGTGTTGTATCTTCTTCTGCTGCAGCATACGGCTCAGCAATTCCGAAACCTCTACCGATGTAGTACCCACCAACACAGGGCGGCCGGCACCACTCAGTTTTTCGATCTCGTCAATAACTGCCTTGTACTTCTCGCGTTTTGTTTTGTATACGAGGTCCTGCTGATCTTTACGAACGATAGGCAGGTTGGTAGGGATGCTCACCACATCGAGTTTGTAGATCTGCCAGAACTCGCCTGCTTCTGTTTCGGCCGTACCGGTCATACCGGCCAGCTTGTGGTACATACGGAAATAGTTCTGCAGGGTAACGGTAGCGAACGTTTGTGTTGCTGCCTCTACCTGTACGTTCTCTTTAGCTTCGATCGCCTGGTGAAGACCGTCGCTATAACGGCGACCATCGAGGATACGACCGGTTTGCTCATCTACGATCTTTACTTTGCCTTCCATCACCACATATTCAACGTCTTTGTCGAATAGGGTATAGGCTTTCAGCAATTGCTGCACCGAGTGGATACGGTCTGCTTTAATTGCATAGTCCTGAATGAGGGCGTCTTTGCGTTGTGTTTTTTCTTCGGCTGATCCGGCTGTCTTTTCAATTTCAGCGATCTCGCTGCCTATGTCGGGGAGAATGAAGAAACCAGGATCTTCGCCTGCACCTGTAATGAGTGCAATACCTTTATCTGTGAGGTCGACACTGTTGTTCTTTTCATCAATAGTGAAGAACAACTCAGCGTCAACTTTCGGCATGTTCCTTTGCTGCTCACCTATATAATAGTGTTCTGCTTTCTGGAGTATCTGTTTGTTGCCTTCTTCGCTCAGGAACTTGATAAGTGCGCTGCTTTTAGGCAGACCACGGTAAGCGCGGTAAAGGTGCAGACCACCCGCGTCTTTGTCAGACTTACCATCAGATATCATGCGTTTAGCCTCAGTAATGCTTGCGTTGATGACCTTTTTTTGGGCATCCAGCAGGCGCTCTATCCTCGGTTTCAGTACATGGAACTGTTGCTCTTCTCCACGAGGGATAGGACCTGAAATGATGAGCGGCGTACGCGCGTCATCCACCAATACGCTATCCACCTCATCCACCATGGCGTAATGGTGTTTGCGCTGCACCATTTCTTCAGGGTGGTGCACCATGTTGTCGCGCAAGTAGTCGAAGCCGAATTCGTTATTTGTACCCCATGTGATGTCGGCCATGTATGCCTGACGACGTTGAGGGGAGTTTGGTTCGTGTTTGTCGATACAGTCGGTAGTGAGTCCCAGCCACTCAAACAGCGGTCCGTTCCACTCCTGGTCACGACGGGCAAGGTAGTCATTGACCGTAACGATGTGTACGCCTTCGCCGGCGAGCGCATTCAGGTAAGCCGGCAGGGTTGATACGAGTGTTTTACCTTCACCCGTAGCCATCTCCGCTATCTTCCCTTCATGAAGTACCATACCACCAATGAGCTGTACATCGTAGTGAACCATGTTCCAGCTTACAGTTATGCCGGCGGCATCCCAGTTATTCTGATAAATGCACTGGTCACCTTCTATGCGCATGTGTTTGCGCGTGGGTGCCAGTTCGCGGTCATGGTCTGTAGCGGTTGCCACCATTTCAGGATTCTCTTTGAAACGACGTGCGGCTTCCTTGATTACGGCAAACGCCTCGGGAAGAATACTGTTCAGAACTTCTTCGATCTGTTCGTCGCGTTTTTTTCTCAGCTTGTCTACTTCATTATAGTTCTCTTCGCGCGCATGAACATCTTCCACGTGCAGCGCATCTGCATCTGCTTTACGTTCGGTGATCTGCTGATCGATACCGGAAAGGTATTCCTGAATACGTGTACGGAATTCCTGTGTTTTATTGCGGAGTTCATCGTTTGACAGTGAGGACATTTCAGAAAAGAAACGATTTATCTGTCCCACAATGGGTTGGAGTTTCTTTACGTCTTTGTCGGATTTACTACCGCCAAATAGTTTTGAGAGGAAGGCTATCATTATATAAGTATCAAAATGGTAAAAAACACTTTTCTACGTTGGCTGCTTGCAGCAAACAATACCTTGAAGCGGGTAACAAAATTCATGCATTTTTTTTGCAACTGTCATGTTGGCGCACAAGGGGTGCCAAAGCTACACTAAACGCACCATTTCAGCAACAACAACTGACGCTTTGCGGGTATGGGGTGAAAGATGTGGGGTTATCTTCTAATGTGTAAAGTGTGGGTCCATGAGTAATGGTAATCGATACGTATGGCTGTATGATTTGGTTTTGCTTTGATCTATATGAGCGATCTGTAATATAAGTATTGTTGTTTTGCCCTACCGGGAATTGTTATTTCAGATCTGATTGTAAAAACAGCAGGGTATTGTGGGCTTGTTTGATGGGCCCTGAATGCTGAGAATTAGGCCATTCTGAGGTGATTTATCACTAATGGACAAAAAAAAGTGTTGCAATAATTTGCAGGGCAAGAAAATTTTTATGTATTTTGGGTTCAATTTTGAAAACAAAAACAAACATGAAAAGAACGTTCGTCTTAGTAGCCACAATATTCGCAGCGATTTCTCTGAGCAGTAAAAGCTTCGCACAGGAAGACCTCGTGCGTATTTTCCGTTGGTATGTTCCGCAAGATAAAGACTATGTAACAGTAGTAGATGGTGAATATCAGGACGGTCAGCTGATCAACTGGGGATGGGGCGATAAGACCTTGTTATTCTGGGCTTACCGCAATCCGGGTCCTAACCGTGTTGCTATCTACGGATGGTACAATCCGGTTGCACGCGTTCACATTTCAGTAGCGGAAGACGAGTTCAGCGACGATCAGATGCTGAAAATGGGCTATACACAGAAGCACCTTCAGTTTTATGCGCTTACCCGCCGTGGACCGAACACAATGTGTATCTACCGTTGGAAAGATGTTAAGCGTCGCTCATGGATCACTATTCCGGAAGATTACAGTATGGACACTGATACTTACCTGAAAAAAGGCTACCGCAGGAAAACTTACCAGTACTTTGGTGTTAGCCGCAACGTAGACGCTCCTGTTTACGATCAGCTGTAAGGTAAAAGCACTCATAAAAACGAAGCCACCGCATTGCGGTGGCTTTTTTATTTCGGGTAAAAGAACTGAATTATTTGACCGGAACCTGCCTGCGGGTAACGACATAGTGCAGGCGCACCATCATAGCCATAAGCTGGGTTTTGCTGTGCGCATTGCGTTCTATGTAATAGATGGTCTGTGAAATAGTGTCCATCATTTCTCGGATCGTTTCGACGGGGAGGCCTTGTTTTACGAACTTACGGGCAAAATCTGCTTCGGCATCCTGTAGCGGCAGTGTTTCCACCGGCAGGTAATGGGCACGCAACGCATGTCCCATCAGTTGAATAACGTATTGTAAGAAGTTCTTCTGCTGTTCGCGGCCGGCTTTCCCCCATTTTTCGGCAATTGCTGCACGGCCTAATCCGTCATTGGGTACAAATAGTGTCAGGAACATCTGCCGAACTTCGGGGAATAACTCGTTGTCGGCGTGTTGGCGCAGACGTAATGCCTCGGTATAGCTGCCCATTGCCAGGTGGGCTACCTGTGCGGCTACCGCCGGTGACGCACCGGTACGATCGATCAATGCCTGTGTGATGTCGGCGGCCGGAATAGGTGCCAGCCGAATTTCCTGTGTGCGGGACAGGATAGTAGGTAATATCTCTTCCTTGTTTTCAGCAACAAAGATCATTATCGTGTCTGCGGGTGGCTCCTCAATCAGTTTCAGGAGGATGTTGCCTTCTTTGCCCAGATACTCTGGTCGCCACATGATCTGCACCTTTTTGCCACCTTCGTAAGACTTAAGGTATAGCTTCTCAATGATCTCACGGCACTCTTCGGCAGGTATGTTGCCTTGTTTGTTCTCGGCATTTATGAACTGGAGCCAATCGAATGTGGTGCCATAGGGAGTTTGTTTTATAAATTCGCGGAACTCTTGCAGGTAGTAGCGGCTCAGGGCTTTGGTATTGGTTTTGGGCGGCAGGGCAGGGAAGCTGAAATGCAGGTCGGCATGTTCCATCCGCTTTACTTTGCTGCACCCTGCGCACACGCCGCAAGAATCGGTGTCAGTTCTGTTTTCGCAAAAAATGTACTGTGCCAGAGCAATGGCCAGTGGCAGTCCACCCGTACCCTCGGCACCGGTGAAGAGTAGCGCATGAGGCAGCGAATTGCCGCTGCACATGCTGAGTAAACCATTTTTTGCGGGCTGCTGGCCCACTACGTTGCTAAAGTTCAATCTGCTTGTTCCCGTGTTTTGACTATTCCATAAGGGAATCACAAATCTAGGCAACCTTGGGGTAGCAACAAAAATGGAGGAATGGGGCAAACCAATATTTGTTACTTTTGTAGCCATCCGGATGAAGTTTTCTGCAATCATACTGACAGTCTTTTGTTCCTCTTTGCTACCGCTGGCAGGGTGCGGGGTATATAGTTTTTCGGGTGCTGCTATAGAAGGCAAGTCCATCAATATCCATCAGTTGGAAAATAAGGCACGGAACGTGGTGCCGAGCCTTAGCGCAAACCTGACAGAAAAAGTGCGCAGAAGGATACTTTCGCAAACGGGGTTGAAGCCTGTGAATAATGACGAGGCCGACTACGATATCACAGGTAAGATTGTGGCTTATGAAGTGACAGTAACTGCTGCCCAGGGTGTGCAGTTGGCCACTAAGAACAGGCTGACGATAGGGGTGGAGGTCACATTTGTGAACCGGCTTAATGAAAAAGCAGGATTTACACAAACGTTCACGCGTTTTTCTGATTTCAATGCCTCTCAGATGCTGCAAAGTGTAGAGAGTGCACTGATAGAAGATATCGGGAATCAGCTGGCAGATGATATTTTTAATAAAGCTTTTGTAAATTGGTAGCCGCAAGTATGGATAATCAGGCTTCGATAAGGCATATTTCATTGTTGATGGCGTCACCATCCGTAGTAACGGAGGGTGATGAGGGGAGTATTTCGGAGCTGCGGCAATCGTATCCTTATTTTGTACCTGCGCGTTATGCTGAAGCTGCATTGAAGTATAAGAATAGTGGTCAGCTATCTGAGGTGACCCCGGGTGTACTGTCTTATTCGGGCAACTGGATGATGCTCTGCGATTACATCCTTGGCGTATCAGAGCCTGTAGCCGCTGGTATTGTTGAAGCCAAGGAGGAGGTGCCTGCATTTGAGAGTGACCCTGTTGAAGAGGTTACATTGATGGAGGCTGTTGAAGACGTAGTTGTGCGGGTTGAAGAGCAGCCTGTGCAGAATGATGTACCGGAGGAAATAGTGATAGAAGACGAAGATACAATTGCTGATGCCGATGAGCTGACTGCGGATGCAGTTACCGACGACCTGGCAGAAGAGTTGGAGACGCAGCATAAAAGTTTCTGGGTGCAGGATGATGAAGCAGTTGAGGAGGAAGAAATAGACGAGGAATTTGAAGAAGAGCCGGTGCTGAGTAATGAAAAACCTCTGATCAGTCCCGTTTATACCGATGATTATTTTCTGGCACAGGGCGAACGGGTGTCTGTTGATATGCCGGATGAGATCGCGAGCCTCATTCCGGAAGAAACTGACGAAGATGCAGCCAAATCGCTGATGGTGATGATGAGCTTCTCTGAATGGTTGTTACATTTCAAGAGCACCGCAGAGAAACAAAAGGAGGAGAATAAAGACCAGAAGGCTTTGAAAACTATGTGGCAGAAAGAGAAACTTGCCGCGGCTATAGAAGAAGAGAACGAAGAAATACCCGAGAATGTCTTTGAAATGGCTGTGAATTCAATAGCTAAAGAAGACGGTCTGGCGAGTGAATCGCTTGCAGAAATTTATATAAAACAGGGCAAGTATGACAAGGCAATTGAGATGTACAGAAAATTAAGTTTGCGTAATCCTCAAAAAAATGCTTACTTTGCCCGCAAAATAGAAGAAATCTTAAAGGAAAAACAATCATGATATCCCTAATAACAATACTCATTCTGCTGGCTTGTGTAGTTCTTGCCTTTTTTATTCTCATCCAAAATCCAAAGGGTGGCGGATTGCAAGGGTCATTTGGAACCATGAGTTCTCAGGTGATGGGCGTAAAGCAATCGACTGATGTTATGGAAAAGGGTACATGGACGCTTATCAGCATCATTGGAGGTCTTTGCCTTATATCTGTTATGTTTTTTGCTAAGCCGGAAGGCGCTTCAAAATCAAAATCAGCTCCTGCACAGTCTGCCCCGGCTAATGGCGCTAAGAAATAATCACATATTATAAAATTTGTATATAGCCTACTCTTAATGAGCAGGCTTTTTTTTGCCCATTTTTTTGTTGCGGGAGCCAGTTGAGTCTTACTTACCAACAAGTTACTAACATATTTTGTTCGGCATTTTGAAATTCCAATTTCCTTTTGTGTAGCTCAAATGCCCTACAGTTAGCTATTCTGCTTTTCTCGACCTGTCTTATAAATGTGCAATACTATAATGCATTGTAGTTATTAACAAATAGAATGACGTTGGTTTGCAAAAATGTTCAATTATATAGAAAATAGCCTTTTTTTTCATAGCATTCTTCTGTAATTTCACCCCTAATTCGAGTAGGTCGGCGCGTGCCGGATCCGGATTGAGAACAATAGACTTTACCCCTTGTTGACACGTTATTCTCTTCTGAAATGCAGTTAAGGCAAGCCCAAGGTCTACTTCTGTTGTCTGGTTCCCTGACTTAGTGTGATTTATCTGCACTTGGTTTATTGTTGGTGTATTCGAAATATTAATTAGCAGTAATAAAGCACAATGTGTATTGAAATTGTAACTGTTCACTTCAGTTATTTTCAAAGAACATTTTTATTTATGAAATGTATTAATTTCTAATATAAATCCGGGATTACCACTTATCACTCTTAAAAATTACCAAATGAAAAGACTATTACTATTTGTCGTGTTGGTGTGCCTTTCGGCTGTAGCCATGAGCCAACCGTATTATTCCAAAGCCGGAGGCGATCTGGATCAGTTGAGTACCTGGGGCGACCAGACGGATGGTTCAGGGGCTAGTCCGGCAGACTTTACTACTGCAGGTGTGACCTACATTATTACCAACAGGGCTACGGCTACACTTGGGGCTGCGTGGGCAGTATCAGGCGTTGGATCGAAGGTGCAGGTAGGTGATGGCGTTACCAGCGTGAATTTCACAGTCCCCGCAACATTTGCATTTACCGGAACAGTTGAAGTGACATCAACCGGTACGCTCACATTGAATAATGCATCGATTCCAACATTCGGAACACTGGATGCGGCATCTACAGTAGTTTTTTCGGCAGGGGCAATACAGTCTATACCCGGCGGCACTTACGGAAACCTAACGGTCTCTACCACCACATTTGCAAAGTCGTTTGCAGGTGCGGTTACAGTGGCAGGAAATCTGACGGCGAGTAGCACGGGTACAGGCAGTATCACAATGTTTGCAGGCACCAACAACGTGACCGGAAATTTGTCGTTTACTGCCACCAGTACGGGTGACTTTTTTACATCAGCGGCGTTGAATATTGGCGGTAATCTGAGCGTAACTTCAGGCAACGCAGGCGGTACATTTACCTTGGGTGGTAACCTGGATGTGAACGGCAATGTAACACTTGCGGCAACTGCAAACGCTTCGTCCTGGTTTGTTCCGGGTGGTTTCCAGATTAACGTTGCAGGTAACTGGACTGTAACAAGCTCGAGCAATACACCAACGGCCCTGCTGAGCACTGCGTCGCCCTCGACTGTCATTTTCGACGGAACCGGTCCGCAAACGATATCAAAAACAGCCGGCACAGCTCTAACCGCCAACTTCTATCATTTTCAGAACAGCAATTCCGGCGGTACTGTAACTGTAGCAATAAGCCCATCAGTAACTACAACAACCCTTGCGGGTAATTTCACCAATGACCTCGGTGCAACATTTGCATGTGCAGGTGCTAACCCGATAAACGTGGCCGGTAACTGGACCAATAACGGAATATTTACCCGTGGAACAAGCACTGTGACCATTAATAATGCTGCAGGTACAGTGAACTTGTCGGGCAACATGACAGGGACGAGTGCATTTCATAACCTTACAGTGACCGGTGCAGGTACAAGAGATTTTGCTGCTAATAATGCTGAGGTAGCAAATGTCCTCACAATATCGGCGGGTACATTTACCGCTCCTTCAACGACCTTATCCATTGGTAGTAACATGGTGAAGCCGGTTGCAGGTACATTCAATGCAAATGGAGGTACAGTTCAGTTCACGGGTTCTACGGCACAGACGTTGCCTGCAAGCGCCATCACCTTCCATAACCTTGACATTGCAAAAACGGCGAACACACTCACAGCAACAACAGCGTCGACGGTCACAGTCAATAACACTCTGACTGTTGCCTCAACAGCGAGCCTGAATATGTCTACATCGCAGTTGTTGGGTGCGTTCACACCAACGATGAGCGGGAATTTGCTGACACAATGCACGGTCAATCCGGCTATCCCTACGGGACAGACCTGGGGCGGAACGGTCATTTTTAACGCAACTACTCTGGCGCAGGTTGTGTCTGCAGGTACGTATAACAACCTCACGGTTTCTACCACTAGCGGCGAAAAGACATTTACAGGTGATGTTACCGTAAGCGGAACACTCGCCACAAGTTCTACCGGGGCTGGTAGTATCACATTCTTTGGGGGAACAACAAATGTGGGAACTTTCACTTCTACACTGACAAGCACCGGTGACGTGAAGACAGCAGGGCCCATGAATGTGACCGGCAATTTTTCTCATTCTTCTTCTCTGGCGGGTGGTGTCACGCAATTGGGGGGCAACCTTGACGTGAATGGGAATATCACTTTATCTAATTCAATAAACGCGGCGAATCCCAATACTTTTGATCCGAATGGCTTCCAGATAAATGCTGGCGGGAATTGGCGGGTTACTTCGACGACCGCAGCGGCAGTAACAATTCTTGACCCGACTTCAAATTCTACGGTTATTTTTGATGGCTCGGGCACGCAGCAGATAGAGAAGGGAACCGGAACGGCGCTTACGGCAAACTTCCGTAATTTACAGATATCTAACACAGCTAATGCCGTGACGGTGCTGACAACAACGGTAACGCCAACCACTGTTGCAGGTAATCTGACAATTGACGCCTTGGCAAATCTCAGCAAAGCCACTAATACCCTTACGGTTACGGGTAATGTGCTGATAAATGGTACACTTACTACTTCCGGTGCAAATACCACCAATGTAGCTGGCGACTGGACCAATAATGGAACGTTTACTTGTGGCACGGGAACAGTGGTATTCAATGGCGGCGGATCTCAGACACTTAACGGTACAATGACCGGAAGCACCGGACAATTCTACGCACTACAATTTAACAATGGTGCGGGTACCTGGTCTTTCGGAGCGAATAGTGCTGACGTAACCAACAATATGACCATTACGGCCGGAACGGTAACTGCTCCGAGCACTACGTTGAAAGTGGCCGGCAATTTTGTGAATACGGCCGGTACATTTAATGACAATGGTGGCACTGTGGAGCTTAACGGTACCACAGTACAGGCAATACCAACAACCGCTACAACATTTAATAACCTTAACATCAGTAACAGTTCAGCAACGGTGACCGCTAATGCAAACCTGACGGTTAACGGCACCCTTACCACTTCGGCTTCGGCCAATCTGAATATGGTTACCTTCCAATTACTTGGTACGGTTACTCCGGCGCACAGCGGCACACTTCAAACACAGTGCACTGTGAACCCACCGATCCCGGTTGCCAAGACATGGGGTGGTCAGGTAACATACTCCGGAGGTAACATGAATATCTCTCAGGGTAACTATAATAACCTTACGATTTCAGGTACAACCGGTACCCGTGCGTTCACAGCAGGAACTACATCTGTTGCCGGCAACTTCTCTTTAAGTACCACAACCGGTGTAACAACTCTTGCAGGTGATCTGGATGTTAATGGAAATATTACACTAACGGAGACCGGTAACACCAATAATATTCTCGATCCTGCAGGATCCAACATAAATGTTGGTGGCAACTGGTTGGTGAGCTCTTCCGGAACATCTACAACGCTTCTGAACGCCGCATCTTCTTCACTCGTTACATTCGACGGGACAGGAACTCAGACGATCAACCGAACTGCCGGTGCTTCTCTTGTTCCTAACTTCTTCAATTTCCGCAACAGTAATACAAGCTCCAATCCGCTGAATATTATCTATAACATGACAATATCCGGCGATGTAACGAACGATGCGTCAGCTATACTTACTATCGGCACCAACACGGTGAACATGGGCGGTAACTGGACCAACAACGGTACTTTCACTGCTAATGCAAGTACTGTCAATTTCAATTCGGGGGTTGCCGGCAAGACTTTGACAGGTAACATGACCGGAAGTGATAAATTCAATAATTTAATTTTCAATGGGGCAGGCACCTGGACATTTGGTTCAGCGAGCGCCGATGTAGGAGGCAACTTTACTATCACTACCGGTACGGTGACGGCACCAAGCACTACCTTGAAAGTTGCAGGCAACTTTGTGTACACTGCCGGTACATTTAATAATAACGGCGGTACTGTAGAGTTGAATGGTACCATAGCGCAGGCGTTCCCTACAACTGCAACCACCTTCAATAATCTGAACGTGAGTAATACTTCAGCAACTGTAACAGCAAACGCTACATTGACAGTGAACGGTACATTGACTACTGCTGCTTCTGCAAATCTGAACATGTCTACGTTCCAATTGTTGGGTACAGTTACCCCGGCTCACAGCGGCACGTTGCAGACACAGTGTGCGGTGAACCCACCAATACCTTTGGCAAAAACATGGGGTGGACTGGTGAGTTATTCAGGTGGTAATATGAACATCTCTCAAGGCAATTATAATAATCTCACCATTTCCGGCACAACCGGCAGCCGTACATTTACAGCGGGCACAACCAGTGTTGCAGGCAACTTCTCACTGAGTACCACAACCGGTATAACTACGCTTGCCGGCGATCTGGATGTGAACGGAAATGTTACGTTGGCTGAGACGGGTAATAACAATAGCATACTTAACCCGGCCGGTTTTAATATAAATGTTGGCGGAGACTGGACAGTAAGTTCAACCGGTACTTCAACGGCTCTTATGAACGTTGTTTCTACTTCGCTTGTTACATTCGACGGAACAGGAACACAGACAATTACTCGTACCTCGGGATCTGCTCTTGTGCCAAACTTCTTCAATTTCCGCAACAGCAATACAAGTTCCAATCCGTTGGGTATTGTTTACAATATGACAATATCCGGGGATGTAACAAACGATGCTTCAGCAATTCTTACAATAGGTACAAATACGGTCACCGTAGGGGGCAACTGGACGAACAACGGTACATTCACTGCTAATGCAAGTACAGTAAACCTCACCTCAGGCGTTGCCGGTAAGACGCTGACCGGTAATATGACAGGTGCCAATAAATTCAATAATATCACGTTCAACGGTGCCGGTACATGGACATTTGGTGCAAATAGTGCAGACGTTGCGGGTAATTTCAGGATCACAACCGGAACGGTGACAGCCCCGTCAACAACATTGAAAGTCGGTGGCGATTTCATACACACGGCCGGTACATTTACACACAATAGCGGTACCGTAGAATTGAACGGCACCGGAGCACAGGCAATACCAACCTCTGCAACTACTTTCAATATCCTCAACCTTAATAATACAGGTGGAACTATTAGTTTGAATGCAGCTACAACAGTAAATCAGGATTTCATTATCCCGGCAAGCAATACGCTTTCCGGAGGTTCAGCTACGTTGACACTTGTCGGTAATTATACTAATAATGGTACGTTTACCGCTGGTGCCGGTACAGTAGCGTTCACTGCAGCTGATGCAGGTAATACGCTTGATGGAAGCATGACAGGTAGTAATAAGTTCAACAATATTACTTTCAACAACGCTGTGGGTACATGGACGTTCGGAGCAAACAGTGCGGATGTGGGTGGTAACTTTACTATCACAACCGGTATTGTTGTCGCTCCTTCCACTACGCTAAAAGTGGGTGGTAATTTTGTGCACACTGCGGGTACATTCACCCACAACAGTGGTACTGTAGAATTGAACGGAACAGGTGCTCAGGCCATTCCAACAACGGCTACAACCTTTAATACGCTTACGCTTAATAATACTGGGGGGACAATAACACTGAATGCAGCTACTTCGGTACTTCAGGATTTCACTATACCTGCAAGTAATACGCTTGCCTGTGGTGCACAAACGCTGAATCTTGCGGGCAACTACGAGAACAATGGTACGTTCACTGCGAACACCGGTACGGTTGTGTTCAATGCTACGAGCACAGGAAAGACACTTACGGGAGCGATGACCGGTGCAAATAGGTTCTTTAACGTGAACTTCAATAGTGCCACCGGAGGATGGGATTGCGCTAATAACTCGATAGATGTTGGTGGTGTGTTCTCCGTTACGGCAACGGCAGTAGCCGGAGTTAAAGCACCGTCTACGACGCTGAAAGTTGCCGGAAACTTTGTAAGGGGAGCCGGCGGTACATTTGATGCCAACGGTGGTACTGTTGAATTCAATGGTACTGCTGCGCAGACTTTCCCCGGTGCGGCTGTGACATTCAACAATGTTTCAATTTCCAACGTTACCAATACTGTGACCGCGACTGTGGCAACTACCATCAACGGTACGTTGACAACGCTTGGGGCGAGTGTGCTGAATATGAGTACGTTCCAGTTGCTCGGTACGACAGACGGTACAGGGAATGCAGGCATATTGAGTACGGCTAATACTACAAATCCAACGATTCCTACGGGTCGTACATGGGGTGGTCTGGTGAGGTACGTGGGTGGAAACCAAACCGTGGCACAGGGAGCTTACAACAATCTGAGCCTGATCGGTACGACAAACACAAGAGCATTCACTGCAGGCGCTACAACTGTTGCGGGAACCTTCTCGGTTTCAACAACGTCAGGTATTATTAGTCTTGCAGCAGGTGGTACTGGTGCCCTGGATGTGAACGGAGATTTTGTTCTCGCACAAACCGGTACGAATACGAATAGCATTTTCAACCCGAACGGTAATACAATAAACGTTGGCGGCAACTGGACAGTTACTACTTCGTCGGCAACCACGACAGGTCTTTTTAATGCAGGTGCAGCTTCAACTGTGATTCTTGATGGTACGGGAGTGCAGACGGTATCTAAGACTGCAGGTGCAGCACTTTCGCCGAATTTCTATGGTCTTCAGGTAGCAAATACTTCTAATCCGGTTGCGTTCAGCAACAGCACAAATATTGCCAATAACCTTCAGGTTGCCGCAAGTGCAACCGTGTCTCCTACTACCGAAACTGTTCAGTTTAATCCTTCGGCTGCTGCGGGAACGATATCAGGTAGCGGAACGATACTTGTGAACAGGACCACCGCTACTGCTGATTATTCTACTCAGTATCGTTTCTCAACAAATACTCTGGGTAGTCTAACTGTAAATTACAGCGGTGCAGGTGCTCAGAATGTAAATTCATTCACTTATGGTACACTCAGGACCAGTGGTTCCGGTACGAAGACCGCTCAGGGAAATGTTACCGTCAATAATGCACTTGATGTTACAGGTGTTACTGTACTGGATATGGGATCTGCCAACAGGCTGATAGCGGGCACTGCACCAACTTATACTGTAAATGGTACTCTCCTCACTTCGGTTCCAACAGCAACCAGCTCTAGCCCGATACCATCAGGTGCCACATGGAATGGCTCCGGTACCGTTGAGTATGGAGTACTTACCGGTGCGCAAACTGTTGTGAGCGGTACTTACAATAGCCTCATGCTCGATAATACCAGCGGTGTGAATGTGGCCGGTGGCGACATCAGTGTTGGTGGTACTATCACTTTGGGTAAGTTGTCGCTTGGTACTGCAAATCTGATCCTTGCTGATGGCGCATCAGTGTCAGGGGCTTCCGCTTCGAACTACGTGGTTACAGGTGGTACTGGTAATGTAAGGAAGGTGTTTTCTGCAAACGGAACATTCAGTTATCCTGTAGGCGATGCGACCAACTTCACGCCTATCAGCATTAACATGTCAGGTTCCGGATATTCTTCTGCATATACCGAGGCTCGTGTTAATAACTCAAAACACCCAGCCAACGCGAGTAGTACAGACTACCTGAACCGTTTTTGGACGGTTGGTACATCGGGCATCACTGCACAATCTTATACTGCAACTGCTACATATGTGGGTGGTGATATTTCGGGAACAGAGGGAAACATTGATGCAGCTACTTATGGCGGTTCACTTCCCTGGACAATGTTTGATCCTATCGGCTCGAACACTTTGACAGCCCCGGGCATATCAGGGACATCAATTGCTATCAGTGGCGTTTCTAATGTTCCGCCAAGTGTCAGCGTCTCTCCTGCAAGTGCTACTATATGTAATGGTGGTACCGAGCCGCTTGCAGCTACCCCAACAGGTGATGCTCCGTTTACCTACTCATGGTCTCCTTCAACAGGCCTTTCGGCAACAACGGGTGCTTCCGTCAACGCTTCACCTGTAAATACAGGTACAGCAACAGCTACTGTTGTGTATACAGTAACCATGACAGATGGTAATGGTAACACAGCGACGAATACTACTACTATCAACGTAAATCCTCAGGAACCAATAACCGGTACCCTCTCGGTATGTGAAGGTTCAAACGTAACACTTACTCCTACTACTCCGGGTGGAAACTGGACTTCAGCTACACCTGCCGTAGGAACTATTAACAGTGTTACCGGAGTGTTTCAGGGTATAGATCAGGGAACTACTGCCGTAACATACACGCTTCCTTCAGCTTGTTTCTCTACTGTTACAATGACGGTAAACAATATGCCGGCTGCGATCGGTGGAACGTTGACAGTTTGTAAAAACGCTACAACAGCGCTCACCAACGCTGAAGCAGGCGGTACGTGGAGCACTTCCAATGCAGCGATCGCTACGGTTGGTTCTGCGTCAGGGGTAGTGACTGGCGTTGACGCCGGTACAGCTACAATAACCTACACGCTGCCGGGCAACTGTTTTGTGACTGCTGAAGTAACGGTGAATGCACTCCCAGTAATAACAGGCATTACCACGATCTGTAACAGTACTTCAAATACGTTGTCAGCAACGCCTATTGGTGGTGCGTGGACTTCGAGCGATGTAGTTGTTGCTACAGTTGGTGGCGGTACAGGCGTAGTAAGCGGTCTTACTGCAGGAACAGCTAATATTTCTTATACAGACCTGAATACTTGTGTTAACTCTATTCAGGTGACAGTCACACCCACTCTTGCAAATATTGGTGGTATCAGCGGCATATGCGAGGGTCTGACAACGACTCTTACACATGCTATCGCAGGCGGTACGTGGTCAAGTGCCAATGCGTCGCTTGCAACGATTGATGCGAACACCGGATTGCTTACTGCGGTGTCTGAGGGCCTTGTTAATATTACTTATACGCTGGGTACTGGTTGTTTCAAAGTGAAGAGCTTTGCTGTTCAGCATCAGCCTGAGCCAATTACCGGTAACCTGACGATGTGTGAATCTTCTTACACGGTGTTATACAGCACCGTTGGCGGAAGCGGTACATGGACCAGCAGTGATGTAGGTGTGGCAACAGCAAATGTTACTACAGGCATGATAACCAGTGTAAGTCAGGGTACGGCCACGATCACTTACAGGATTCCTACATCGGGTTGTGAGGTGACTGCTGAAGTAACAGTGAATCCACTCCCGGCAGCCATTGCCGGTGGCAATACGTTCTGTCAGGGATCGGTTGAGAACTATACCAGCGCAACACCGGGTGGTGCGTGGGTGAGCAGTAATACAGGTGTGGGCACAATCAACTCTGCTACCGGTGCAGCAACAGGCGTATCTGCAGGTGTTACTACAATTAGTTATACTTTACCAACAGGTTGCCGTGTAACGAAGTCAGTTACAGTAAATAATATGCCTGCCGCTATAACCGGGACCCTTGGAATATGTTCAGGAGGTACGTCTGCTCTTGCTTCCGGCACTCCGGGCGGTGTATGGTCAAGCTCCACACCAGCTGTAGGTACAATATCAGTAGGTGGGGTGGTAACGGCCATCGGGGTAGGAAATACTACGATCAATTATACAATGGGTACCGGCTGTCTACGTTCGGTGGAGGTAACCGTTAATACGACACCTGGTGCCAATACGGGTACTGCGGAAGTTTGTATCGGTTCTACTACTACTTTGGCAAATGCTACGGTAGGAGGTACGTGGACCAGCAGCGATATTACAAAAGCTACAGTAGGTGCTGCAACAGGTATTGTTACCGGTGTTGCAACGGGAACCTCGAACATTACCTATTCATTGGCGGGCGGTGGCTGTTTTGCAGTAACTGAAGTAACTGTCAATGCGGCGGCTACGAGTATTACCGGAACTGCAGAAGCATGTGTTGGTTTGACATCTACACTTGGCCATGCAACCCCCGGCGGTGTCTGGTCTACTGCAAACCCTGCAATAGCAACTGTAAATGCAGCTACAGGTGAAGTGACTGCAGTGTCAGCAGGATATGTGACGATAACCTATATGGCGACTCCAACTTGCGGAACAACCATTTCTTTCCATTCCAAAGCGTTGCCGGCTGCAATTACTGGCAACCTGATCGCTTGTGTCGGTACAAGTTCTGCTTTGGCAAATGCAACTGCTGAAGGAACATGGTCCAGCAGTAATACGGGTGTAGCTGTAATAAATGCTACTACCGGAATGATGACGGGTGTATCTGTTGGCAATGCTACTATCACTTATTTGTTAGGTAGCGGCTGCCAGATAACTGCACAGGCGACAATAAATGCAGCTCCGGCGGCTATTACCGGGCCTTCTTCTGTCTGCTTTGATGCTGTTACTACCGTGAATTGCACACCCGGAGGAGGTACATGGTCGAGCAGCAATGTCGCAGCGGCCACTATAAATTCATCAACAGGCGAAGTAACAGGTGTCGCTCCCGGCACTACTATCCTTACCTACACACATGCAGTTTCCGGCTGTCTTTCTACTCGTGTTCAAACGGTAGGTGCGACTCCTGCTTCTATTACTGGTGCCCTTACAATCTGTGCAACAAGCACATCAACACTCGCCAATGCCACAGCAGGTGGTACATGGAGCTCCAGCAATCTGGCTGTTGGAACGGTTGGGTCTGCAACCGGAATTGTTCGGGGCATCTCTTCAGGAACTACAACCATCACTTATCATCAGAGCGGTGGTTGCTTTGTTACTACTGAGGCAACTGTGAATACTTCTATTACGGCTAATACAGGCGACAATAATTTGTGTGTGGCCGGTTCAACTGCCCTGGCGAATGTGACTGGTGGTGGTACATGGTCTAGTAGCACGATCATCAAAGCTACAGTAGGCTCACTCACCGGTATCGTTACCGGTGTGGCAAGCGGAACAGCGGTGATCTCTTATAGAGTCACACCATCTTGTTACGCAACTTCGGTTGTTACGGTGGCTGCTTCTCCGGCTGCTATTGGCGGATCGGCTTATGTATGTATTGATGCTGATATTACTTTGACCCATGCGGTTCCGGGTGGCACATGGAGCAGCAGTAATCCTACGAAAGGTTCGATTGATGCGGTAACAGGCGTATTGCGTGGAATTGCATCAGGTTCTACGGTTGTTACATATGTACCGAGTAACGGGTGTTTTGTTACGAAAACTATCAATATTGCTAACAACCCTCCTGCTATCAGCGGAACAATGGGAATATGTGTAGGTGGGTCTTCTGCACTTACCTGTGTTATCGGCGGAAGTGCTACTTGGAGTAGCAGCAATCCTGCTGTTGGTACCATTGGGCTCACATCCGGTATGCTCACCGGTCTTACTTCAGGAACAACAACTATTACATACCGTCTTAATACGACAGGATGTTATTCCGTACGTGAAGCTACAGTCAATCCTTTGCCAGCAGCTATTTCCGGCAGCAACACAATTTGTGTAGGTAGCAGTACAACATACACAAACGCGACAGGTGGTGGAACATGGACGAGCAGCAACTCATCTATTGCAAACATTGGTTCTGCTTCAGGTATTGCCGCGGCAGGTACAGCAGGTGTTGCCACTATTTTTTATACGTTGTCGACAGGGTGTCGTTCAACAAAGGTTATCACTGTAAACACTTTGCCCGCTGCAATCACAGGTACGACTAACTTCTGTGTGGGTGGCGTAGGCGTGTTGGCTTCGTCAACCGGAGGTGGTGTTTGGACCAGCGATAATGTGGCTGCGTCTGTTGCCGGATCCGGTACAGTTACAGCCACCGGGGTAGGTGCATCTGTGATAAGTTATACTGTGCCTAGCGGCTGTGCGCGTACCGCAACGGTAAACGTTGCTGCTGCATTGGCTGCCAATACCGGCAATGATGTGATATGTGTAGGAGGAACCACAACGCTTGCTAACGCTACTCCGGGTGGCACCTGGGCCAGCAGCGTACCGGCTAAGGCAACAGTAGGCTTATCTACCGGTATTGTGACCGGAGCATCGGCCGGTACGTCAAACATTACCTACAAGGCAAGTGGGGTAGGTTGTACGGCAATCACTCAGGTGACGGTTAATGCCGCGATTGCTTCAATTACCGGTACCACGAATGTGTGTGTTAGCGATAATACAACACTTTCTCATGCTGTACCCGGTGGTACCTGGAGTTCATCAAATACCGGCCTTGCAACCGTTGATAACATGACAGGAGTAGTGACAGGTGTTGCGGCAGGTGCGCCGACAATCACTTACACCGCTTCTCCGGGTTGTACTAAAACCGCAGTTGTCACAGTTAAAGCACTACCAACTGCAATTGGCGGAACACTTTCTGTTTGTGCAGGATCGTCAACTACGCTTACATCGTCGCCATCAGGAGGTACATGGACCAGCAGCAACACAGGTGTTGCGCTTATGAACCTGACTACCGGTGCCATGGTTGGAGTTTCCGCGGGTACTATCACTGTAACATATCGGGGCACTAACCTTTGTATAAGGACGGCTGAAGGAACGGTGAATGCGCTTCCACCTACAATCGGAGGAACGCTCACTGCGTCAGTTACCGGTACAAGTACGCTCACCAACGCAACACCGGGAGGTACATGGACGAGCAGTAATATCACAAAAGCTACCGTTGATAATATGACAGGTGTAGTGACGGGTGTTGCCGTGGGTACTTCCGTGATCAGTTATACGTTGCCAACAGGTTGTGTAAGAGCTGCTACGTTCTCTGTAACCGCGTCTAAGCCGGGCGGTACTGTGTACTTCTCTAACAACGACAACAAAGTGATCTTCTCAGTATTCCCTAACCCGACCAAGGGTGCGTTTACTATAGAAGCTCCGACAGCGGGTACATTCTCTGTGTTCACATTAGATGGCAAACTTGTAAGCGAGTATAAAGTGAATTCACAGACCACTAATGTGAGTCTGCCTGCTGATCTGGCATATGGCGTGTACATGTGTCGCTTCGATCAGGAGGATGGAGAAAGCACTATCGTAAGGCTGTGGTACCAACCATAGTTCTACGTGACATTACATAAATAGTTCGGGGCCATCTGTAAAGATGGCCCCGACTTGTTTTACGATATTCCGGTTTTGAAGATCTGGCGCTTACATGTTCTCCAGCTTCTCTTCCAACTCCATAAGGCTTTCGAAAACACGGTCGTATTCCGCGTTCTTTTCTGCGACACGTCCCGATTGCTTGCGGTACTCTTCGTCCACTTTCAGGAATTCGGTTTTGTTGGAGTAGAAAGAAGGGTCGGCAAGTTTGGTTTCGAGAGTAGCAACCTCATTCTTCATTTTAGTCAACTCGTCCTCTATTTTCTGCAACTGCTTTTGCTGCTTCTGGATCTCTTTTTTCAGGTTGTTCAGCTGCTCGTTGCTTACATTCTGTTTAGGTGCCGGCTTCTCTTCTTTCTTCTCGGGCTGGGCGGCCTTGACTGTTGCGCCTTGCTGCTGCTCTCGCTTCAGTTTGTCTTTGTGCCAGGTGTCCCACTCGTTGTAATCACCGTTGAATTCGTTGATCTTACCGTCTTCGATATTCCAGATCTTATTGGCTGTTTTGCTGATGAAGTAACGATCGTGCGATACAATGATGAGTGTGCCCTTGTACTTGTTCAGTGCGTCAATGAGCATCTCTACCGATTGCATATCAAGGTGGTTGGTAGGTTCGTCCAACAGCAGGAAGTTGCCCTTGGCGGCTATCACCTTGGCCAGAGCCACGCGTGCTTTCTCGCCACCCGACAGTACTTTGATGCGTTTGAATACGTCATCTCCGCTGAATAGGAAGCATCCCAGCAACTGGCGCAGTTCCAGCTCGGTCTTGCCGCTGCCGCACCGTTTCATTTCTTCAAGTACTTCCAGCTCCACATTCAGTGCCTCTAACTGGTGCTGGGCGTAGAAGCTTTCTTCGACATTGTGGCCCCACTTACGTTCGCCCTCTATGGATTCCTGACCGGTGATGATGCGGAGTAGGGTAGACTTACCCTTTCCGTTCGCACCGATGAGAGCTATCTTGTCGCCACGGTTGATCTCGGCATTGGCGTGATCAAGAATGGTGAGGTTACCATAACGTTTGGAGACACCGTTGAGTGTACATATGATCTTACCCGGCTGCACTGCCACATCAAAGTTGATGTTCATGACAGGTATCGAGGTGTCCGGGGCTTCGATGACGTCCAGTTTGTCCAGACGTTTGATGGCACTTTGTGCCGCTGCGGCCTTGGTAGCCTTTGCGCGGAAACGTTCAATAAAGCGCTCCTGCTGGCGGATGTACTCCTGCTGGTTCTCGAAGGCGCGCTGTTGTATCTCCATTCGCTCCACCTTCTCGTGCTGGAAGAATGTATAGTTGCCGGAGTACTGTACAAGATCGCGCTGCCACACCTCTACTATCTTGGTGACCATGCGGTCGAGGAAGTAACGGTCGTGTGAGACGATGACCACACTGCCCGGATAACCCGTGAGGTAGCGCTCCAGCCATTCAATAGACGGAAGATCGAGGTGGTTGGTAGGTTCGTCGAGCAGCAACAACTCGGGTTGCTGCAGCATCATTTTGGCCAGCAGTACGCGCATACGCCATCCTCCGCTGAACTGATCGTACGGGCGTTGCAGGTCGGCGGTAGAAAAGCCAAGTCCTTCCAGTACTTCCGCGCTGCGGTGTTCCATTTCGTAGCCGCCTGCCACTTCAAAGTCGTGAAGGGCGTGGCTGTAGTCGTCGAGCAGCTTGGGGTCATCGGGTTTGGTTTCCAGTTCCTTTATCAGTCGTTCCATCTCTTGCTCCACTTTGTGGGCCTTTTCAAACGCCTGCATACCCACCTTCAGGATAGAGTCGTTGGTAGAGAAGGAAAGGAGGTCCTGGTTGAAGAAGCCGAGTGAAACGTCTTTGGGTTTGTTGATCGATCCTTTTTCTACGGTGTAGGAGCCGGTCATGAGACGGAGCAGGGTACTTTTGCCGGCTCCGTTGTGGCCAACAAGGCCAATACGTTCACCGGTACCTATCTGCCAGCTGGCATCTTCGAGTATGGCCCGGGCGCCGAAAGAGAACGTAATATTCTGTAATGACATCAACATAAGGGTGCAAAATTACAGGTGTAGAACGGATTATAGTAACTATAGGTGTAAAATCGTCTGTGATTTACGGGGCGGGGTATTTATATTTGGTGCACGGTAGCTTTAAACACATACCCAACCGACACTTTATGAAAAATATTATTTTGATCCTGGCATTTGCGTGTGCCGGAAAAATACATGCACAGGCTGTTTTGGCCACTCACCTTGGCCGTAACGCTCAACCCGAAAAGCCATTTGTTAAATTGACCGGCCAGCCACGGTTGTATGTTGACTCTTTGAAGTTCATTTCCGGTAAGAAGCGCGACAAGATATGGGCGGGGGGCAAGGAGTATGATCTGAAAGAGGTAGCGGGTTATAGCGACGGACGGTACACTTTTATCAAGTACGAGGGTGATTTCCTGAAGCGTAATTATGAAGGTAAGATCAATTCGTATCGGTTTTATAGAGAGTTTACAACAATGAATGGCTATAGTTCGGGCCCCGGACAGTTTGGCGGGACATCCAATCATTCCGTTCTTAAATTCATACTTGAGGACAGCGCCACTGGGAAGGTAGCCGAGATGAACTACAGGACACTTCGCGACTGGATACCCAGAAACACACCGGCCGGAAATATCCTTGCCAAGTATAAACGTACCCGTACCAGAATATCTATTGGTGCCTACACCGGTGCGGCAGTGCTTTTTACCGGACTAGGGGTTCTTGGTGCGTCGGTATTGGCACCGGAGGCCAAGGCGAAAAGACTGGAAACTACCAGTGTAGCTATGTTAGTGGGTGGCGGTGGCTTGATGCTGGGCTCCTATATTTCTATTCCGTTCAACAGAAAGAGAATGCGTGAAGCCCTGGCTATTCATAATGGCGTAGATGCTTACGACTATGATGGTGATGCTGACTGGGAAAAAACCTACTAGCGATTGGTTGATGCCCTACTTCACTGAAAAAGCCTTGGCGGGTGTGAGGTTAATAGGTTAATGGGTTAATAGGTGGATAGGGAAGGGTTTATAGGTAAATGGTAAATAGAGTTTTGGGTTTTTAAACGGGTCGTGCGGAAAGGCACCACCCGTTTAAATTTTTATGGCTGCTTTCCGGTGGCGCGTTGCGGGCGGTATATTATAGCAAGCACCAGGGCGATAGAGAAAAAGATGCTTTCTATGGTGAGCCATTGGGTGCCGAAGGCGCCAAGGCTACCCTCTGCGAAGATGGTCATTATGCGGGAGAAGGCGTAGAAGCCCCAAAGCATACAGAGGAACATGAGGCCGTGACGCACATCGCGAACAAGCATATATACTATGCTGATGAACAGGGTGAGCCCGACACCACCATATACTCCTCTTATAGAACTGAATGCATCGGTGTTGCCGAGATGTACATGGACGAGGTCCATAACGGCCTGAGGGTTGGAGAATGCCATGAGGCTTACTGATAACATGCTTAGGGCGGAGAGGCCCATGAATATCCGGGCGATGAGCCGGATGGTTTTTTGTTGTTTCATGATCGTTTGTTTTTTGTTGCTGCAAAGATGATATGGGTAAGAGAACTGATTCTTGGTAAAAACCATGATTTTCGGAATGTTTGGCGGGCGGGTTTACATGGGGTGGGAAGTGATTTTTTTTAGTGGAAGGTCGGTTTTTTATAATTGATTGATGATGAGTTGTTTGTGTTTTGTGGCGGAGGTTTGGTTGCAGAAAAACTGCGCAAAAATTGCGCACTTGCTTCTCAAAAACTGCGCACTTTTGCGCACCTGCTTCCCACGTGAGAAGTGAAATAAAATCATCATGTATGGCAATTGCCGCCATTTTTTCCAACTTCTATTCAAGTTACAGAGGGAGGAGAAGACCGGCAAAAGAAAGTTTTATGATAGTGCGTTTTCTGTAGTGTCATAGAAATCTGTCGCCAGCGAAGGAGAGGGTGAGGATTTTTTGTCTGAACCCGCCTGCGGCAGGCAGGTCACGGAAAAAACGGATTAAGAGATTTCACGGACTCTGTTTCTGAACGATGGTTTTAGGGTACATAGTTCATCAGGTGTTCAGAGAATGGGTCTCATTAGCAGTTCCGGATGCGCTGCGCTAACATCCGGAACAACCTTGGGTCACGAGGGGGGCACAAAGGGCACAAGCGAGTTTGTCAGAACTATGATTTTTAGGATGGGTAGATGATAGGATGCGAGAGCTTTCGTTTGGTGCGGAGGTATTCGCCTAGATAAGGGAAGAGCGAGTAAGAATAGCAGAGGGGGACCATCGGGCGATATCAAGATGAAGACGTTCAGAGAACGGATCTTATTGGCAGTTCCGGATGCGCTACGCCAACATCCGGAACAACATATAACCTTCCCTACGCCTTCTCCACTGAATATTTGATGTCTTCGTTCTCGGCGAGGAAGTTGATGAGTTCGTCGCTGATGAGGATCTTGCGGCTTTGCGTTTTGAGGCGGATGGCCATGTCGTTCTCCATGTCTTTTACACTGATGACGAGCTCGGTGCTGCCGGGATTTTTGCGTGCATTCTCTTGCATGAATGTGGCGAAATCTTCGGTGACACGGTCGAGTGTGAGTGCCAGGTGTATGCGCTTGGTGAGGGCTTTGCGCACCTCTTCGAGCAGCATGATGCTTTGAATGCGGAACTCCATGGTGCCGGGGCGGTACTTGTGTTCGTCGTACACGCCGGTTATCATCAGCTTCTGGCCATTGAGCAGGAAGTTGCCGTAGGTCACATAGTCGTTCTGCCAGAGGGCAATTTCCAGGTTGCCCGAGTAGTCGTTGAGCATCATCTTGCCAAACTTCGCACCCTTCTTGGTGGTGGCATGTACTACATCGGTAACAAAGCCGGCTATGCGGATGGTGCGACCGCGCAGTTTTTCGATATCGGCAATGTTGGCCATGCCGTAGTGGGTCATCTCAAATTTATAGCCGTCCAGCGGGTGCGCGCTGAGGTAGATGCCTACTACTTCTTTCTCGCGGTCCAGCAGCTCGGCCAGTCCCCATTTGTCGCACTCGGGTATGACGGGTGGTTTTATCTCGGGCATGGACGAGGCACCGAACAGACTGTTGGATGCCATAGAAGAGCTGGCCTGTACCTGGTTGCCAAAGCGCATGAGGCGTTCGAGGCCGGAGACGGGGTCGGTGGGTGGTGCAAAGAAATACTGTGCGCGGTGCATCTGCAGGAAGCAGTCTAACGCACCGGCGAGTGCCAGGCTTTCCATTGATTTTTTGTTGACCGTGCGCTGGTTCACGCGGCGCATGAAGTCGAATATAGACTGGTAGGGGCCGCTCTTCTCGCGCTCAGCAATCACATCTTCCACGGCCGATTCGCCCACACCCTTGATGGCGTTGAGCCCGAAGCGCACCACGTTCTCCTTGGCCACTGCAAAACCTTTCAGACTCTCATTTACATCGGGCCCCAATACCTGAAGGCCCATGCGCTGACATTCCTCCATGTAGAACTTTATCTTATCGATATTGCCCTGGTTATTGAGTACCGCTGCCATGAATTCGGCCGGGTAGTGCGCCTTGAGGTAGGCAGTCTGGTAGGCTACAAGGGCGTAGCAGGTAGAGTGCGACTTGTTGAACGCGTATTGGGCAAATGCTTCCCAGTCGGTCCATATTTTCTGCAGCTTGTCTTCGGGATGCCCCTTTGCCTTGGCACCCTCTACAAACTGTCCCTTCATTTTGTCCAGTACCGCCTTCTGCTTTTTACCCATGGCCTTACGCAGTACGTCGGCATCGCCCTTGGTGAAACCGGCAAGGCTCTGCGACAGCAACATCACCTGTTCCTGATAGACGGTGATGCCGTAGGTGTCGCCGAGGTATTCTTCCATTTCGGGTACATCGTAGGAAATGGGTTCCTGACCGTGTTTGCGGCGGATATAGCTTGGGATGTATTCTATGGGCCCCGGACGGTAGAGGGCGTTCATGGCTATGAGGTCCTCAAATTTGTCGGGCTTCAGGTTGATGAGGTGTTTCTGCATACCCGGACTTTCGAACTGGAACGTGCCGTTGGTATCACCACGCTGGTAAAGCTCGTAGGTCGTTACGTCATCGAGCGGCAGGGTATCAATATCTATATCCAGACCATAGTTTCGTTTGATGAGCGCGAGCGCATCTTTGATGATGGTGAGGGTCTTGAGCCCCAAAAAGTCCATCTTGATAACACCGGCATTCTCGATGACGTTTCCTTCGTACTGGGTAATGAGTGAGTCCACATCCTTGACCATGAAAACGGGCAGAAGGTCGGTAAGGTCGCTTGGGGCAATGATGATGCCCGCGGCATGGATGCCGGTGTTGCGCACCGATCCCTCAAGGGTCTCGGCATAACGCAGTACCTCACCATGGAGGGTTTGCTGGCCGTAGGTCTCGCGTAGTTTGCCCACTAGTTCCATCTCGTCAGAGGCAAGACCTTCCTTGCTTTCGAGGCTGCCTTCGCCCTTGAGCTCGGCATGCAGCAATCGTTTGAGGGAGATGCCCGGTTTCTCGGGCACCAGCTTTGCCAGTGCATTGCTCTCGGGCAGGGGCAGGTCCATAACGCGGGCTACATCTTTGATGGAGCTCTTTGCCGCCATGGTGCCATAGGTGACTATCTGCGCCACCTGGTTCTTGCCATACTTCTGCACCACGTAGTCGATCACCTTCTGCCGACCGACGTCGTCGAAGTCGGTATCGATATCGGGCATGCTCTTACGGTCGGGGTTGAGGAAACGTTCGAACAGGAGCTTGTACTTGATGGGGTCTATATTGGTGATGCCGATACAGTAGGCCACCGCTGAACCCGCGGCGGAGCCACGACCCGGACCAATGAACACGCCCATGTTGCGCCCCTCGCGAATGAAGTCGGACACGATGAGGAAGTAACCGGCAAACCCCATGGTGCGGATAGTGAACAGCTCGAAGTTGAGGCGTTCTTCCACCTCAGGCGTAATTTCTTTGTAGCGCTCTTTGGCCCCCATCCAGGTAAGATGCTCGAGGTAGGCGATCTGATCGTCGTGAAACTCGGGCGGCACCTTGTAGTGGGGCAGCAGGATGTCGCGCTCCAGTTTCAGCGGTTTAATTTTGTCAACGATCTGATTGGTATTGTCGATGGCCTGAGGAATGTCGGCGAAGACATTGGTCATCTGTTCGGTGGTCTTGAAGAAGAACTGGTCGTTGTAGAAAGCGAAGCGGGCATTTTTTGCCTGCACCTCGTCGTCGCCCACATCGCGGTATTTTTCGTCGCTTTGTTTGGCGCCGGTGTTGATGCACAGGAGGATGTCGTGCGCATTGGCGTCGGACTGGTCTACGTAGTGACTGTCGTTGCTGGCAATGATGGGTACATTATATTTTTTGGCGAAGCGCATGAGCACCTCGTTCACCTTTATCTGGTCGGGGATGTCGTGGCGCTGCATCTCCACATAGTAGTCGTCGCCAAAGAGATCGAGCCACCATTTGAAAACGCGTTCGCCCTCTTCTTCGCCCTTGCGCAGAATGGTGCGCGGCACCTCGGCCGCCAGGCAGCAGGTAGTGGCTATGAGCCCCTCGTGGTACTGCAGGATGAGCTCTTTGTCTATGCGGGGATACTTGCCATACAGGCCCTCCATGTAGCCCAGCGAACACATCTTAACGAGGTTCTTGTAGCCGATCTCGTTCTTGGCCAGCAGCAACTGGTGGCAGCGCTGGTCTTTATCGTCTTTGGAGAACTGGCGTTTGTGGCGGTTCTCTACAAGGTAGAACTCGCAACCCACAATAGGTTTCACCACCGGCTCTTCAATGTCCTTTCCTTCGGGTGTTTTTCCCACCACTTTCTTTTTTTTCCATGCCTCGGCCACAAAGTCGAACACGCCGAACATGTTGCCGTGGTCGGTGATGGCCATGGCCGGCATTTCGTCTTTTCGGGCTTTGTCAAACAGCCTGGATACGTTGGACGCCCCGTCGAGCAGGGAATACTGCGTGTGGTTATGTAGATGCGAGAATTTCACTTTGTCTGAGGCACGGATTAAAAAAAACTGAACTAATGAGGGAGCGGAAGACCCCCTCCGCGGACCTTACAAAGTAAAGAAATATTGCAGGGAGGGTAGGTTGGAATTTATCCACAATAATTAGCGATAAAGTTATATATTACCGTGGCGTTACGAAACCCGTTGTGCCGTTAATTCGGCACAATTGTTGCGGCAGGAAGTTTGAAAAATATACCCCCGAATGAGAAAGATGTTACCTGCACTGTTCCTGATGTGCACAATGGGATCGTGCGTCACTCTATTTAATGGTCCGTCTACCAGCCTGAATGTCCGTATACACGATAATGCGAAGGTGGTATACACCAACGAGTGTGGCAGTACGGACAGTGTGTCGCCGGACATCAACAACATGGCGCGGCTGATAGTGCGCCGAAACAATAAGCAACTGCCCCTTACCGTGGTGAGCGATACCGGCAGTTTTAGTTTTGCGGTGAAGCCAACAATGTCGTGGCTGTTCTGGGCAAATGTTTACCCATTGTACGGATTGGGTTTTCTGGTTGACTATAACAACCCGAACCGATTTACTTATCCGCATTTTGTCTATCCGGATCCAAGGCCCAAGCGCAAGAGCGGTTATCAGACCAGGGCCCCGCTTATGCAATCTGACTGGGAAATTTCATTCGCGCCGCCGTTTGTAAACGGTTTTGTGTTTAATCCTGCACGGGTGGACCTGAGGGGTGGGGTGCTGGGTATCGGGCTCGGGACAGCCTATCACTACAGCGACAAACGTTTTTGGTGGGGTGAGTTGGGGACGGCCGCTTCAGGAGGGATGGGAGACGGTTACAGGCGGATCAACAGCTCACCCACCGATTCAAGACTGCGCCTGACGGGATGGTACCTAAATATGCGCCACCATCATCGTATGGGTCGGCTGGATCTGGGCTATGGCCTGTCGACCGGAGAGCGAAAAGGGCGGGAGTTCTATGATTATTATTACGGCGCTACGTACAAGGGTGACTCAGTGTCAAAGCAATTTTCGCACGTGAGTGCGGGGCTATCGTTCTCGGCCAACTATCGCGTTTCCAATTCGGTCTATGCCGGCTTGAGTTACCAGCCGCAGCTGTTTGAGATCAGTAAAGCCAACACCGGATTCAGCTATTCACACATGACCATATTCGGCATTTATTGGCGGTGGGGGCTACGGCCGAGGTGGTAGGTAGCGGAATATGTCTGTGATTTGACAAATACAGAGGTAGTGGGTCAGCAAATGGAGTAATTTTGCTGCCGGTAATCAGAGATCACATTATGAGCAAGAGCAAGCAGCTATTTGAAAGGGCACAATTATCTATTCCTGGTGGGGTGAACTCACCAGTGAGGGCATTCAGGAGTGTGGGCGGTACACCGGTGTTTATGGAGCGGGCCAAGGGTGCATATATGTATGATGCCGACGGTAAGCGATATATAGACTACATCAACTCGTGGGGACCTATGATACTGGGCCATGCCTATGATGCTGTGGTGCGTGCCATACAGGAAAAGGCTGTGTTCTCTACCTCTTTCGGCGCGCCAACTGAGCTGGAAATAGAAATGGCCGAGCTGATCATAAGCATGGTGCCGAATGTGGACCTGGTGCGTATGGTGAGCAGCGGTACAGAGGCGTGTATGAGTGCGCTGCGCCTGGCGCGTGGCTATACCGGCCGCAATAAGTTCATTAAATTTGAGGGTTGCTACCATGGTCATGCCGATGCTTTTCTGGTGAAGGCGGGCAGTGGTCTGGCGACATTTAATATTCAGACGGTGCCGGGTGTGACGGCAGGCTCATCTATGGATACGCTCACCGCGCCTTACAATGATCTGGAGGCTGTTGCACAACTGGTGAAGGACAATCCGAACGAGATAGCGGCCATCATCATAGAGCCGGTAGCAGGTAATATGGGGTGCATCACTCCGCAGCAGGGCTTTATGGAAGGGCTGCGTGAACTGTGCGACAAAGAGGGCATTCTGCTGATATTTGATGAGGTGATGACCGGCTTCAGGCTGGCACCGGGTGGCGCACAGGAGCGTCTGGGCATTAGGGCCGATCTGGTGACCTATGGTAAGGTGATAGGCGGCGGTATGCCGGTGGGCGCGTTTGGCGGCCGCAAGGATATAATGGAGCGGATCGCTCCGCTTGGTAATGTGTATCAGGCAGGTACACTGAGCGGTAACCCGATAGCGATGATAGCAGGGTATACCATGCTGAAGACCCTGAAGAACAATCCGGCCATCTATTCTGATCTAGACAAGACAACAGAGCAATTGCACCATGGTCTGGATGCCATTCTGAAAGAAAGCGCACATGACTATGTGATAAATCGATTCGGTTCTATGATCAGCGTACATTTCAGCAATAAGCCGGTGCAGAACTTCGCTGATGCGGCATCGGCAGACAATGCTACCTTCAACCGATTCTTCCATTTGATGCTGGACAGGGGCATTTATCTGCCACCATCGGCATTCGAAACATGGTTCCTGAGTCATGCATTGACAGATGCAGATATTGAAGAAACACTGAATGCGGCAAAAGAAAGTGTTGCTTTATTGTGATCGCTGTAATAAAAGTGTGTAATTTGGTAACCTAAGCCCTTTTAAAAACATAATTTTATTACTACTTTTGTCGATAATCCATGAAATATGCACGCTGGATATAAATTAAATAAATTGCTCTTCCTGTGTTTGTCGGTACTGGCTACCGGCAAGGCCACAGCGCAGGTCTCCAGCTTCGATGAGGAGCGCCGTGGATCGGTGTACATAGCCATCGGGTCTAATACACCAACCTTCAAAGCATCTACCATCAATGTTGAACAGGGTAATGCAGGAGTGGTAAGCAGCTACTCTTGGGATAAGGTTGCCGCTGACAACAAGACCACCTCAAAAAGCACCGGACTTGGTTTCAATCTGAAAGTCGGCTATTTCTTTGATTACAACCAGACATGGGCCGTGGAGTTGAGTTATGAGCCTGTGAAGTATCATGTTACCGATGGGCAGAAGGTGAAGATGTCGGGTACCTGGGAGAATAACCCCATAGACACAACGATAACATTCTCATCTGCCAACGGTTATTTCTACAATCTTGACGGGTCGAACCTGTTGTCACTGAATGTGGTGAAACGTTTCCAGTTGTTGCAGGATAAGAAACATCTGGTGCGCCTTGACGCCCTTGCAAAGGGCGGTGGCGGACCGGTGATGCCGCATACCTTTACCAGCATTGCCAACAAGGTTGCCGAGCATCCATCTTTTCAGTTTGGCGGATGGAACGCCGGTATTGAAGCTGCACTCAGGCTTACTGTGTTGCGATATGTGTTCGTAGAAGGTGGTTATAAATATTCATGGGCATCTTACAGCGATGTGAGTGTTTATAATGGTACTGCTGCACAGAAGCTTACCATCTCTCAGGTGATCATCAGTGCGGGTGTGCATTTCCCGACCACGAAACGCAATCCGCTGTTCACCAAGCCGGATAACAAGAAGGCACCGTTGACGATCAAGCCGATCTATCCGGAGCCGTTGGATAATGGCATGTAAGAGAACTAGTTCTCATTAAGATATTGAAGAGGCGGGTGTCAATCACCTGCCTCTTCCGGTTTATAGCCGGTGTCTTCAAGCAGGTTTCCACTGTCGGCGGCCGAAGTGGCCAGTTCGTCGCAGCGGTTGTTCCAGCGGTTACTGGCATGCCCTTTCACCCACACAAATTTTATGTTGTGCTTTTTGTATTCCTGCAGAAAGGCACGCCACAGATCTTCGTTCTTTTTGCCTGCAAATCCTTTTTTCACCCAGCCGAAGAGCCATTTTTTTTCTACGGAATTGACAATGTACGCCGAGTCGGTATAGATGGTGATGTCGAGTCCTGTGCGGGTGAGTAGCTTCAGGGCGGCAATCACCCCCATCAGTTCCATGCGGTTGTTGGTGGTGTGGCGGTAGCCCTGAGAAATCTCTTTCATGGTATTGCCCCACTGCAGTACAGCGCCGTAACCACCATTGCCGGGGTTTCCACGGGCAGCACCATCAGTGTATATAACGAGTTGTGACATTGTGTGTGTTTTGTTTGTTTCTGTTGGTGGGGTAGGCGATATAGTAAGTCGTCGTCAGGTTGCTTCAGCGTTAACCTTCTGTCACAAAATCGCTGAGGTGAGCAGCTGCATGATCGAGCAGTTTGCGGGTAGTGGCCGGGTGCAGTTTTTGAAAGCGGATGTCAATGTCTTCAAATTCACGGAACTCATCGTAAAGCTTTGCGAATTCCTCGACCGTGGTCTGCCGTTCCAATTGTTCGCGGTTCAGGACATATACTTTCAGTACATCGTCCAGTACCTGTGCCATGTCGGGTGCGCCAAGCTTGTATAGTTGTTCTATGACAGAGGGCAGGAGACTTATATATCCGTTCTGGATAAACTGAATGAAGCCGCCCTGGCCCACCTGCATGTGAACATAGTCGTAGGCGAGGAGCAATTGCTGTGCCCACGAAAGGTCGTCAAGGAATTCGAAGGATTGGCGGCGGTACAGTTCCTCGTGCAGTGGCTGCACCAGCAGGTCATAGAACTGTTCAAGATCTCCATCACTTATCGCCTTTTTGAGGGTTGTTGTATTAACTGATGGTAAAAAATTGCTGCTCATATGCTTATCTTTGGCACCTCGGTAGTTTCTTGGGGATTACCAAAATTTTCCTGAATGGCAACATTACTAAACTTGCCCAATACAGCCAAGAAGGTTGTATTTATTTTGTGCCTTGCGGCATTTGCTCTTTTAAGTGCGCCACCACCACTGGCATTGGTAACGGGTATATTTATAGCCCTTGTTGTGGGGCACCCCTTCATTCATCTCAATAAAAAGGCTACCACCATGCTGCTGCAGATATCAGTGGTGTGTCTGGGTTTTGGTATGAATCTGGAACATGCCATGAAGGCCGGTAGGGACGGATTTCTGTTCACGGTGGTCACCATAGCTGTTACACTCATTGCGGGCTACTTTATAGGTAAGAAGCTGAATATCGACAATAATACTTCACTACTGATCTCTAACGGTACCGCCATATGCGGGGGTAGTGCAATAGCGGCGATAGCGCCGATAGTGAAGGCGAACGACAACCAGATGAGTGTGGCGCTGGGTACTGTTTTTATTCTTAATTCCATTGCCTTGCTTATATTTCCGCCTATAGGGCATTATCTGGGCATGACGGCAGAGCAGTTCGGTACATGGTGCGCAATAGCTATACATGATACCAGCTCGGTGGTAGGAGCGGCAACGGGTTATATAGATAGTCAGGGGCATGATGCACTTGGTATAGCTACCACCATCAAGCTGGAGCGCGCACTCTGGATCATTCCAATTGCCCTTGGCACTGCATATTTTCAGAAGAGCACCGGAAAAGTGAAGATCCCGTATTTTATATTCTGGTTCATAGTGGCGATCATCGTGTCAACCTATCTGCCGCAGTACCTGCCGGATATCAGTAAGCCACTGGGCGGCAAGACCATCTTTCAGCATCTGTATGGTCTGGGTCGTCGTGGTCTGGTCATCACTTTGTTCCTTATCGGCTCGGGTCTGTCGTTGAAGACCATTAAGCAGGTAGGGTGGAGGCCCATATTGCAGGGTGTGTTGTTGTGGGTGATCATCGGAAGTATCTCGCTTGCTGTGATCAGGGGTGTTTTGTAGGCTTAATTCCCTGAAATAGATATTTTGCTAATGTATGATAGGGGCATTAATATTCCCGTTTAGTAAAAAATCACTCTTTCAAAACGAACTTTCCCGTATTTTGCCAATGCGTTCGGCATACCAATGGTATTTTCCATAGGTACGTAGTGCATGATTCAATATTGTGTTGTCAATGAGATCGTTCCTTCTAATAATACCCTTGTTGGGCATCTGCGGTAGTTTGCTGGCGCAGGATGCAAAAGATAAAAAGAATGACTGGGAGGCGGAAGATCTTCACGGGAAGGTGAAGAGCATGACCATCCGCGGTTTCAAAGCATCGGCAGGGCTGCAGGGGTCTGTGCTGAAAGGAAGCCTGATACACACTACGGTAAAAAAGTATAATGACAACGGCTACTTGCTGGAGAGCACATCGAGCATAGGTGGGAACAAAATAGGCAACTATACCATGCCGTTCCGCTCGGCCAAGATCGTGTACAAGTACGATAAGTATAATAACCTGCTGAGCAGTTGCAGCTACAACACACAAGGGCAGTTGGAGGATTCATCGGTACATGAAGTGGATAAGCTGGGTAACCGTATCATTTGGAAGATATTTAAGGGTACCGGTGTGCAGGAGTGGGAGTATGTATCCGAATATGACAACGGCGGCAACCTGCTGGAGGTGAATGATTATCATTGGAGCAAGCTCATCAGCCGTCATACATACAGGTACAACGACCGTGGCCAATGCACCATGGAAAGCGAGTATGAACCGGATGGCCGCCTGATGATGAAAAAGATGAATCGTTTTGACGAGAACGGGCGTAAGGTTGAAACCACAGATTTTAACGGAAGCGGAAATTATAACGCACGTCACACTTATGGATATAACGATTGGGGGAATGTCATAGATGAGCGGGAGTATAAAGAGGATGGCTCTGACAGACACACTAAGGTGCTGAAAGAATACGACAATCAGGACCATATGATAGAGCTGCGTCAGTATGACGAGGACGGCAAACTAATCTATATGGGTAAGTTCGACAAGTACAATAATCACCTTGCGGATATTACCTACACACCTGACGGTAAGGTGAGGGAAAAGGTGACCGCGGAGTATAAGTACGACTCCTACGGCAATGAAATCGAAGAGTTGCTGCGGCTGGCCGAACGTGTACCGCCGATCAAGAGTGTCTATAAGTATGATTACGACTACATGGGCAACTGGATCAAGAAGACCGTTTTTGAAGATGGCGAGCCTGTGCGTACTACCGAACGCGACCTGCAGTATTACGATTGATCATTTCCTATTCTGAACCATATTCAAGAATGTAGTTATGTTGCCTGCCAAGTGGGAGCTGCTTGCCAAAGAACACCAGAAAGCCTATAAGCGGCTGTTGGAAAAGGGCAATCGTAACAAGATGCTGAAGGAACTACCGCGCCTGCACGACGAGGCTTTTGCGAAGATAGATTGTCTGGAATGTGCGCGATGCTGCAAAAACCATTCGCCCCGATTTAAGCAACCCGACATCAAGAGAATAGCCAAGGTGCTGCACATGAAGGAGGGCGACCTGGTGACCAACTATCTGAAATTGGACAGTGATGGCGACTATGTGACGCGGAGTTCTCCATGCCCCTTTCTTGCCGACGACAATACCTGCAATATATATGACGACCGGCCAAGCGACTGTAGGAGGTATCCGTACACTGATGAAGATGTGTTGCTGAAGCGGGTGCAACTTACGCTTAAAAACGCCACTGTTTGCCCGGCAACATTTGCCGTGCTGGAGCGACTGCTGGAACTGGAAAAGTAATATTTATTCGTCGCCGATCAGGTCGCGTATCACAACTGAAGACAATACCGCTCCGAATGTAGCCGGAAGGTAGGATATGGTGCCGTATGCCGACTTTTTGAAATTGGAGCCATCGGTCAGCATCAACGATTCTTTTATCGGTTCCTCGGGCGAGAAGGCTACCTTGATGCCTTTGCGGATGCCGCTGTCTTTAAGTTGTTTGCGGATCTGCTGCGCAAACGGACAGTTATAGGTTTTGGAAATATCTACCACCTGCAGTTTGGTAGGGTCCAGTTTAGCGCCTGCTCCCATGGAGCTAACAATCCTCAAACCTTTGGCGTAGGCCGCACGGATGAAGGTGAGCTTGGGCGTGATGCTGTCTATTGCGTCAACCACATAGTCGAAGTGGCCCTCCAGCAACGCATCAACTCTTTCCGGACGTACAAATTCTTTAATGACGTGTAGTTTCAGTTCGGGGTTGATCTGCATGAGGCGGTCGCCCATCAGCTCGGCCTTGCTCATGCCGTGAGTAGTGGCCAGTGCGGGCAACTGGCGGTTGCGGTTGGTAGGGTCCACCACATCGCCGTCAATTATGGTCATCTCGCCAACCCCCGACCGACAAATGAACTCGGCTGCAAAAGAGCCTACACCTCCCATGCCTACAACCAGCACATGTGCGTTGATCAGTTTATCGAGTTTCTCCTTGCCAATAAGTAGTTCGGTGCGCGAGAGCCATTTGGTATCCTTCATCGGTTGAAGACAGTTTTGAAGTTTTGACGTAGCTGCAAAATAACATCATCCTCGTCAGTTTCCCGAAGGGTTGCTGCCGTTGCATAAATATCTTGGATGGATAGGTCCGAATCATCGGTCTCAAGGAAGTACCTGTCTGCCGGAACCGACCTAATGGCCCGGGCCGCGGGTGAGCCGGTGGAGCGGAGCGCCTTGCCGAATGACAGGTAATAACCGTTATCGATAAGCCGGGAAGCCATGTTGTTTTTGTTGAATCCGTGAAAGATGACTGGTACTGACACTTTACTATTTTTCAGTGCGGCCATCACTTCCTCCCACGCCCTTACACAATGTATGATGAGCGGCATACCTATGTTATTTGCCAGTTCGATCTGTAGTGTAAATGCACGGAGCTGGAGATCCCAAGCAGTGGAGCATACCTTGTCCAGGCCACATTCACCAATGGCAAGGACGTTAGGCTGCATGGCTACTTGCTGTAATGGACCAAGGTCTATTGACGCAGGCAGGTACCATGGGTGTAGCCCGGCACTGAACCAACCGGTTTCGGGAATGTTGTTGAAGTGCTCATACACGTTGACTATCCGCAACGCATGGGCAGTGGGGTGGGTGTCATGTGTGTGTATGTCAATATAGGTTTGCAATGATTGAAGTTACGTGGTCGATCTGAATAACAGGTTGTTGATTATCAGAACTTTGCCGACAGGGTAATGTAGTAGTTCCTGATATCAGCAGGTATGATGCCCGGTCCCGGATATCCGTCGGCACGGCGGGTAAAGTATTTCGTGTCGGAGAGGTTGTTGATGCCGGTGTAGATGGCATATTTCCGCCAGTTGTAGCTGATACTGAGGTCCATAACGGTGAACGCCGGAATTGCCCCGTCAATTGCCGTAGGAGTGATCTCTGTGTTGGTAGCGTCGGAGTATTGTTTTGACTGGTAGGAAAGTTGCCACGAAACATTCCATCGTGGTGTGCCCGTAGATATACCTGTGCGGAACAGCACAGGCGGTACGTTCTCTACCAGTTTGTTGGCAATGGCCGTGTTGGTGGTGTTCACATATCTGGCGTCTATGAGCGAGAGGTTGGTGTAAACACCCAGTTTGTATTTCGACCTGCCTTCAGTGATGGCTTTGAGGATGTCTCCTTCCAGTAGAAATTCAAGTCCCCTGTTTCTACTGTCTGATACATTGGTGCGCAGGCGGTAGGTCATGAAGTTGGAGTCGCGCGCGAATACGGAGCCTATGCGGTCGTTGTACTTGAGGTAGAACACACTCACATCTGCATACAACCAGCCCTTGTGGTTGCCGCGGAACCCGAGGTCGGTATTGTAGCCGGTCTCGTCTTTGAGGTTGGGGTCTACCCGGGCGTTGGTGTTCACTACACGCATATCGTTGAAGTTGATGGAGCGATAGTTCTGAGATATGTTGCCATAGATCTCCATGCCGTTGGCAAATTTCCACGACGAACCAATGCCCAGCAGTACAAAGGAGCGAGGGTTTGAGCGGCTTTCTGCTATCTTGTCGGGCGCTATGAATATGTTCTGTTTGTAGTAGTAGCCATCTGCCTTAGTATCAATGAATTCGAAGCGGGCACCAGGGGTAATGTTCCAATGTCGGTTGATCTGAAAGATGTTCTCGGCAAAGGCAGCATAGTTGAGGCCCGGAAAGCGGAAATCGGACTTGTCGGGTTCTATGCCGTTGAATGAGAAGTCTGCACCGGTGCTATTGCTTGCCGATCCCTGACTACGCAAGGTGAGTCCACGGTAATACCTTCCGCCCACGAGGAATGTACTACGTTCGTCGCTAATGAGTTTGTACTGATGTATGAAGCGGAGCTCTGAACCAAAGTTGTTGTATCGGTCGGTCAGCAGGTCGCGGTTGCCTCCGTTATCGGGCCGGTTTATGTAGTCCAGTATGCCCAGTGCTTCACGGCCGCCCTGCAGGGTGTAGTTGCGCCAGTTGATGCGGGTGTACTCGTTTATGTGGTAGTCGGCAGAAAGGCTGATGAGGTTCCAGTCGACCTTGAACCAGTTGCGTGCACGGTTCGACTGAGAAGGGTCGGCATCAAATTGTGCATCGGTGAGGCCGCCTGGCTGCTGCGCCAGGTATTTCATCAATGTATATTGTGCGGTGATCTTCAATCGGTTAGTGGGGCTATATGCAACATGGGCATAAGCATTGTGCTGGTCGTAGTGGCTATTCGGGCGCCAGCTGTTGCCGGTCTTGAACTGGTAAAATGTGTAGTAGTTGATCTTGCCCAACGAGCCGCCCAGGCTGTTGAATGAGTTGAAGAACCCCCACGAGCCGGCGGTCTGCCTGGTGGTGAATTCGGCCTTTTTGTCTTTGGGACCTTCCTTCATGACGAAGTTGACCAGTCCGCCGAACTGGGGACCATACTGTAAGCTGGCAGCTCCGCGGATGATCTCGATGCGATCCACTGCCTCGGATGACGGATTGTAATAGCTCTCGGGGTAGCCCAGGGCGTCAGCGCTGATGTCGTAGCCGTTCTGACGAACATTAAAGTTGGAGGAGCGATTTGGGCTGAGGCCGCGACCGCCGATGCCCAACTGCAGACCGGCCCTGTCGTATTCCCAAATGTTCAGCCCCGGTATGCGTGCGTATATCTGGCGGGTATTGTTGGTGGCGAGGTTTGCATTGATGTTTTTCAGATAGATGATCTCGGTTTTTTTGCCCGCATTGATGGCGGTGCCGGTCACATCTTTCATTCTGCCGGATGCCGCATCAGACTTTTTACCCGTCACGGTAACGCTTTTAAGTTCTCTTTGTTTTGGTTGTAATAAATTGATATCCAGTGATATGCTTTTGTTACTTACAGTAACTATGGTTGATTTTTCTGTGTTTTCCCCATACGTGGCAGTAACGGTATAGTTGCCGCCAGCTACCGCCGGAAAACGAAAAAAGCCATTCTCATCGGTCAGTCCTTTCTTGCCGCCGGGCTCAATAATAACCTTGGCACCGGTGACCACCTCGCTCCCAACACGGACATACCCCGATACATCTCCCTGAGCCAGAGCGGACGTAAACGATAGTAGTGCCAATATCAATTGA
>JBIKSN010000331.1:0-3020 GCA_044348585.1 Flavipsychrobacter sp.
TAGAGGCTCAAGGCGCGGTGCCGGGTATTCAGCTGGCACATGCAGGCCGCAAGGCCAGCCTCACAGAACCGTGGAACGGCGACACACAATTGCCGGCAGAACAGGGCGGCTGGACGATGGTAGCTCCATCGGCAATTGCCTATGCGGCCGACAGAGCCACGCCCCGCGCGCTAACGGTGCCGGAGATACAGGATATTGTGAGGGCATTTGGCACTGCTGCACGGCGGGCACTGCAGGCGGGTTTTAAGGTGGTGGAACTACACGGGGCACATGGCTACCTTATTAACGAGTTCCTTTCTCCCCTCAGTAATACCCGAACTGATGAATACGGAGGCACATACGAGAACCGAATCCGTTTTTTGCTGGAGATCATACAGGAGGTACGCAAGGTGTGGCCATCTGATTATCCGTTGTTCCTGCGTATATCGGTCTCTGACTGGCACCCCGACGGCTGGAGCGTAGAAGACTCGGTGCGACTGGTGCCCATTGTAAGAGACCTGGGTGTGGACCTTATAGACTGCTCGTCGGGCGGCAATGTGGCCGATGTGAAGATACCTGCTGCCCCCGGCTATCAGGTGCCGTTTGCCGCTGCGGTGCGCGCCGCAGGCATACCCACGGGTGCTGTGGGCATAATAGTGAAGGCCCAGCAGGCCGAAGAGATATTGCAGGCCGGGCATGCGGATATGATATTTATGGCGCGCGAGTTTTTGCGTGACCCCTACTTTCCGCTGCACGCCGCTGCCGATCTTGATGATGACGCGGTGCCCTGGCCGGTGCAGTATGAGCGGGCAAAGCGCAAGAATCCGGGTCGCGGCAGGGCTTGAGGAGGCTTCGGAGGGCATTTACTGATCGCTAACGCCCAATTCCCTAATTTTGCAGCTTATGGTATATCTGACACGTGTAGAGCATTTTAATGCCGCCCACCGGCTGCACAACCCGGCCTGGAGCGATGCCGAGAACCGAGAGGTGTTTGGCAAGTGCGCCAACGAGAACTGGCATGGGCATAACTATGAGCTGCATGTAACTATAAAGGGCGCTCCACACCCGCAAACGGGTTTCGTGTACAATGCCAAGACCCTGGGCGACCTCATAAAAGATGTGATAGTGGAGCGTGTGGACCACCGCAACCTGAACCTTGATGTTGACTTTATGGCGGGTAAGTTCACCAGCGCCGAGAATTTCGCGATAGGTATCTGGAACGAGCTGAAGCCGCACATAGAAAAAGACGGAGTGCAGCTGCACTGCGTGAAGCTGGTGGAGACACGCAGCATATTTGTGGAGTACTTCGGATAAACTAAATCAATACTATTATTCTGTGTCCTACCGGCCTGTTGGCTACATTTGACACAGTTATCGATCACACACTCAAACCTTCTGTTTTGGCTTACAATAAATCAGAATCATACGACCCGGCGACCACCGAATCGCTGAAGACGGCTTATACTTCTATCATATCAGCCGTGGGCGAAGACCCGGCACGCGAAGGGCTGTTGAAAACACCCGAGCGCATGGCCAAGGCGATGCAATTTATAACGCAGGGCTATAATATGAATGCCGCTGACATCATCAATTCGGCCAAGTTTCATGAAGACTACAGCGAAATGGTGATTGTGAAGAACATAGAGCTGTATTCGCTGTGCGAGCACCACCTGTTGCCGTTCTTTGGCAAGGCGCACATAGCCTACATACCCAATGGAGTAATAACAGGCCTCAGCAAGCTGGCACATGTGGTGGAGTGCTACAGCCGCCGCCTGCAGGTGCAGGAGCGCCTGACGCACCAGATACTGGATGTGATACAGGAAACACTGAACCCGATAGGGGTGGGCGTGGTGATAGAAGCGCAGCACCTGTGCATGATGATGCGTGGTGTGCAGAAGCAGAACAGCGTCACTACCACATCGGCATTCAGCGGCCAGTTTATGAAGAATGAGACCCGCTCGGAGTTCCTGAAACTGATAGCGGCAGATTTGTCGTAAAAGAATAATAGAACTATATTTGCACCCCCTGAAAAGGGGAATAGGTTCGGGACGTGGCGCAGTCCGGTAGCGTACTAGTATGGGGTGCTAGGGGTCGCAAGTTCGAATCTTGTCGTCCCGACAAAAAGAAAAACGGATGCCTTTTCGGCTCCGTTTTTCTTTTTCCCTCTATCAACCGCCGTAGCTTTTCAGCGAAGGCGGCTGCTCTCGCTTTCACACTCACTTTGAAATTGCAGTTTGTTTGCGTTTTTTGCCAGTACGATTTTGTCATTAATGTACTTTCATGATACATTTGAAATAAAAAAATCATGCGTCATAAGCCAGGTATGTTGAAGTGGCTGGTGCTACCGGTGTTTGTTTTAAGTGCGTGTAGCCCAGGCAAAGGATTCTCGGTTGATGCGTTTGACAGCTCCCCTGCAGACAGTGATGGTGTAGGCTGTTTTTTCAGCGATGAAGCAGCGCCCGAGAAACAACTATTTGCTTCCGGTCTTGACAATTATGCCTACATAGCTATTAATCGTAGCCTATGTAAGCTTGAACAAGACACAACAACGCAAGTAGAAGCGAGCAAGAATGCCGCGGATATGTTGGACGTTTTTCGTTATGAGCATTACACCGTAATTCTTGACCTAAAAGAAACCGGCCCGACAGATGGGGGATCAGCCTATAAGGGCACCATGACTGTAAAGAATAATAAAACCGGAAAAAAGGTGGTAAAAAAAGTCAGTGGAAGTTGTGGATGTTAGGCAATCAAGGGAAGACCAGGAGAATGATCCCGGGTAAGCCCGCTGCCTTGTGTAATGTATGGCAGAAGGTATAACGGAGTTCAAAAATTGTCCAATCATCCCGACAAAAATGAGAGTGGAGAAACAGAGCGAAGTGCGATGTGGCGTTCGCTCTTGGCTTTTATGTTTTATCATTTCTTTGCTCTGATGTTGGTCACAAAATAAGACCAACAACGGCTTAAAAGGTTATTGATTCTTTTCCAACGTCCAACTACCCAACAGCCAATATAAAATGGCACCGCTTAATCCGTTGTGTTTA
>JBIKSN010000332.1:0-3014 GCA_044348585.1 Flavipsychrobacter sp.
CTATGGGGTTGCTGAAACCCTTTAGGTTGGGGAAAGTGAATTGGGCAAAGAATTCTGAGGCGGAATTTGCAACCGGCAATTTTACGAGGTGCATCGGGTCGAGACCCAGCACCGGAAACTTGTTGACAAAAAGCAGATTGATAAGCGTGCCCAGGATAACCACAACCAAGCCTGCGGGTATCAGCTGTACCTTTTTGAAGGGCTTTGTGGTCCAGGCAATAAGGACCAAAAGACCGGTGAGTGATATAACCAAAGCACCTTCCTGTATGTGATGCATGGCTAGGTCAATGGTGTTGGCAACGAAACCGTCGTCTGCATCGTCGATAAAGGGCGCCGCATTATTGACAAACCCAACTGCGTCCGGGATCTGCTTGATAATGATAGTCATACCAATGCCGGCTAACATACCTTCTATGACACTCGATGGGATATAGTTGGCTATACCGCCGGCTCTTGCAAACCCAAGTGCTAATTGGATAGCACCGGCAATTACCACTGAACAAAGGAAAACGTTAAAGTCTCCAATACCTGTTATCGCCAACATTACAATGGCTGTTAATCCGGCAGCGGGACCAGTGACAGAAAGATGTGAACTACTAAAGGTTCCGACGACAATGCCGCCTACAATGCCAGCTACAATTCCGGAAAACAATGGCGCGTGCGATGCCTGTGCAATTCCGAGGCACAATGGCAACGCAATAAGAAATACTATTAGACCAGACAGGAAGTCCTTCCTGAATAGGTTGAAAGAATACGATTTTTGTGTCATGTGTATTGGAACTCTGTAGCGCATCGGGAACGCACGGAGTGTTAAACAATCAGTTGTCGGGAAACTAAAATGTCACTGGTCTTTCTTCAAAAGACAATATCTGAAAACTGGTCAGCAGTTGGGAGGCGGGCAATGGATGTCCTTTATATGCCAGTTAGGAAAGTGGCATTCAAGTGAGCGATAGTTATTAAAGTCTTCCACGTCTTTTAATTCAGAAATGATGGTCTGATTGCCGGGAGCAAAATAAAGATCCGGGAGGACGTCATCATCATCAACAATATCTTCACTATTGCAGTCTTGTTTCACTTCTTCTGTGAGCTGGTTTTTCACCAGTATCTTCCCTATAACCCTCACAGGAAGGCATTGCAGAGAGAATATGATCAGAAAGATGTAGGCGAGTACCTGCTTCACTGAGTGCAAGATAATAATTTATCAGACCGGAATTGCTGTTGTGAATCATAAAACGACGCCAAAATGAACTTTGGTGAGGCCATCCACTAAGTGTTGATAACGTAAAAGGTAGAATTCTTGTAAATCGGGTATTTTTACAAACAGTTCAGCAAGTAGTATGATTTTCTCTTCTAAATATATTGAGGATGCGGTTCAGGAGTTTTCGCGGTTGCCCGGCATCGGGAAGAAGACTGCTTTGCGAATGGTACTGCATTTATTGAAAATGGAAAAGAATGAGGTGGATGGGTTTACTAATGCTATCTCGAAAATGCGGCACGGTATACAGTTCTGTTCTACCTGCCATAACGTTTCTGATGGAGATAAATGTGACATATGTGCCAATCCGGGGCGAAACAGGACTCAGGTGTGTGTAGTAGAGAATATCCGCGATGTAATAGCGATAGAGAGTACCCAACAATATAGCGGGTTGTATCATGTGTTGGGTGGAATCTTATCGCCACTTGACGGCATCGGGCCTGAGCAGCTTAATATCACCACTTTGTACCAACGGGTAAGGGAAGAGGGTGTAACGGAGTTGATCATGGCGCTCAGCCCAACGATAGAAGGTGATACTACCGTATATTATATAGCCAAGCAATTGGCGGGGTCGGAAGTAAACATTACGACTATAGCCCGAGGAATAGCATTTGGCGGCGAACTTGAATATGCCGACGAAATGACCCTGGCCCGTTCTATAGCAAAACGCCTGCCGATAGAAAATTATGTGACCGTGCAGCCCAAGTGATCTATCGGCTGAGTATTTTCTTATATCTTTCAATGCTTACATCGGCCATGATTGGTTCTCCGATCGCGATGTTCTCGACAAATTGCTTTGCAAAGTAAGGTGCCATTGAGAATCCCTTACCACCCATGCCATTGAAGATACCTACGTTAGGAGCCTGAGGGTGAAAACCAACAAATGGTTTTCGGTCGAAATTGGCCGGCCTTAAAGATGAACGGTGATCAACGATATGGAACGGGACTTTAAGCCATTTTTCCAGGATAGAAATTGTAGCCGTTCGGAATAGGTCGGTAGGACCGGTTGTTTCGTATTTCCAGTCGTGAGCAGCGCCTATCCAAAATAGCCCATCGTTCCAGGGTACAATGCTGATGTGACCGTGCCTGTAAATATGGTTGTCCGGAAGACCGGGAATCGATACAATCAAAGCTTCACCTTTGTCTTTAGACCAGGGCAGCATGTGAAAGTAGGGGTTGGACTTGGCCGATTCTCCATCACAGAAAATTATTCCTGAGGCTCTAATGCCGTTCCAACTCACTGATCCCGGTGATATTTGACAACTCTCAAGGTCGAAGGTCGCATTTGCGAGCATTCCGGAAGTATCGAGGCGGCTGCGCCAATAGTTTAAGATCGCTCCAATTTTGATGTGTAGTGCCGGTTTTATCTGCCCGGCTCCAAAGGGTAAATGAAAGAAATTGTTGAATGCGCCAGCCTGATCCTGTGTATTGAGGAATTCGAAGTCTGTTGATGCCCGTTCGAAAAACTGCCTTTTGTCGTCTGACGATGTATAACAGTCAATAATATCGGTGATGTTGACTAACGGTTCACCGATTTCTTTTTCCATGGCACTATATTCTTCGATGGCGGTTGGAAGCAATTGTTCTATCAACCAAGATCGCACCATTCTTTTACCGGTCACGGGATTGATAAGCCCACCTGCAACCCGGCTGGACGCATCAGGTTTTCCGTCATCAATCACCAGTATCCGCTTGCCGGCCTTTATCAGTTGCCGCGCCAACAAAGTGCCGCACAGTCCCTGGCCAACGATGAGGTAAT
>JBIKSN010000071.1:0-12212 GCA_044348585.1 Flavipsychrobacter sp.
GATAATGCAAAAAAGGAAACCACCGCAAGCCTATTATTCGAGAAGCATGTCAACCACCGTTGCTATTTGCCTTTCCGTCACCTGCCCCTCCACAAATTTGCGGTATCCTTTCCCTGTCTGAACGATAAGAGTTGCCGGTATCGAACCCTCCCAGGTTTCATCTACCCGGGGCACAAATTCGTTCGGATTGGTGTCTGACAGCCACACTACCGGCGGCAAAATGCGCTTACGCTGCAAAAAAGTACCCAACCGCATAGGGTAATCCTCCTTAAAGTCAAGGCTTACCAGCAGCACTTTCACCGGTTTATCCGCATAGTGCTGATGTATCTGGTTGAAAACCGGCAGTTCCTGCACACAGGGCGCGCACCAGGTGGCCCAGAAGTTGATAACATATACGGTATCGGGCGAGGTTGTGCTCTTCATGATCTCCCTGATGCCCATTGCCGGTATCTGCTGCGCCCTTGCAGAAAATACCCACAATGCCACCACCGCTATTGACAGTACCTTTTTCATAAGCACGTTTGTTTCAGTAAAGATACAACCTTGCGGCACGCAACTGTCATCGGTCAATGTCTTAGCTTTGTAAGAAACCTCCTCCTATGTCTGTCACTCTTCTCGGCCTCCGTACCGTTATCTACTTCACGCACGACCTGCAAAAAGCTAAAGCATGGTATAGCGATGTGTTCGGGATCGCACCCTATTTTGACGAGCCATTCTATGTTGGTTTCAATGTTGGTGGCTACGAACTGGGACTGCACCCGCTGGATGCCGCACAGACCCACCGGGGACCCGCCGCCACTGCCTACTGGGGCGTGGATGATGCTGAAAGTGCCTATGATAAATTGATCGCTGCGGGCGCCATGCCCATTGAAAAACCTACCGATGTTGGTGAAAGAGTGGTTGTAGCAACAGTAAAAGACCCGTGGGGAAATCTACTCGGCATTATTAAAAACCCTCACTTCAAACTGCCATAAAACGGGCTACTACCGCGCCTTACCCAGCCATTGCTCGGGATTAAGTTTAACGTTATCCTTCTTGCCGCTCGACTTCCAGATCTGGAAGTTCACAAAAGGAACGCCCTCGTCATTCTTGGAAACGCTACCGATAACCTGCTTGGCCTTCACCTCGTCTCCTACTTTTACTGACGTTGATGCGAGACTATTATATACGGTACAATAGTTACCATGGCGTACCATGACTATCCAACTCGAGCCCGTTACCGAGAACACACTCGTAACCACTCCGTTGAACACACAACGAACGCGGGCGTTTTCATCAGTCTGAATGTCCACGCCTGAATTCTCAATGTTCACTTTTGGATATAGCGGATGCGGGTGTACCCCGAAGTGATCAATAATATAACCCTTTTCAACAGGCCAGTACATTTTACCCTTATTGCCTTCAAAATTCTCCGCCAGCTCCACATCTTCAGGTGTCAGCATCAACGATACTTCCGCCCTTGCTTTGGCTGTTGTGGTTTTAGGAACTACGTTCACTGCAACATCCGGCGCTCCGCCCGAGCTCGACTTGATATTACTTTTACCCGCCGTTTTTACATCTGTTCCCGCCTTCTTGGCTTCAGCTTCGGCCGCCTTTGCAGCTTTTGCCATCTCACGCTCGATCAGGTCACTGATAGCCTTGTTGATCCTCGCGTTAACCTTCTTGTTCTTTTCAATATCGGCCAGCAGCTTGCTTTCCTTGCTCTTCAGATCTTGCACCACCTGGTTGGTCTGCTCTGTTTCGCGCTGCAATATCTGCTTCTGCTGCACCTGCGCGTTCAGTACCTGGTCTTTCTTGGTCTTTTCCTCGCTCAGCACGCCTATCTTCTGCTTCAACTGCACCTGTGTGTGTGTTATCTGCTGCACCTGGTACACCCTGAAATCGCGAAACTTCTTCAGGTACTTCATCCGGCGCATGGCCTCATTAAAGTCGCGCGAAGAGAAAAGGAATGCCAGCATGTCATAAGAACTACGGGTGCTGTAAGAATAGCGGAGAGACTGCGCATAGCGGGTATTCAACTGTTCCAGCTTTTGCTTCAACGTCATTACCTCTCTCGATGAATTTCTTATATCCCGGTCAATTTCCCCCAACTCGTCATTGATATTGCCTATCAGGCGCTGACGGTCGGCAAGTTTGTTCTGCAACGCCCTCAACTGACCAATAGTAGCCTGCTTGTCACTCTTTATTGCCTGCAGCTCCCTTTCGGTCTCCTCAATAGCAGCCATTATCTGCTTGCGGCGGGCCAGCAAAGTATCCTTCGGCGGGTAGATCACCTCACGGGTTTGCGCATCAGCCGCAAACGACAATAACAACAATATGAAGAGGACAATAGAACGCATGTGCGATACGGACAAAAATAACCAAATTAGAACCCGCTCCACCGCTTTTTTGCTGAATTAAGATGATTTTACAATCTTTTTCCACAAAAGCCGGCAAACGCGTTTTTTATCACGACCTTTGACATCATTTTACAGTAAAGAAAATTCATTATGTTATACTCAATGACCGGTTTCGGTCGCGCTGAAGAGACCATCAACCAGCGTCTTGTGGTCGTGGAAATGAAAGCCCTGAACGGCAAACAGTTCGACCTCAATACCAAGCTACCTCCAATACTTCGTTCGTGGGAGCTGGATATCCGCTCTATGCTCGCCAATATCCTCATGCGTGGCACAGTAGATCTTACCGTCACTGTAAAACAGGAAGGCGCCTCCAAACCTATGGTGGTGAATACCGACCTGGCCGTGTTCTACTACAATGCCATGAAGCAGATAGCACAGCAAACGGGCGTACCCGAAGACAATGTGCTGTCCACCCTCATGCGTATGCCGGAAGTAGTAGCACCCGACTCTGACATGCTGCCCGATGAAGAATGGGAACAGGTAAAAAAGGTGATCGTGCGTGCTGCCGAAGACCTCATGCAGCACCGCCAGCACGAAGGCGAAGCCCTATTGCGCGACATCACTACCCGCATCAACAACATAGACGACCTTCACAACAAGATACTGCCGCTGGAACCAGATCGTATAGAACGAATCCGCACCCGCATCAATCAGTGGCTGGAAGACATGGCCGGTAAGGAGAAAATAGACCCCAACCGCTTCGAGCAGGAAATGATCTACTACCTGGAGCGCATGGACTTCTCTGAAGAAAAGATACGTCTGCGCCAGCACTGCGAATACTTCAACAATACGGTGAAAGAGAACGACATGGCCATTGGCCGCAAGCTCAACTTCATCCTTCAGGAAATAGGCCGCGAGATAAACACACTCGGCTCAAAAGCCAACCACGCCGAGATCCAGCAGATCGTCATCAACATGAAAGACGAACTGGAAAAAGCAAAAGAACAGATCCTCAATATCCTCTAAATAGAGTATTACACAAAGCGAAGGGGCTGCAACATGGTTGCAGCCCCTTCGTTATGCTATACCCCTTCGGGTAGCTTGATTACATATTGCGGCGGTACTGTCCTCCCACTTCAAACAGCGCCTTCGTGATCTGTCCCAGCGAGCAATACTTGGCCACATCCATCAGCGTTTCAAAGATATTGCCGTTCTGAATGGCAGTGTGCTGCAGAAGTTTCAGCATCTCTGCGCTCTTGTCTTCACTGCGCTTCCATAGGTTGTTCACTGTCGCAATCTGGAACTCCTTCTCCTCGGTTGTAGAGCGTATCACCTCCGATGGTATCACCGTTGGCGAGCCCTTTGAGCTCAGGAAGGTATTCACACCAATGATCGGGAACTCGCCGGTGTGCTTCAGTGTTTCGTAGTAGAGACTCTCTTCCTGTATCTTGCCGCGCTGATACATGGTCTCCATAGCACCCAGCACGCCACCGCGCTCTGTAATACGGTCAAACTCAGTCAGTACAGCCTCTTCCACAAGGTCAGTTAGCTCTTCAATGATGAATGATCCCTGCAGTGGGTTCTCATTCTTCGCCAGACCCAGCTCTTTGTTGATGATGAGCTGTATCGCCATTGCCCTGCGCACGCTTTCTTCGGTAGGCGTAGTGATGGCCTCGTCATAAGCGTTCGTATGCAGCGAGTTACAGTTGTCGTAGATCGCATACAGCGCTTGCAGCGTTGTGCGGATGTCATTAAAGTCTATTTCCTGCGCATGAAGCGAGCGGCCCGATGTCTGTATATGGTACTTCAGCATCTGCGAGCGTTCGTTACCACCATACTTCAGCTTCATCGCTTTCGCCCAGATGCGGCGTGCCACGCGGCCTATCACACTGTACTCAGGATCGATACCATTGCTAAAGAAGAACGAAAGGTTCGGCGCGAAATCATCGATGTTCATGCCACGGCTCAGGTAGTACTCTACAAACGTGAATCCGTTTGACAGCGTGAATGCCAGCTGCGAAATAGGGTTGGCGCCCGCCTCTGCTATGTGGTAGCCACTGATGGACACCGAGTAGAAGTTGCGCACCTTTTTGTCAATAAAGTACTGCTGCACGTCACCCATCACTCGCAGAGAGAACTCTGTAGAGAAGATACAGGTGTTCTGCGCCTGATCTTCCTTCAGTATATCTGCCTGCACAGTGCCGCGCACCGAGCTCAATGTGCGTGCCTTGATCTCTTCATATACTTCGCGCGGCAACACTTCATCACCGGTCACACCCAGCAGCATAAGACCCAATCCGTCATTACCCTCAGGCAACACTGTGTTACCTGCACCCGAATTGTAATAAGGCCTTGGCAATCCCTTGGCTGCAAATATGGCATCTATCTTCTTATTCACTTCCGCCTCCAGACCATTCGCCTTGATGTACAGCTCGCACTGCTGATCTATTGCGGCATTCATAAAGAACGCGGTCATGGTAGGCGCCGGACCATTAATGGTCATCGATACCGATGTCATCGGGTCTGCCAGATTGAAACCACTATACAACTTCTTGGCATCATCCAGGCAACAAACACTCACGCCCGAGTTACCCACCTTGCCATATATATCCGGACGATGGTCGGGGTCCTGACCATAAAGTGTCACACTATCAAACGCCGTACTGAGGCGCTTCGCAGGCAATCCGCGCGATACATAGTGAAACCGTTTGTTGGTACGCTCCGGTCCACCCTCGCCCGCAAACATACGTGCAGGGTCCTCGCCAACACGCTTGAACGGATAAATACCCGATGCGTACGGGAACTCTCCCGGGAAGTTCTCATTCAGCGCCCATTTCAATATCTCGCCCCATGCCTCATAGCGTGGCACGGCAACCTTTGGTATCTGCAGGTGCGACAAAGACTCAGAGTGGGTCTTCACCTTCACTTCCTTATCGCGCACCTTGAATACATAGTACTCGTCAGTATAGTTTTTCTTCTTATTCTCCCACTGCTCCAGCAACACATTATTCTTAGGGTCCAGTTCCAGTTGTGTCTTTGCATACACCTCTTCCAGTGTCTTCACCAGCCTGTCCTTGTCATCGGCATCCATTGCCTGCACGGTCTCTATCGTCTTTCTGATTCCGAACAGCTTCTGTGCTATGGCCGCCTGAGACGATGCCCACGTATTATAACCACGATTGTTCTCAGATATCTCACTCAGGTAACGCGTGCGGTTCGGCGGAATGATGTAGATCTTCTCGCTCATCTCGCCCGTTATCTCAAAGTTCGATGTCAGCGGCGCGCTCGTCCTTGCCACTACAAGATCCATCAGGGTCTTGTACATGGTGTTGGTGCCCGGGTCGTTGAACTGAGAGGCTATTGTACCGAACACCGGCATATCCTCTGCATTCTTATCAAACAGTTTATGGTTCCGCTGGTATTGCTTCTTCACATCACGCAATGCATCCATGGCACCGCGCTTGTCAAACTTGTTGATCACAACAATGTCCGCGAAGTCCAGCATGTCTATCTTCTCCAACTGTGTGGCCGCGCCATACTCAGGCGTCATCACATACATGCTCAGGTCGCAGTGGTCAGTGATCTGCGTATCGCTCTGACCAATACCCGAAGTCTCCAGAATGATGAAATCATAATTGGCCGCCTTTAGTATGTTCACCGCGTCATGTATGTGCTTAGAAACTGCCAGGTTGCTCTGCCTGGTGGCCATAGAGCGCATATAAACCCGGTCATTGCGGATCGCGTTCATGCGTATCCTGTCGCCCAGCAAGGCACCACCGGTCTTCCGCTTAGAGGGGTCCACCGATATGATACCGATATGTTTGTCTTTAAAGTCCAGCAGGAAGCGGCGCACCACTTCATCCACCAGCGAGCTCTTGCCCGCGCCACCTGTACCCGTTATACCCAGCACCGGCACCTTAGAGGTTGCCGCTACTTCCTTCACTTTTTTCAGTGCAGCCTGTGTCTCCGGCAACTCATGGTAGTTCTCCGCGGCCGATATCAGCCTTGCTATCGACTTCACATCACGTTCATTCAAATGGCCGGCCTCGCCGTTCAACTGATTACCCGTCGGGAAGTCGCATTGCTGCAACAGATCATCGATCATTCCCTGCAACCCCATCGCGCGGCCATCATCCGGAGAGTATATCCGAGTAATGCCGTATTCGTGCAGCTCCTTGATCTCATCAGGCAATATCACACCGCCGCCGCCACCAAACAGTTTTATATGTCCGCAACCCGCCTCTTTCAGCAGATCGTACATATACTTGAAGTACTCCACATGCCCTCCCTGGTAAGACGTGATAGCAATGCCATTCGCGTCTTCCTGTATCGCGCAGTCCACTACTTCCTTCACACTGCGGTCGTGCCCCAGGTGGATCACCTCCGCCCCGCTCGACTGCAATATGCGACGCATGATGTTGATGGATGCATCATGACCGTCAAACAACGATGCCGCAGTAACCAAACGTATCTTATTCTTTAGAGCGTACGCCATATTATATATTCTATTTATAATAGGCTGCAAAGGTACGAAATGAGCCGTTTCATACGCTATCAACATTACACATTACCTTTATTCTTAGAATCTTCCTGCACAGTGCTGAAACGGCTGTTTTTTGTGGTCTTCATCCTCCTCGGCATAGCCCTGGCAAAGCCCGCGTTTCTGCATATAGCCCACCTTCGCAACTGGCAGTGGACCGGCACTCACTATGATCACATCCCCACACAGCAACGCACCATCGCCCTCACTTTCGACGATGGCCCCGGCCCTGCCTCCGACAGTGTGCTCGCCATCCTCGCGAGGGCGGGCATCAAGGCGACCTTCTTCCTCACAGGCGCCGAAATGAGCCGCGAACCCGAACGCACCGGCCGCATCATCGCCGCCGGGCACGAGATCGGAAACCACTCCTGGTCTCATCAGGCGCTCATTTTCCGCTCACCCGCCTTCATTCGCTCCGAGGTTGAACGAACCGACAGCATCATCCGCGCGCTTGGCAACAAAGGCACTATTCGTTTCCGCCCCCCGTTCGGCACCAAACTGTTCTATCTACCCTACTTCCTCAGCCAGACCAACCGCCAGACCATCCTATGGGACATCGCTCCCGACCTCAATCTTTCCCTCCGCTTCAATGCCGATAGTATCGTGCAATTCACCACCCGCAACGCCCGTCCCGGCTCCATCATACTCCTGCACACCATGTACGACAGTGTTTCCGCTTCGCTCACCGCACTTCCCCGCATCTTACACTCGCTCCAGACAGAGGGCTACAAAGTCACTTCATTGGGCAACCTGCTCAACAATACCGGCCCCGATCGCTGAGCTCCAGAATGCCTAATCACACGCATTCGCTAACTTTATCGTTCTTTTGTATTGAATGAAGCGCATCGTTTTATTGTTGCTGGTATTGCTTGCAGGCACTTGTGCCTCGGCGCAGTATTGGCGCAAACCAAAACGACAGTGGCCCAAAACCGAAGGTGAACTGATGTATAAACTCGTTGCCTGCCTGCAACACAAAGACACCGCCGGCTATTACGAACTCTTCCCTCCCTTTGATACCCTGTGGAGCATGGTCATGCACAATTCCGACAAAAGCCCGCAGACCCAGAAGGAACTCAACAACCTTAAAGAAAAACCGCAGGTACTCATCGAGTTCGATCCGCTTTATAACAAAAGCATCATCGGTGGCTTCTGCAACGTCCTGTCTAAGGGCGAAGACTCAGGCATACAGTGGAGCCGTGTCACCATGGCCCGCTACGAGCTGCGCAAACAAGACCCCACACGTGCCCTCGTAGGCTACGACCACATTGCCCCCGAACGTTTTCATGGCTACATGTTCGTCACCGATGTGTTCAACCGCGTCATGTTCTGCGTATCGGTCACCGAGATACAGAAGATAAAAGGACAGTTCTTCGGCGGTCAGTTGGTAAATGTACTTCAGGCAAAATCTATCGATGAGTTCAGGCGTAGGGAGATCGAAGAACAGGCGTGGCTGGAGTGGAAGGCCGCCCACCCCGACACGGTAAGTGTAGACAGCATTGCCACTGCTGATTCCCTCGCAGCAGCCGATACATCCGACAAAGGTTCCCTCTTGCTTAAAAAGCAGGAAGACCCCGAAGAAGACGAAATACGCAAAGAGGTGGTAGACCGCAAATACTACGAAGGGCTTATGGACAACGAGATACCCATCAAACTCTATGTCCGCTACATGAAACCCATACCCGGCAAACCACAGCAGTACGACGGCCTCTACAAGCTGGGCGAGAACAAACGATACCTGAAACTCGAGATCACACAGAACAAGGAAGGCAAGTGGATCATAGAAGACGAGACCGCGCAAGGCCTCATGGAGCTCACCCTCACCGGGCGCAACTATGTGGGCGCGTGGACCAATGCCGAGGAGAATGGTTTTGATGTGGAACTGCACCAGACAGGCACACCCAAGGGCAAGATAGAAACGCTCGATGCCATCCTCGATCGTGGCCGCTCTGGCAGGGTCGATGAAAGTGTGTTTGAAGAACAGATGAAGGAAGACGAAGAAAAGGATAAGGAGACAAAAGAAAAGATCGCTGCCGAACGTGATGCCGAAAAAGAACGACAGAAAAAAGAGCAGGAGAAAAAAGACCGCAAAGACAAAAAGAAGAAAAAAGACACCGAAGAGACCCCTGCCGAAAAGAACGATAAAAGCGGCAGCGAACAAGGCAAAAAATAGTTGCCGTTACAGCGCCTTCTCCATTATGTAGTGCGGTATACCTACCTCCGTAAATTCATCTCCTACCACACCATACCCCATGCTTCCGTAAAATCCCATGGCATTCTTGCGGGCATGCAGCACCAGTGTGCGGTACCCATTTTCGCGGGCATATTGCTCAGCGGCTTCCACCAGCCGGCGACCCAACCCGCGCCCTTGCCAGGCTTCATATACAGCCATCTGGCGCAGTTGCACCAGGTCATCATTTTTGTGGTGCAGCATCAGGCAGGCCACCACCTTGCCGTCCATCTTCCCGGCAAATATCACATCTACCGCATCACGGCTCAGGTCGTCATTTTTCAGCGACATGCCCAGTGGCTTGCGCAGCACCTCATCGCGTAGCGCAAACACCTCCGCATATTCAGGCGAAGACAGGGACACTATGTTTATTTCAAGAGGGGTACGGTCCATTATTTCAGTTCTATCACCGTTTCTTCAGTAGCCTTTATCAGAAAGGTCACCACCTTCTCCGATGCGTTGGGTCCGCCGGGGCCTTTGTGGTAGTGCGCCTCATACTTACCGGGCTGTATCTGCAGGTGCTTGGCTGCAGGGTCACTCAGCTTCAGCGTGTAGAAAGACCGGTATTTGTCGCCAAACTGTTCATACAGCGTCACACTGTTCATGCCCTCTTCTGCCACAAACTTGGCAAAGCCCGGCTGCGGTATGCGGATCACGCTTTCGTCAAAGTCCAGGTCTATGTTACGTATGTCCAGCGGGAAGGTGTTGATCTCCACGTGGTAGTTCTCCGGTTCATACTCCAGCCTGTCTGTACACTTCTGCTGTGTTATTGTACCATTCGCGCGGTTGCGCTGTGTCACCACCGCGCTGAACTCCTTCACCGGCCTGTTGGGTGCGCCTACATACTCAAATGTGAGACTGGCTTTGTTCACCACTATATACACCTTGTTCTTCTTATTCGGCTCTATCACCAGGTTATTCACCACCCTGTTCCGCGACTCCGAGAAGGTCAGATTGTACGTACCCGGCTGAATGTTCAGTTGCGGATCAGGATTCCCATCACCATCCACCATGCGGTAAAAACGCTTCACCATATCGCCTGTATAGGGGTCGAGCAGCATTATCTGCGGTGTGGTGGTGTAGAACTTTCCTTTCCCGTTCGTAAAGTAGACCTGCACCGTCGTCTGCTCTGCGTCTTCGGTCTCTACCTTAAATTCGGCGGGCTTGCCCGGCAATGGCTTTGGTGTGCCTGCCACCGGCTTCGCGGCTGGTTTTGCGGCAGGCGCGTCGTCAAACTTCAGCGGCGGCATAGGCGGCACCTTGCGTGGCCTCAGTATCGATCCGTCGCCATCCAGCACAAACAGATTGATCAGTCGCTTCGGTGGTGTCTGCAACCTTGCTATCGTTATCGGGTCGGGCCGTGGTGGCACCTCTTCCACTATTACCGGCTCATAGCGGCCCACCTTCACCACCTCCATCGGCACAAAACCGGTTGTCACTTTCGTAAAAGAGCGCACAGGCACCGTCGTCATTCGGCCGATGGTCTCAGGCGCAGGACGTGCAGGCACTTCTTCTTCTATCCTTGGCTCAAAACGCCCCACAGTGGTTGGCCTCGGTTGCGGGTTGGTCGGTGTAGGCATTGCCAGCGGCCTCAGCATACCCGGCAACACACTTGTCACCGCAAACGTTGGTTCCTTTTCAGGTGCCTCCGGTGCATCATCCGGCGTCACCGGCACAAATGGCGGCACGGCTACCTTCACAGGCTTCGCCACCGCCAGCGCGTCTATGGCAAAATACCTTGTGGCCGGCACCAGCGCAGCTATTTGCTGCAAGCCCTTGGTCGGATCCACACTGTGCACCACCGTGTCTCTCACTTTTATTATCGGAATGGTCACATTCATCACCGTGGGCGCGGTAGCCGCCACCTCCTTCACCTCCGTATACGTCTTCTTATTCACGTTGATCACCGGCCTGAAGGCGTTCACAATTTTGCTAACAGCCCCCGGCATATCGCCATAACGCGTAACCTCCAGATAATCACCCATACAGGCGTAGGCCGTGCGCAACTGCATCGAGCTTTCCAGGTTCACTATATAGGGTTTGAAAAACACCTTGCTGGCAGCCAGTTTGGCCATCACAGCGCATATATCTCCGCCGCAGCTTTCGCCACCGTCCGTTATCAGTATGATGCTGTAAGCGTTATTGGCCACATCCACCAGATCGTTATCGGCCGCTTCCTGCAGCGCATAGGCAATAGACGTCACACCCAGCGGCTGAATGTCGTCCAGCCTGTACTCCATCTGCAGGCGGTTATCACGGCGAAAAGGCACCTCATTCCTGGTGTCGCGGCAGTTATTCTCGTCCACCGTCGACTGATGACCGAATACACGCAACGAAAACTCCACATCGGGGTTCACCTTGTACACGCTGTCCATAATGCGTAGCACCATCTCGTCAGCCACCTTCGACTTCTTCCGGCCGCCATCCCACGTATTGATCATACTGGACGACTTATCCAGCAAGATCAGGATACGGGACGTCACTTCCCTTCCGCCTCCCGACTGGGCACGTCCGCCCATTGAGACCGCCAACGCAATAAATAGTGTAATTAATATCTTGACCCGCATGTACTACTCGTAGCACAAACGTACATTATTTGAGCGAAACGGCTGAATCCGCCCCGCCCGTCATTAACACCGCATCCCCAATTTGGGATTTATTATCCGGAACTGAGAGTGCGACCCTTTGGCCGCAGTCTTCCATAACTATATTAAAATATTTCCCGGCGCATGTATCCAACCACGTCGCAGCGGTGGCAGCTTCCGTCGTCGTTGAGTCTCCCCGCTTTTTCTGCGGGGGACTCGACGAGATCAGGGTACTGAAGCCGCTGCCGCCTTATTCTGCCGGTAGTTCGCTCCAGTTCTCAAATATCCAATCATTTGCATGAGCTACATTGTATATACCTTGTGCTCCGGTGATATAAAATTTTCCGTCGTCGTTGAGTCTCCCCGCTTTTTCTGCGGGGGACTCGACGAGATCAGGGTGCTGATCAGGGCACTGAAGCTGCCGTCGCCTTACTCTGCTGGTAGTTCACTCCAGTTCTCAAATATCCAATCGTTTGCATGAGCTACATTGTATATACCTCGTGCTCCGGTGATATAAAATT
>JBIKSN010000072.1:0-12190 GCA_044348585.1 Flavipsychrobacter sp.
CTGCGAGCAGGTGGAACAGGTGGCGGTTTTTCAAGTTCGTTTTCTTAAATCAAAGTCAATTCTCTGATTATAACTTCTACCATTTCTGTAAAAGACTACTTATTTAAGTTGCTTTTTTAAGTTGCTTTTTTCTTCAGTAAAGAACAATAACTTTAAAGTAATGTTTACATAAAAATTAGAATATGAAATCGAAAATTTCAGCACTAGCTACTGCTATTTTCAGTTGCACCTTCGCATTTGGTCAAGACAAAAATTGCATTGGCAAATGGAAATTATATCCACAGCCCCAGGAGGGTATAATTAGCTATCTTACCTGGAAAATTGGGAAAAATGAAAAATTACATTTTAGCAGAAATCCTGTTCACTATTTTTATGTCAAATTGGCGAGCCACTAATTATAGTGGCGCTACATCAAATTATGTTTCATTAATTTACAACCTGCAAAAAAGCAAATAACATGAGCTATGTAAATCCAACAGTTCCAATAGATATGGTCTACGTATTTCATATTGGCAAGTTGATAAGCGAGCGAGAAAACCCATATGAAGCAACCAGGAAATATTGGATTGTATCAAAACAAAATCGAAATCAATTACCTGCCTATGCAGTTGGACTAATCAATAAGGTATCGGAAGGGAGTTATGTGATTGAAAGTTGGAGTGATGCAACAGAATACGATGGACGATCTGAATTTAGTTCGCCTAATCATCCCAATCCTATTGAATACTCCCCTCTTGCGAAAAAAGATTGGTCAAGGGTTATCAATGCGTCATTAGGCTTTTATTTACATGGCGGATATTTGGTGGTCCAATTTGACGGCAAGGGGAAGTTTAGAATAATAAGAGGCTCGTATGACAAGAAAACATGGCATAATTGCTAAAAAGGTGCGACATAATTTTTTGCATCAATTGACCTTTTGCAATAAAATTTTTATAAAACAATAAATAAACTAATAACGTTAGTTTTTATAGCATTTATAAATTATGCTATACTTGGCCTCGTAATTAAATATAATATATAATTAATTAAATTTGTGTAATTGATGGTTTCTCCTACGTAGCATATGGATATGCAACAGATCTTTTCTTTACAAAGGGTAATGCATTTAACATATTTAAATGATTCTGAATAATGATGAAGGCATTGCCTATGGTTTTTTTGATGAAAAATGGTGGGAAAAAGTCGGAGAAAATATTTCTAAAATTGATTGGGATAAGCACAAAGAAAGCAAATATCACCAGTCAATAACCCAAAATGAATATTTTATTTGTTAAAGTAGAAAAGTAAACACAAAAAATAATGTCTAATCCAAAAGCAATAGAAGTCCATATTCTGTTAATTTTGGAAAATGTAAAACTGTAAAATGAAAAAAATACTGTTTTTGAGCGTGATGGTTCTTAATTATGTATCATACGGTCAGCGAGACACAATAAACTTCAAGCCTACAAAAGGCGATGTCCTTATAGAATTCGGAAGCAGTCTAAACTTTAGAGATGGATCAATATTTTTGTTGAATGATGGCCCAATAAGTACAATGTTTCAATCTATGTCCGATTCAGGGATGATAAGTAGTTATCCAACACTCAAAGTCAGAAGATTTATCAAAACAAATGTAGCGGAGAGATACCTGTTGAATGTTGCGATATTAAACGACAAATATGGCTCATCAAAATCAATCGAATCTGGATTTTCCATTGGGTATGGGCGCGAGAAACATTTCAACGGCACACGAAAGTTATCAACCTATTTAGGTTGGGAAATTGCTGCAGGAATTGGATCGATAAAGGAAGGTAAGGAAACGTTAGGTGGAGTTATCGCAGGAGTTAAAGTAATGACCGGAGCAGATTATTACATTGTTCAAAAGTTATTTTTAGGTGCGGAACTTGGATTGTCGGTAAATGGATACACATACGGTTCAAGTCCAGCAATTTCATCTTTAAAGGTATCGGCATCTGCGTTTCCTTTGTTGAGAGTCGGTTATATATTTTAATTACACTTAGAATGTTGTATTATGATTAAAGTAATTTTCTTTTTCCTTTCTCTAATATTCCTTTTTTCATGCGGAAAAGCAGAAAAGTCTAGTCTACAACCAATTCCACCAACTTCATTGTTGGCAAAATTGGATACACCTACAAATTCAATCAAATTGACATGGACCGACAACTCAAAATTTGAGGAGGGATTCGTGATAGAAAGAAGAACGTTAAACCATGATTGGATCGCAATAGATACTGTTGAGGAGAATATTACGTGGAATTATGATAACAAATTTGCGCCGAATAGTATAAATTCTTATCGTGTTTATGCGTACAACAAAAATGGAGTTTCAGAAAAAACCAAAGAAGTAAGTGTTTCGCAGATACCAGAAATATTCAGCCCAACAGAATTAAATGCAGTGTTGGACTCATCAGGAAAAAGTGTTAAATTAACTTGGAAAGATAATTCTGTAAATGAAATCGGATTTATAATTCAACGTCAGGAAATTGACGGAAAATATATTATACTTGATACGGTTATATCAGACCAGGTGAGTTTTTTTGATTTGTACCCGTCCAAATTAAGTACCAGAACATATCGGGTATACGCTTACAAAGATACTTCTGTGTCAAAATATATAGAAGTCACAAAAGCAAACCTAGTAACAATTGGGTCAGAGCTTTATGGAGGTGTTATTATTTACATATATCAGCCTGATGATGTTGGATTTATCAATGGTGAAATACATGGGTTGATAGCTGCCCCAAGCGACCAGAGTACGGGTATTCAATGGTATAATGGAAGTTATATAACTACTGGTGCGACAGGTACAGCATTAGGTACAGGTATGGCTAACACCAATGCTATAGTAGCTGCACAAGGTGCTGGTTTTTATGCAGCAAAGCTTTGTGCTGATCTGGTGCTCAATGGCTATAGCGACTGGTATTTACCAAGCATGGATGAGTTAAGGGAATTTTATATTAATAGAAGTTCAATAGGTGGATTTCCCACTGGTAACTGTTGGAGTAGTAGCGAGATCAGTGCCTCCGGCGCATGGTTCATCTCCTTCTTCTCTGGCGCCACCGGCTACGCCAGCGGTAAGGACGCCACAGCCTACGTGCGTGCAGTTCGGGCTTTTTAATTATTTAACTATTTAACTATTTAAGGAAGGGTTTTGGGGCGTAGCCCCAAAGAAAATTTTAAAAAGATGGCTTTGTATTATGATTTGCCAGTGAGATAGTTACAGCACTATATAGGTAAAAGACATCATGTAAATTTACGGGAGGTTTAAAAGCAAAGCCCTCGCTTCAATAGCGAGGGCTTTGCTTTTAAACGGGTCTACTCTAAAAATAAGGCAAACTATATTGAAGCGAAAAGATATGATTGTAAATTTATCTTGTTGTGATATTATTTTCTAAACCAACTAGCCATTGAATACCAGTTAATGATCTGAAATTTGCCAAAACTAGAAAGCTATATAGAATAGGTTGCTTGAAAAAATACTCAATATTTTCATTTAGCTTATTCAATGAATTGCCATATTCGGTTTTCTCCAAATTTTTAAGCAAATCCTCACGAAAATCAATAATAAATTGTTGGTTGCTGTCGCTAGTTATTTTGTTTGCTTCACCTTGTAGCCTTTCAATTTCAGATACTAAATCAAAATTGTCAAGTTTTGTTGGTTCGCTACATGCTATTGAGTAAGTTCCGGCTTGAACATAAGTATTTCTGCCATGCCCTTGCAAATCCACGGCTTTTCTGAAATTTGAATTATCAATAACACGACCTGCTTTATAAAAATCGACAAGCTCATGGACATTACGTGTTGCAGGACATGCATATAATATCAAAACTTTATCTCTAAATGAGCTACTTAAATGGAAAAGTAAATCTTGTTGTTCTTTGTAAATATCATATCTAAAATATGGCTGATTCCAGTTAGGCCACTCTTTGCCTGTTGATACTCCAATATATTCAGGTCGCTTATATTGGAATAATAAATTGGATTTCATTCTCGGTATGTCATCCAAAGTAATTTGTAAAAATCGTTCCATTTCGTCCGCAATTTCTCGCAGTTCAACTCCTGGGAAATGCGGAAAAAACCAAAACGGATGACCTATAATTCTCCAAAGGCTTCTACTTCGTGAAAACGCAGTAGCATCAAACCCGAAGTTGCCTTCTTGGACTTGGCCAAGTGGAAAAAAAATAGAAGTTTTTTTAGCAAGTTCAACATTAAAGTATTGTTCGTAAGACTTTTCCTCAAAATTAGATTTCATTTTTACATGCCATTATTCGTGAAATGTAAAAGTAAAAACTAACTAATGTTAGTAGTTGGCGTCTTTGTAGGAAATTTTAGCCAGCCGGCGTAAAGGTGGCGGTTTGCTATCTCCACCATCTCATGAGAGTGTATGCGAACGAACAACCGACTATGCTAAAACGCTTGTCGGACTTGAGAAGACGTAAAAACGAACCAAAACACATTAAATAATTTTAGAGCCGTCCGGTCCGCAAAAAGCCTCACAGAAATGTGAGGCTTTTTTGTCTGCGAGACGGTTCCTGAAGCCTAGGAAGTGGATGCTTACTTGAGTTTCATTTACCCTCTTGTAAAAGGGACACACTACTAGTAGTTATTTCAAATACATAGCACTATTGCTAAGGCGTAGAGATGAGTATATGAACCGTCACTTTTCACTATTTATTTGCTTGATGTAGATGCCGGCACCAATGATTGAGGGCACCCACAAACCAACAAATATTGCCCGCTCTTGGTCACCCACAAACCAACTCACTTCTGAATAGAACAGTGACGACAGAGCCGCAACTAAAATGATGATATCATAGATCTTGAAATTCCTGAACATAACTATACTTTTTATACGATTAGTTTACCTGCCAGATAACACAATTTCATTGCCGGGTGTCGCGTGGGATGTCCTGTTTGATTCAATATGATCCGATCAGTTCTTATTTTGGTTTGCCCAAAGAGAAACGCTCACCTGTGCAGGTCTGTCGAAAAATAGTGTGCACTAAATTGCTTTCTGCCACTATTTAAAGTAGCTGTGCGACAAAAATCCTCACGCTGATTTACTGTATCGCACTCACGGGTCATTTTCCCGCCAGGTCGCCGCGTCTCACTTCGTCACTCACCCAGCAAGGTCTTACATGCGATGTGAAGAATAGTGCTTTTCCTGGCAGACAAAGCATAGTTTTTCCCACCTCGGAAATTGTTTGCAAATTGAATCAATTCCTTAGGTGAACACAACGCGACAGGTTTCAATTACATTGATCGATGGGATACAATTACTTCCGTAAGGCTGATCAGCCCTGAGCCGATTTGACAATGGAACGTATCATGTCGTCCAGTTCTTTCAGCTTAAGGCGCAGCCCACTCAACATTTCTCTACATTCATCAGCCGAAAATTGTCTGCCAGTTAGAACTTCATTCAATATGTCGGCGATGCCTATCGCAGTAGAAAGCGGACCTCTGAATAAATGTGACTGTTGCTAGATCAATTCAGATAACTTTTCGTCTTTGTGGTCCAGCTCCTTTTTCAATGCTACAAGATCAGACACATCCCGGCGCAAACAGCACACACCCTTTATCTTCCCCATGTTGTCATATACCGGTTTAAAGATCATAACCGTATCGGCACTTGTTCCATCTGGTTGAAATCCCCTTTCAAATGATCTTACTGTTTCGCCTTTCAGAGCCTTATCATACATCGCTTTTATATTTTGGGCGAAATCGGGCGGGAAGTAGTTAACTACAACATCGTTTTCTCCGGACTTTGGTGTGATTCCTGTAAATGAGATCATATATCCTGATAAACTTTGTTGAAAGACAACAGCTTTAGCTAATTATCCAGCATCCAAAGGCATGCGTCCGACATGTCCAACAGTTCCAGATTGTTTTCCGTTGATGCATTGTTAGTGTAGAACTCTAAATGTGTTCTCATGCTGGTATCAGTATTCTTGTAGGTTATCGTTTTGCATTCGGTTTTTTGCGGCGTGCTCGTTCTGGTATCAATAGCTATTTTAGATTAGTCGGGGAATTAGTCTTGCATGAACCAGCCCGCCCGCCCTTATCAGGTGTTTTGCGCAAATTAGGTACACATCCACTAATTGGTAGCTACTGAATATAGTGGTTTTTGGCTTGGTCATTTATTGAAGCCGCATTCAAAACCTATTGGTTTAATTGGTCGCAGGTCTCGCTTGCACCTCAAAACAAATGCTCCGTTAGGAGCATCAGCTTTGTAGCAATTGTTTGCGAAGTTGTTTCATGCTCCGTACGTGCTACCGCTATTCATCCGGAAGATCCAGCGCACACCGCATCGCACGCTCAAGCACATCAATATTTACATCCTGCAATTTCCTGAACTTGATGCAATACCCTGTCACGGTGGCCTTGCCCGGTTCTTCACCATATGTCTGCTGCAGAAACGTCTTTTCTTTGATACCGATCATATGCACCGAGATCCCCGTGCTGTTCGCGCTCAAACCCATCCTGAAGAACTCACGGGTCGAACCGTTTGCATACTGAATAGTGTAGAAGCCATATCCAATCGTTAGGTTGCTTACCGTCTTATCGTTGGCATCTTTCCCGTCAAAGAACCACAGTCGCTTACCTGTCGAGATCCGACTGGCCAGCTCATGCAGCGTCACCATATCCCGTTGCTTCCGTGCTGGAATGCTTGTCAGGTATTCGCCTATTTGTCCGTGAACGTCCACATGTCTTGACAAGGAAAGTATACACGCTGATTTGAGCATCGTTTATGCTTTTTCTCCCATAGGCCTTGGCGTGTATATTCCCTTACTGCTAAACCTATCGCGTTGGGTGGACATTTCGAACTATAAACGTTTGATGGCAACAACAGGCGGAAAGCCACTGAAATAAGATAGCCGGCGATTTCGTCGCCGGCTATTCTGGGTAGGATAAAATTATTTGTTTATCACTATTCGTTCTGTCTGGTTTATTTCTTTTTGAGTAGAACTTATCTGGATTATGTAGAGCCCGTTCGCAAGACCACTCAGATCCAACTTATTTCCTGCAAGTTTGCCGGCGCTGGTCGATAGTACTCTTTTGCCTATTGGGTCATATACCTCTATGTTGCCGTCTTCAGGGCAGTTGGCCAGGTACACAATGCCGTTAGATGGGTTAGGCGAAACATGTACTTTGTTGATCTTCTTGTCGCTGGCAATGCCGGCGGGCATGTTCACACTGCACCTTCTGAAGGAAATATCGTCAAGTCCATAGTCGAAACCATTCCAGTCCGATGTCTCATCCTTTATACTGATCGTGGCCGTTGTGCTGGTTCCGGAATACCAGGTGCCAGTATATTCTATCCAGGTGCCCGTTGTAGTAGGAATTGCCATTGTTCCCAAAGAAGTGCCGTTTACTAATACTTTCAGCACGGCTGCTCCCGGAGTTGGTAAAAGGTTCATGGCGCTCATCCACATAGAGAATACATAATTGCTCGATGGTACCACCGGCAGCGTCTCTTTCCAAACCTGCAGCGTACTGTCCTGGCCATTTATGATCATGAAATTACCTGTTCCTGTTGTGTGGTCATGACCTGTAAAGTACTTATGCACAAAAAATGCGTCACTACCTACCGAGTAGGCTTCATCGTGGAACGGGAACAGACAGTTGTACGAACTGCAGTACACGTACGTAGTGGTGAACGCAGTGTTCCCTGCGCTGAAGTCTCCGTTGATCACAATATTGGTGTCAAGGAACCCGGCATCCATGCACGGGTTGTTGCCTGTTGATTGGGCATTACTGATCAGCGGAAGGCACAAAGCTCCCGCAATGAGGGTGTTTTTGATGAAACTGTTCATATGGGTATATTTTTCAATAGCGAAAATACGAAAATAAACATGAATTACAGCTTTTTAACAATGCAGACTCTAAAGCTGTTGCCACTTAATCCTTTACCCTGCTGTTGTTATCTTGCCTTTCAACTCACTCACCATCGCCTCCCTGTCGTCAGGTGTCACCACTATTTTCTTACCCGCCGATGTCTCTAAAAGCACATAGTTTTTCCTTTGGCTGCAATACCACGTCATTGATCCGTAGGGTTGCTTGTAGTACTTCCCTGTATATCCGAATAAGCCTCCATTGCCAAAGGTCCTTACCGCAAAGCGTAGGTCCTTATTCTCCGGCAACGTTACCTGCACAATGTCAGAATAGGGTATCGATATCTTCGAAATTTTCCGGTCTACCACAACTGCCTCGTCTGTCAGTATTAGTGCTTCCGGGCGATACAGCCAGAAGGCAATAAGCATTATCGTCAGCAGCGCAGGGGCTAAAAAGGCAAGGATCGTTGTCGGCCCTCCTTCCATTTCACCGATGCTTTTATATCCCGTCACACCGGTCACAGCTGCCATCAAAGCAATGAACCCAGGTATGATCAGGGACGCCAAACTATCGGTTGTTGATGGGAATCTCTTCATTGTCAATCTGTTTTTCGAGTGTAAAAATACTTCAGTTTAGCTGCTTTGTTTCACTTTTAGGTCCTTCGTCTGACTTAGTGAACTTTCTTTTAGGTAACTGACAAAGTACAACCTTAGCTTTTTTACATCACGCTATTTCGTTTTTCAATGCTTGCGTATACCATTCCTTCATAATTTTGTATGTACATACATTTAAAAAGACACAACCAATGACAATAGAACAATCAGTCCTCTTCAGTCCATTCACTTTGGGCAAGATCGATCTCGCCAACAGGGTAGTAATGGCGCCCATGACACGCAGTCGTGCCATAGGCAATGTCCCCAACGACCTCATGACACAATACTATGCCGACCGTGCCGGCGCAGGCCTCATCATTACCGAGGGTGTCGCTCCTTCGGCGAATGCTCTTGGCTATTCACGTATTCCCGGCTGTTTCACCGACGAGCAGGCAGCGGGTTGGAGAAATATTGCCGATACCGTGCACGCCAAAAGCGGCAGGATATTCATGCAGCTCATGCACACCGGTCGCATTGGTCATGCATATAATATGCCGGAGGGCGCCAAAGTAGTAGGTGCATCGCCCATCGCTGCCGACGGCACTATCTGGACAGATACGCACCAGATGCAGGCACACCCGGTTCCGGAGGAGATACCGACTGCAGAGATACCCAACGTCATTGCCGAATTTGTGCACAGCGTAAAGCTCGCTGTTGCAGCGGGTATAGACGGGATAGAGATCCATGCTGCCAACGGCTACCTGCCCATGCAGTTCCTCAGTCCGTCATCCAACCAACGCACCGACGATTATGGTGGTAGCCCCGAGAACCGCAACCGTTTTGTACTGGAGCTCGCAGCCGCTTTGGTAGCAGCCATCGGTGCCGATAAGGTGGGCATCCGCTTGTCTCCGTTCAATCCTTACAATGGTCTTACGCCCGACGCTACTGAAGAAGCGCAATACCTCATGTTGGCAGAAGGACTCAGCAGCCTGGGCCTGGTGTACCTGCACCTGGTTACCTACGCAATGCCAAAGGATATGATACCAAAGGTGCGTAAAGCATTTAATGGTACGTTGATGTTGAACGCCGGCTATACGGCCGACCGTGCTTCATCCGACATCGAGGCAAATGCCTGCGACCTGGTTTCTTTCGGCAACCCGTTCATCTCAAATCCCGATCTCGTGCACCGCATGAAGTCAGGTATTGAGTTGACACCTCCCGATCCTGCTACATTCTTTACGCCCGGCGCCGAGGGTTACAACACCTACGCCGCGCATCAATAACATTGCTTTCGTGTGCCCCGTGATAATGAAAGACGAAACAGAAGAACCAACGATGAACAGATGAACGTGCAAATGATGGGTACATGATCCTGCAAACAAGAGGCCTCACAACTGTGAGGCCTTTTTGTTGTTGAGAGATCGATCAGTTATCCAGTTTCACCTCCAGCAGCTTGGGCCAGTTCTTACCGGTGATGAAGATCCGGTTGGCGGCAGCATCATAGGCAATGCCGTTCAGCACTTCAGGTGCGTCTTCATCACCCGATAGTGGCGGAATGCCCGTCTGCTGGCGCAGGCCGCTCAGGTCGGCACGGCCCACTACCTTGCCGGTTGCCGTGTCTATCTTCAGTAACAGGTCCAGTTGCCATTGGTTGGCATAGATGAAGCCCTTAATCAGCTCCATCTCGTTGATGCGGTACACAGGGCCGTGTTCATCCGTCACTGGTAGTTGCTTCACTATGTTGCCGCTCGCGGGGTCCATGAAGTACAGTACATTGCCGCCGTCGTTAAAGATGAGGTGCGTACCGTTATTGGTCATGCCCCAGCCTTCTTGTGTAGGAAAGGGAAAAGTGCCTTCCTGTTTCAATGTCTTGGCGTTGTAGATGAAGCCCTTACCCTCACGGTAGGTAAGCTGGTAGAACTTGTCATTCAACAGCGTCAGACCTTCACCAAAGTAACGTGCGTCCATTTTGGTCGATTGCAGCACCTTGCCTGTCGTCAACTCCACCTTCCTCACATCCGATTCTCCATACTGGCCTACACTCTCATACAGAAATCCGTCATGAAACTCCAGTCCCTCTGTAAAGGCTTTCGGGTCGTGGGGGTATTGGTTCACTATGTTGTAGCTGATGGGTGTAGGCACCACCACAGCCTCGGCCGGGGCCGTTTCGGTAGTGGTCTGTTCTGCCGGTTTTTCATTGTTGCAGGCGCCCAGCAGCAGTGTCAGGGCCAGCAGTAAACTATTTCTTTTCTGTAGTGTCATGTCGTTTGAATCCAATTAGTGTTCGTTGAGGCGGGGTGTTCTCTGCTTCTTCGTCCTGCGGCGGGAAGGCCATACCTGTAAAGCTCGAATAGAAGGCCTCTTCCATGCCTCTCTTTATCAGCTCGTCGGCCTCTTCCATGGTGATCTCGCCAGGCTCCTGAAACATGCCCAGGCTGGCCATCTCAGGCAGCTCCTTATCCAGGTCGCTATAGTGGGGCTGCAGCAGCACCAGCACCTGACCCGTGATAGTGGGGTTGAACGATATGCTGAAGCCCTCTTCGTTGTAGGTCTTTTTCTCGCCCATCGAGTTGCGGAAGGTCACCAGCATCGGCATGGGCCCCGAACGGAATGCCACCGATGGCATGCGGTTACTCGTGCCCCGTATGTCTTCGTTGAAGGCGTGCAGCGTATCTACATAAAAGCCTTGCTTGTACGTGGCGTTATTGTTCAGGTGGTCGGCTATCTGCGTCAGGTGTTCGCGCAGTTCTTCCGACTTGTGTAACCACTGATCTCTCCTTTCCTTCACTTTGGCATACCCGTCGTTGTAGCGATTGGCTATTTTCAGTATATCTTCAAACATGGCCGGCATTTTGGCACCACTACCGCGGTAGCGGCGGGGTGCGGTTTCAGACGGTGCAAAATAAGATATTTATAGGCAAATAACCTGCCGCCACACAACAAAACAGGCTGCCATAGCCACGGCAGCCTGCTTAAGGCGGTTTCACGGTCACCGGCAATTATTCTTCTTCCTGAGAAAAGATCTCGTCGTCCGATGTCGTTTCGTCAGCTTCTTCGCTCAGCTCTTCAGTTTCTTCGCTCAGCTCCTCGCCTTCTTCAGTGGCTTCTTCGCTTTCTTCTTCGGTTGTTTCCTCTTCAAAGACGATTGTCTCCGCTTGAGCTGTAAGCTCTTCTGCACTCAATACTTCTGTAGTGCTTTCTGTTTGCTGTTGCAATGTGTTTTCCATTTTGTTTGTTTTAGTAGTTAAGAATACAGGCAAAGTAGTTTCCCAGTGTTATCACAATCTGTATTGTCGCATATGTAACGGCAAAATAACCCTGTGCAAACATTGCCTGAACCTGCCGGTAATGCTGCGGTAACAGGGATAGTCAGTATATTGCTGCCCGAAAAAACTGACTATGTTTCTGCGCAGGCAATTTGTCGTAGTGGTGGCAGCCTTCGCGACCCTGTGGTTGCAGGGCTGCGGTGGTGGAGATAGCATGCCGGCCACTGTCACCTTTACAGAGCATGTGGCCCCCGTATTGTATGCCAACTGTGCCATTTGCCATCGCCCCGGCGGTAGTGCCCACTTCTCGCTCGTCACCTATGCCGATGCCCGCAAGTATGCGGTGGCCAATGCCTATGTCACCCGCCGTCGCATTATGCCGCCATGGCCCGCCGATCCGCACTATACCGAGTTCGTTGGGCAGCGTGTGCTCACAGAGCAGGAGATCGCCCTGCTGGAAAAATGGGTGAAGGATGGCACACCCGAGGGCCCCCAAG
>JBIKSN010000073.1:0-12140 GCA_044348585.1 Flavipsychrobacter sp.
GCCAGGTCGGTAGGACAGAAGGTCGCATTCAAGGGAAAGGAATACAGTGTTGTATCTGCAGAGACCGCTATTGCTATGAAGCCGGCACTGGCATTGTTTTCTGCGGGTGGCAGCACCTCGCTCGAATTGGCGCCGCAATTTGCAGCCGTAGGATGCCGGGTAGTTGACAATTCGTCGGCATGGCGCATGAAGGAAGATATCAAGTTGGTGGTGCCTGAGGTAAATGGTCATGTATTGACTGCCGATGATTATATAATAGCAAACCCCAATTGTTCCACCATTCAGATGGTAATGGTGCTTCAGCCGCTCCACAAAAAATATGGCATTAAAAGGGTGGTAGTAAGCACATATCAGTCGGTGAGCGGAACCGGTCAGAAGGCCGTGAAAGAAATGATGGATCAGCGTGCAGGAAGTACCGAACACCACGTGTACCCCCACCGCATAGACATGAATGTATTGCCTCATATAGATGTGTTCATGGATAATGGTTATACCAAGGAGGAGATGAAAATGTCACAGGAGACCTGCAAGATCATGGGCGACGACTCCATTCGTGTCACTGCCACTACCGTGCGCGTGCCTGTGTCAGGTGGGCATAGCGAGAGTGTGAACATTGAGTTTGAACACGATTTTAACGAAAATGACGTCCGAGAACTGCTGTCGAACCAGTCTGGCGTGGTAGTTATTGATAATCCGGCAATGAGCGGCTACCCAATGCCACTCCATGCCGAGGGGAAGGACGAGGTATTCGTAGGTCGCATTCGCCGCGACTACTCGCAACCCAATACACTCAACTGTTGGATCGTTGCCGACAATCTGCGCAAAGGTGCGGCTACCAATGCTGTTCAGATAGCCAAGCTATTGCACAGCAAGGGGCTCATCGGCTAAATAGTGGCGTGGTTGTGAGATAAATGTTATTTATCGGCCGGTAGGCACTCTGTTGCTGCCGGTAATTTGCCTATGTATTACCTTCGCACCTATGTTGGAGCAATACTGCGCATCTCTTGCCGGCTACAAACGCCTGCCTACACGTGAGGTAAAGATCGGTAACCTGTCTATAGGGAATGGAAATCCCATTCGCATCCAGACAATGACCACTACCGATACAATGGACGTGGCGGCCACCGTGGCACAGACTATCAGGTGCATAGAGGCCGGTGCCGAATTGGTACGAATCACGGCGCCCAGCAAAAAGGAGGCAGAGCAACTGCAACTGATCAAGGACGAATTGCGCGCACGCGGGTACGATACCCCCCTTGTTGCCGATATTCATTTCACGCCGAATGCAGCAGAGATCGCCGCTCGCATTGTGGAAAAGGTCCGCGTGAATCCGGGCAACTACATTGATAAGAAGAAGTTCGATTTCATAGAATATACCGACGACGAATATGCGGCAGAGGTCGAGCGCATACGTGAACGGTTCACGCCATTGGTGCGCATCTGTCGCGAAAATGGTACTGCTATGCGCATTGGTACCAACCACGGTTCACTCAGCGACCGCATCATGAGTCGCTACGGCGACACGCCGATAGGTATGGTGGAAAGCGCCATGGAGTTCCTGCGCATTGCCCGCAGCGAAGACTACCACCAGATCGTGCTCAGCATGAAGAGCAGCAATCCACAGGTAATGGTGCAGGCATATCGTTTGCTGGTGCGTCAGATGATGGAGGAATTTGGTGAATGTTATCCCCTGCACCTTGGCGTCACCGAGGCGGGCGATGGCGAAGACGGGCGCATTAAGAGCGCCATTGGCATAGGAACACTGCTCGAAGACGGTATTGGTGATACCATACGAGTTTCGCTTACCGAAGACCCCGAGTTCGAGATCCCGGTATGTAAGGATATTGTTGCCCGTTATCCCATGGGATCGGTGAGTTATGCGCCGCAGTTGCCCGCATCGCTGCCCTACAGTCCGTTTGAATATAAACGCCGCGAGACAGTTCCTGTCGGAAATATTGGTGGACATCAGGTGCCGGTGGTTGTGGCGGACATGAGCAAAGAAAGATCTTTGACTCCTGAATCCCTGAAACCGATCGGCTACGACTACGATGTTGCATCAGACAAGTGGAAGATATCCGATGGCGCCGCCGACTATATTTACACCGGAAATGCAGTTCCTGCATTTGGTTTGCCGGGTACTTTGCAGGTTATTACAGATAAGGGTACATCAGGTAATGCCCTGCATCTGATGTCTGTAGATAGTTTTATGGCTGAGCCGGGAATCAACAGTCTGGTTTTTGTTGGCATACACCTTTCACCCGGCTTCGAGGCGAACCAGTCATTGCTTACGCGCATTAAGGAATGTCCGGCTACCGTTCTTGTGATCTCGGCCGATGGTATGAAGCCTGTAAGGTCGTTCATCACACTGCTCATGCTTGCAGGTATCACCAATCCCGTTATTCTTCGCGCTTACCCCGAAGGTGATACGCCCGATAAGCACCTCATTAAATTGGCCACCGATTGCGGTGGTCTGCTGCTCGACGGAATGGGTGATGGCGTTATGTTGTCAAACACGGGCGCGCTTCATAACGTAAACGTCAGCGGTAGAACCTATCTCGAAGTAAAGAACAACGAACAATTCCTGAACAATACTGCATTCTCTATTCTACAGGCTACTCGTACCCGCATCAGCAAAACGGAATACATCAGTTGTCCCAGTTGCGGTCGCACACTTTTCGATCTTCAGGAGACCACAGCAAAGATCAGGGCGGCTACGCACCACCTCAAGGGGGTGAAGATAGCCATCATGGGGTGCATCGTGAATGGACCGGGAGAGATGGCGGATGCCGATTTTGGTTACGTAGGCAGCGGTCCCGGCAAGATCACTCTGTATAAAGGAAAGGAAGTGGTGAAAAGAAATGTTCCGAGCGACATAGCAGTACAGGAACTTATAGGGTTGCTGAAGGAAAACGATGCATGGGTCGATATGCCTGCGGTCTGACCGGCATGTTTCCCAAACTGATTATCTGTTTTCAATAACGTCACTTACTGCCAGCAGCAGTGCATACGGTATCGAAGGAGGCTCAGCTCCCGCAATATCATAACGGTCCAGCGCGCTCCATTTCATGTAAAATCTGGGAAATCCCTGAATGTTCACTTCATAATATATCCCGTCCTTCCGGGCTTGTGGTATAATAACTGCAAGCAATGTCTTCTTCTCAAATGTCAGATGGCGGGAAAAGCTCTCGGGCATGCGGTAAAATTAGTGGATTATCGCTCCTTCTGTCACGCAAATGTTTGATTAGAGTGAAATTCTGTGATTTTACCAACGCTTTCCCATAATTGCACGTCTATTATAGCGTTCGAACAGTTGTTATTAAAAGTATAAGTTGAAAAGACCTATAAAACTATTAATTCTTACAATATAAAATTTGATACAATGAATATCGGATCAGCTATTAAATCCATCAGAAAGAAACTGTCCATCACTCAGTACGAACTTGCTGAGAAATGCGACCTTTCACAGACTTCATTATCACAGATCGAGACCGGTATTAAGCGCCCCAGCCAGCGAACGATTTCAAAAGTATGTGCTGTCCTTGACATACCCGAGTCTATCATCTACATCGTAGCTATGCAGGAGACAGATGTCCCGCCAAGCAAGAAGGGTGTTTATGAGCTCGTGTACCCATCCATCAAGAGCCTGGCGCTCCAGATGGTTAGTTCCGAGCACATGGACCTCGTTACTTCCAAGAATGACTGATTTTTTGCCGCAATAGACGGATGTTGCCCCTCCCAAAGATCCGGAGCAACATTTCAGACGACCTTTCTTAAAAAAGCCACGGTATGAACCGTGGCTTTTTTCGTAACTTGACTTACAATTACCATCATGCTTCGCATTGTTTTCTCAGTCATAATGCTGATGCTGCTTGCTGCTGCGTCTTCGGCAAAAGAGAATTTTGTCATAAGCCCGCCGACCTTACTCTCCGAAAATGGGATCAACAAGGTCCTTTGCATGAAGAACGGTTACACCCTCCTTTTTCATTTTGAGATCAATAAGCCGCTTGCCGTTATTGTGTATGATTCGTCACACAATAGGGTGGTCAACCATACAGTGGCCAGCGACCTGCTCGACGCTATCTTGCTGCCCACATCATCGTTCAAGGGATTGTATGAAGTGAATGGCGAGGCGGTTATGTTTTTAGAGCAGCAGCGCATGGGGAGGCACACGCTCATACGCCTGCAGTTCAACGCTCGCACTGGCCATCTGGTGTCCGAAGATAGGGTAGGGCGCTCCCACGGTATTGCCAAACCTATGCGCTTTTTTGTGATGAAGAATAAGGCAGAGGATGGATACGCAGTATTGTTTGCGGAGGATGTACCCCAGTTCCGCAAATGTTCCATACAACTGGTCTACTACAACAAACTGCACTACGAATACAAACGCGTAGAGTTGGACCCCGGTCGCAAAAATTACGACTTCCTCACCGTCACCGGGGCCGAAGCGCTTCCTCAGGGTATTTGTGTGTCGTTGGGGCTATCGGTAATGCTGGTCAATGGCACCGGTAGTTTAACTGAATCTACCGCCAGATACAACAATTACCTGCAGGTCTTTTACATTCCCAATGGCGGTACAAAGCCCATCGTGCGCAAGGCCGATCTCTCCACCGAGATTTTTCCATATTATACTACATGCTCTTACAACCCTTTTGCAGGGTCTATCAATGTACTGCTGCTAAGCTATCGCGAGGCATTTTTCAGATACGGCGTTGAGATGCGGCCCACGGCATTCGTGTCTAATCTTTTGTTCAGGCTCGATGAGCACGATCTCACAGGCAATTACAGTTGGTTCAGAAATGAGTTGGCCAATAGCCTGTTGATCGAGAAAACAGACACGGCCGCCACATTTTCCGGTTTGCCGCTTTGCATGTTCACCAATAGCAATGGCCTGTCTACTGTGGTGTCTGAGTCTTATGAGCGCTACATGAACGCAGAGAACTATACGCGTAGCCGTGCGTTCGAGACCTACCTCGGCAGTATCTGCGTCACTCAGGTCGACGATACAGGCAAGGAGATATGGGGCACTGTTTTACCCCGGTCGCAATACTATCGTAGCTACCGCCATTATTATCGGCCTACTTACCTGGCCAAACGTTGGCAGGATCACGCAATGTTCAACGATCTGCCACCACAAATAACCGAACGACAATTTTTGTCTGCGGCAGTCTATGCCCGTGGCGAAAATCATTACATCATTTACAACGATTGCGGAAAGAATATCAGAAACACCATCACTTCTCCGGGCGACACGCTCTATGCATCCGAGCTGGCCAACGCCTGTTATTATCGCATGGACCGCAAGCGGCAGATCACCAAAGAGTACCTGTTAGGCGAGCCGCTGGACAAGGAATACAAGAGCTGTTATGTCGAAGGCGGCGATTTCGACGAACAGAGAGGTATCTATGCTTCACTCATACGGTATAAACGCGGTAGTTATATTTCCCTTCGCATGGCCTGGGTCACACTTGAGTGATCGTTCTTCGCCCACCCGTTCCGTATTGCCGGTAGTTAAATTCAAATGCGTTAGCTTTGCCGCTCAAATAATTACAGGATGAATAAAAAGATAATATTTTCATTGGGGCTACTGGCGACCACTATTTGTGGCGCGAACGCACAACAGCATGCACACGACTGGCAGTGTAGTGCCGTCAAAGGCCGTATGGCTCAGATGCGCAGTGCCGCCAAACCAACCATAGCGCACCCCGACGAGGATAAATACGATGTCAAGTACGTGAAGCTCGATCTCGAGATGAATAATATGAGTACCACCATTGTGGGAAACGTTACCACAACAGCACAGGTGGTGGAGCCGTTACTCACGAGTTACGTGTTCGAAATGCTGCCGCCCCTTGTCGCCGATTCTGTCTTCATAGATGGCGTCCCGCATAGCGTTGTTACTTCCGGCGACACTTGCACAGTGGCCTTTGCCACCCCGCGGTCGGCAGGTAGCATGTTCACAGCTCAGGTATTTTATCACGGCACCCCCGTTTCCGGTACTCCATCAGATATACATGGTATCAGCACTCTGCAGTCACCATCATGGCGCAATTGGGTCACCTTCACTCTTTCTGAACCCTACAGTGCCAAAGATTGGTGGCCATGTAAGCAGTCACTTACTGACAAGATCGACTCTGCTGATATCTGGATCACAGTGCCCGATTCACTGAAGGTGGGTAGCAACGGTCTTTTACAGTCGATCACCCCTATGGGCGGCGGCCGTAACCGTTTTGAATGGAGTGAACGTTACCCCATTGTCTTTTACCTCATATCTGTGTCTATAGCTAATTACCGCGACTACTCTTTCTTTATGCGTTTCAATGGTAGCACCGACTCCATGCTGGTGCAGAATTACGTGTACGACCGACCCACTATCCTCACTTTCAACAAGAGCATAATTGATAGTACTGCACAGCAGCTCAATCTGTTTAGTGACCTCTTTGGTCGTTACCCTTTCTGGAAAGAGAAGTATGGACACGCCATGGCTCCGTTGAGTGGAGGTATGGAACATCAGACCATGACGACTCTCGGCTTCTTCCAAAGCTGGCTTGTTGCCCACGAGCTGGGGCACCAGTGGTTTGGCGACAACGTTACATGTGCATCCTGGAAGGACATTGTTATCAATGAGGGTTTCGCCAGCTACAGTGAGTATCTCTACCTCGACAAGTTCCGCGGACGTGCAGCAGCAACGGCCGATATGGTGGACAGGCAGCGAAACGTGATGTCGCAACCCGGTGGCGTTATCTATGTTGATGACACCACGAACGAAGATCGCATTTTCAGCAACCGTATATCATACGACAAGGGCGCTTGTGTAGTGCATATGCTGCGCCATGTGGTCAACAATGATTCGTTCTATTTCAATTTGCTGAAAGGATGGCAATACGCCAAGCGCTTCGGTACAGGGACCATTGCTGATCTCCGCGACATGGCTATCAGCATGATGACACCGGAGGTGAATGGTATCAAGTTCGATACATTCTTCCACCAGTGGTTCTATGCCGAAGGGTTCCCGATCTACTCAGTGAAATGGAATCAGGTAGGTACAGAGGTGTACATGAAGATCGACCAGACTACATCCGTACCCGGCTCGGTTCGTTATTTCTCACTGCCGCTCGAAGTGCAGGTGACCTCCGCTTCAGGCGACTCAACAGTTCGTTTTGTGGTTGACAAACCATCGCAGTCATTCCATTTCACCTGGAAGGTACCCATGCTCGGACTTTCGCTTGACCCTAACAATTGGCTTGTCGACAGTGTTCAGAACATTAGCCGTGACATGACCATGGGGGTAAATGAACTGGAGATGGAGATGATAGGCGTAGCGCCCAACCCAACGTCTGTATCGTGGGAGGTGGCAGGTGTTCCTGCAGGTTCCGCAATCATCCTCACCGATATTGCCGGCCGTGCCATCTGGCAGCAACAGTCGGTGTCAGGTTCTGTCAATGTGCCTGCTCAAAATCTGTCGCCAGGTTTGTATCTGCTCAGGGTCAACACACAACAGGGTGCCGGCCGGTCATTTAAGCTGCTCAGGGAGTAAAACACGCCTTTTCCTTAGGCGGAATATTGGTAGACAAATACCTGTGATTTTTCAAAAAATTGTCTACATTTGCCGTCCCAAATATCACGGAGGCTGTAGCTCAGTAGGTTAGAGCATCAGATTGTGGTTCTGAGGGTCGAGGGTTCGAAACCCTTCAGCCTCCCAAAATGAGGTACACTCGTTTTTAAAACGTCCGAGATTATCGGGCGTTTTTTTTATTGTTTTCGTCCTTTGATATTTGTATTTTTGTTTCAATTGTCTTTAATTATTAAATATTTTCAAAATGAGTTTAGAAGTAACAGGTAAATTGCTGGTTAAGTACGACACATTGCAGGTAAGTGAAAAATTCAAGAAGCGTGAATTTGTGATGGAGCTTGCAGAAGAGATCAATGGTAACATCTACACCAACTTCGCGAAGTTGCAGTTGGTTCAGAATAAGTGCGAGATCATCGACCGTTTCAATACCGGCGACACGATCAAAGTTAGTTTTAATATCAAGGGCAACTCTTACGTCGATAAGAGGGATGGCCAGACCAAATACATTACCAACCTGGACGCATGGCGTGTTGAAGCAGCAACAGCCGGCGCTGCTGCTGCTTCGGCTCCGCAGGCGCCTGCATACAACGCACCTGCTCCAGACCAGGGTGGCTACAACAGCGCACCTGCATACAACAGCTCATCTGCCGGCACGGTTGATGATCTGCCGTTTTAATTAAACAACTTGCCTATGCCGCGATTCGGCCGCGTAATTCTTTTACTCACTTTCGTTGCGGTACTGTGGAGTGCCTGCAGCAAGGTCCCCGACAACGCCCGGTACATACCGCAGGATGCAGTGGGGGTGGTAGGGGTCAATCTCAGGTCCCTCAGCAAAAAGATAGCGTGGAACCTTATCACAGGCAGCAAGCTGTTTAAGGAGATTCAAAAAAGAATGCCCGCGAAAAACGCGGATGATATGGTAGGAGGTATTGAAGACGCCGGACTCGACGTCTCCAATACCTTCTACGTTTATACCCGCAACGACAATCGTTTTGCCGAGGGCAAGGTGGTTGTCGGGCTCATTCCTCTTACCGATGCTGCCAAGTGGGAGCAGTACATCAAGACAGCTTTCCCCGCAGTTACGGTGCAGCAGCAGAACGGTCGCAGGCAGGCAGCCCTGGGCAAGGGCATGTATGCCGGCTGGTCGGCGGGGCTACTCATTCTTATGAATGCCCCTGCGGTGTCGCTTGCCGATGAGGATGCAGATGATACCCCCGACGATTCCACAGTTGCAGCGGCCCTGGTCACAGCCATGGATGAAGCCTTCAAGGTGCCGGTGGCCAACTCCATTGTCAGCAACAAGCGCTTCTCTGCTTTCCAGGCCCAGCGGTACGACCTCTCCATCTGGCTCAACTATGGCTCTGCCTTCAACAGCGATGGCACACCGCTCAGCTTCAACGGTATCTCTCTTTCGTCCGCCATGTGGAAGGATGCCATCATCACGGCGGGTTTCGAGTTTGGCAAGGGCAACATAGGTGCCGAGGTCAATTACTTCCTGCCCGCCCATGTGGAAGAGGCCACCAAGGACTTCGGCGAGGTAGAGGCTGACCGCGAAATGCTGGACCGTCTGCCAAAGAAGAACATGGATATGCTGCTCTCCATGCACATTTCACCATCGGGCGTGCGCACGCTGCTCGAGAAACTGGGCCTGTTCGGCATAACCAATGTGGGCCTTGCAACCAAGGGCCTTGATGTCGACTACCTGCTCGAGGCATTCACCGGCGACATGGCCATTCTCATGAGCGACTTCGTGCTGGATGCCGAGATGAAGTCGGACATGTTCATGGGGCAAATGGTGACCCACAAAGAGCAAAAGGCCTCTATGACCATGACCTACGTGATCCGCATCAACAAGAAGGAGAATTTCACCCACTTGCTGGATATGGCCAAAGAAGGCGGTATGCAGCCGCTCAAAGACGGCTCGGGCTACGTGCTGCCGCTCACCTCCAGCGATTCTGTGTTCCTGATGATGAACGACCGTTATGCTGTGATCACGAGCAAGCGGAACTACGCTACCGGCTTCCTTTCGGGGGCTTTTAAGGGGCAGAAGATGAAGGACATCTATACCGATGCCGCCTATGGCCAGCCGTTCGCGCTCACCCTCGATATCAATGAGCTTTTCCGCAATGTGGACCCCGCCATTTCCAATTCCCGCCGCGATTCCGCTATCATTTCCGAGAGCAAAAAGCTGCTCAGCGACATTACCCTGAAGGGCGGCAAGTACGTGGACAACGCCTATAAATTCTCGCTCGACATCAATTTTCTCAATACCGACGAGAACAGTATTCTGGAGCTGATAGACTTTGGTATGCGCATCAACGACATAGGTAATAAACCGGCTCGCTGATGCGTTTTGGGGTGGCTTACCCCTACTTTTTGCTACGTTACGTAATCTCACTATATTACTTATCTTTGTTAACTTGTTTTTTTAACTCAAGCAAACCAGCATAAAATGCGTAAATCGTCCCTGTTATATATAAGCTGCCTGTCAGTGTTGCTCGGTGCCGGTATCTCCGGTTGCAAGCGCACAACCGCTATCGATAACAACAATGGCATACAGACCCCTTTCAGTTTGTATTTTTCAGACTCTGCGGGCGCCCTCTACAACACCAACGATGGCCGTAACTTTAATGGTGTCCTCTTTCCACCAGATGGTAAGAGCTGCCGCGCTGTAGCAACTTCAGGCAACAACATCCTTTGGATAAAGACCCACCTTTATTACAGCAACAACAACGGTAAGAACTTCAACACCACCTACGATACGCTATCTACTTTCCCAGCATTCACTTGCAGCGGCAATCAGCTCAATACCAACCAGAGCATGATCCTCAACATACCCAAGTGGGGCAATCGGGTGTATTCAATTTCAAACTCTGTGAACCCCGACCGCAACTGGCTGGGTGTTATTTACTCCGACAACTTCGGCAACCCCAACACATGGGCGCTCGATGGCTCTTACGATACACTGGGCGTCGGTAAGCTGCCGGTGCGTATGAAGTCGTTCACACAACTGGCCGACGGTACACTATGTGGTCTGGCTTACTCAGGCCCTGCCGACAACGATGTGATCCACCACCGCAACTTTGTGCGCAAGGGCAAGGATGATGCCGTTTACACCAACAGGTGGATAGAGGTGACCGCTAATCCCGGGCTTATTCCATACATCTACGGTGGCAACACATCGGGTAAACCACTGCCGCCATACGGCACCACTTATACCGATACAGGTTACTTCTACCTGGGCCACATGACCAACCGCCTAATAGCTGTTGACGGTTCGTGCAACTATGGCGCATGGTTCTCTGACGACCTGGGCAAGAACTGGGCACCTTACAATACCGGTCTTCCTGCCAATACCGCATTGCTGTGTATCGAGACTCCGTTTGAAGAGGTTTGCCTCGTAGGTACCGAGGGTAAAGGCCTTTACGTGCTGAACACATTTACCAACGCATGGGAGCCTGCCAACAAGGGCCTCGGTAACAACGTGACCGTGCGTAGCATTGCAGCCAAGAAGAACGTTTACAAAAATGGAAACGTGCGCAAATTCATCTATCTGGCAACCAATGCCGGTATCTACGAAAGCGCTGATGGCGGCCAGAACTGGACCCGCACCATACCGGGCAACTTTGTAGCGGTGAACTAAGCACAAAACTCTCAACAATACTTTATACCGGAAGCCTCCACACGTTGGGGGCTTCTTCTTTTTAGTCGCCCATGTCGCTGAGGAAGTCTTCCAGATCGCGGCGCTGCTTCTTGGTGGGGTGGCCTGTTTTGCTCAGGCGCTTACCGGTGAAGAAGCTGGGAGCCATTGCCTGCGGGGCTATCTTGTCTTCCTCGGGGGTAATGTCCACATAGTGTTTTATGGCCTCTTCGTAGCCTACCCGATTGGACAGCAGTCCGGTCACTTCAATGGTCTTGCGACCGGCGGGTGTCTTTATCTGGTATTGGTCGCCAAGAGACACACTGCGCGATGGCTTCACGGCCGCGCCATTCATTTTCACCTTGCCGCTGTCTATGGCCTCGGTGGCCTGTGTGCGGGTCTTGAACAGTCTGATGGACCAGAGGTATTTGTCCAGTCTTGGCTTTTCCATACCTGCAAAATAACGTATTTGCTGTGGCCTGTGTTGCGGTGTTGTGTTAAAAATGGTGTCATTTTCGGTTCGATTTTCTATTTGTTGCTGCTATATATGGCTATTTGCAAGGCATAATTCCCTATATTTGTGTCATCGGCGGTGGTTCCTGCGCACTCACAATTGCAGATCACGGCCAGCTTACCCTTCGGCAGCATTGCACTTTTTGCTGTTTCTTACGGAGGTTGTTTTCTATAGCATTGATCTTTTAATTTTTAAACTAATAATGGAATATAATACTACGCGCAGCAGAATGCTGATGCCCGAATATGGTCGTAATGTGCAGAAGATGGTAGAGTACCTGGTAACCATCGACAGCAGGGAAAAGCGTTTGCAGCAGGCCGAAATAATCATAGAGCTGATGGGTACACTGAACCCGCACCTCAAGACCATAGAGGACTACAAGCACAAGTTGTGGGACCACCTCTTCCAGATGACGG
>JBIKSN010000333.1:0-2952 GCA_044348585.1 Flavipsychrobacter sp.
TAACTGTTTAAACCGCTTAAAGGTAAGTCTATTTTCAAAAACCCGTCAAAACAAATTTGTGTTACATATGTGGTTGCAAATGCGCTGCAGCGGGCCGAACGGGAGTAGGGAGTCAAAAAATGTGCCAGTTTTTGGGTTGGGGGTTAATAGGTTAATAAGTCAAAAGGTTCGGACCTTAATTGTCACAATGAGTCTGCCTGATAGTACCCGTCATTTCGACGGTAGGAGAACTTTCTCACTGAGGCAATTGAAAAGACATCCTGCCCCGAAGTAAATCTCCTGAGAATTAGTCGGCCACCCCGATTGAATTACCACACCCTTTTTCCAACTGCGCAAATTTTTTCTTCTGCGCAATTTTGGGGTCCTTTCGTTGATAATCAATGGCCATGTGGGAAGTTTTGCTTCCTCCTGCTTCCCAAAACTGCGCAAAAACTTCCCACTTCTTCTCACTTGGTGCGCAGGTGAGAAGTGAAATAAAATCACCATACATGCCTTTTGGCCTTATTTTCTGCAACATCTATACAAGTTACAACCGCCATAACAACGCAGCAAAAAGAAAATCTATCATAGTGCGTTTTGTGCAGTGTGATAAAAAAAGCCCCGGAGGGGTGACATGAGCACCCGACGGGCAGTTCTTTCTGAGCCGAGCCACTCTCTCGCACAACGCTCTGCAAAGAAGATTCGACGATCCGGAGAATCAATGAATTAATACAAACCTGCCGGCCGGCAGGCGGGACTGCGCAAAACAAAAAATCGCGCACTTACTGTAAAGTTTCCCCTACTTTTGTTTAATTATTCGTTCGTTTTGTTAAACAAAACAAGAAATGGACGATTACACGTAAAACCGGGATGTATGGAAAACGACGATTCAGTTTACTGCTACTATAGCGATCTGCCATCACCAATGGCCTATATGGCAGAGGATGCAGCACCGACAGAACGGAAACTATCGGTAGCAGACATAGACCGCATCATAGAAATGGCGTGGGAAGACCGCACCCCCTTCGATGCCATTGAATACCAGTTTGGTTTGCGCGAAGACGAGGTGAAGGCACTGATGAAAAGCCAACTGAAGTTCAGCTCGTACAAACTATGGCGCCGCCGCGTGGAGGCGTGCAGCACCAAACATGCCAAAACACGGCTGCCCGAGATCAACAGGTTCAAGTGCACCATGCAACGCGACATCTCTTTCAACAAGATCTCTAAACGACGTGGCCGATAAACACCCATTGAAAAGCAATGCAAACATCATTCTCAGTCGCCGACATCCTGAATTTTGAACAACGCTACCGCGCCACCTTCATCAACTCGCTCACGGGTTTCAAAAGTGTGGCCCTCATAGGCACTGCGAATGAGGCGGGACATACCAACCTGGCCATCTTCAATTCCATTTTTCACCTGGGTGCCAATCCGCCCATGTTTGGTTTTGTAGTGCGGCCCCACTCGGTGGAGCGCCACACGCTGGACAACATACTGAACACCGGGCAGCTCACCGTCAACCACATTCAGGAGTCGTTCTACCAACAAGCGCATCAGACATCAGCACGCTACCCGGCCCACCAAAGCGAGTTTGACGCCACCGGCCTCACGCCCATTTATCGCGAGGGTTGCGTCGCGCCATTTATCCAAGAGAGCAACATACAGATAGCCGCCGAATTTGTGCGCAAAATAGATGTGGAAGAGAACGGTACGCTGATCATTATAGCCCGCATTACGGCTGTGTACCTGCCCGAAGATTGCATAGCCACCGATGGTTACATAGATGTAGAACAGGCCGGCAGCATTACCTGTGTGGGCCTCGACAGTTATCACCGCACCACACGCATTGGCAGATTGCCGTACGCGAAACCGTGAGCAGTTTGCAGGGGCAGATGGCAGGAGCAGAGGCAGTTTGCAGACAGCAGCGGCAGTAAGCAGATGGCAGTACCTTCTATGATTGACCGAGGTCTTCGGATACGTGGGTCTTGAGTGCAGGCAGTTCGCGGGCCTCGCGCTTGATGACAAATACGGCGGTCTTCTTCACACGCACACCACGCCCCATCTTTCGGGCATACACATCGGTGAACGATGCCCCGAAATACAGGATGATGGCCGAATAATAGATCCACGACAGCAGGATGATGAGCGATGCCGCGGCGCCATAGGCCGTTACCAGCTTGGAGTTCGTGAGATAGAGCGAGATAAGGAACTTACCCAGCAGAAAAAGTCCGCCGGTGAAGGAAGCACCCACCAGGGCGTCTTTCCAATGTATGCGCGCATCGGGCAGCACCATGAAGATGACCCCGAACAGGAACGTGACCACTATGAACAGCACACCTGTGTCCACGCTGGTAAGCAGCACAATGCTATCGCGCGGAATGATGTTTTTGAGATACTTCATATGCTGCAGCTTGCCGGTAAGCACATCGCCAATCACGTTCAGCAGCAGCGATGCCGTGAGCAGGAAACCGCAACCTATGATGAGCAACAACGACAGCAAACGATCGGTGATCACCTTCAGCCAGCCGCGCCTGGGTTTTGCCTTCACAGACCACATATAGTTGATGGAGCTCTTCATCTCGGTGAAGATGCTTGTGGCACTGAACACAAACACTATGACACCTATGATACCGAACAGGGTACTGTTGTTGCTGGTATTCATCTTGTCCAGTATGCTCTCCAGCTGGTGCGCTTCCTCGGGCCCTACTATATTGGCCACCTGATCGAACACGGCATGTGTGGCGGCGTCCTTCTTCTTGTAGAAGACACCTATAATATGGATGAGCACCAGCAGCAGCGGCCCTATGGCGAATATGGTATAGTAGGCCAGCGAGGCACTGAACTTGGCCACGTGGTCTTCTTCAAACTCGTCGATGGTATCTTTTATCACCTCCCAGAAACGGCGCGCCCTGCCTATGGTCTCTTTTTGCACATCCATTGGCTCAAATGTAGTTAATATGGGTAAGATATTCA
>JBIKSN010000334.1:0-2942 GCA_044348585.1 Flavipsychrobacter sp.
TCCACATCTATCTTCAGTTGTTTGCACACCTCGCGCAGGCCGGCTTCATCCATCTCGCTGATGTCTATGCCGGTGTGCTCCTTGATCGCGTCATAGATGCTGATACGCTTGTAAGGTGCCTTGAAGTCTATGGTCACGCCATCAACCGTGGTTGTGCTGGTTCCGTTGGCTGCGATAGCAGTCTGTTCCAGCATCTGCTCGGTTGTTTCCATCATCCACAAGTAGTCTTTGTAGGCCACATAGAACTCAAGTATCGTGAACTCAGGATTGTGGGTGCGGTCCATACCCTCATTCCTGAAGTTGCGGCTGAACTCATATACCCACTCAAAACCACCTACGATCAGACGTTTCAGGTACAGCTCGTTGGCAATACGCAGGTACAGCGGTATATCCAGTGCATTGTGGTGGGTGATGAACGGCCTTGCGGTGGCACCTCCGGGAATGCTCTGCAGCACAGGGGTATCCACTTCCAGCGCACCACGCTCGTTGAGGAACGTACGAATGGCGTTCTTCATTTTCGTGATCTTCACAAACGTATCGCGAACACCGGGGTTCACAATAAGGTCGGCATAGCGCTGACGATATTTAAACTCCAGATCGGTCACAGCATCAAACTGCTCGCCGTCCTTTTCCTTCACTATCGGCAGCGGGTGCAGGCTCTTGGTCAGCAGCGTAAATGAAGATACATGTATCGATGTCTCACCTGTCTTAGTGGTGAATACGTATCCTTTTACACCTATTATGTCACCTATGTCCAGCAGGCGTTTCCACACCGTGTCGTACATAGTCTTGTCTTCACCCGGGCATATCTCGTCACGCTTCACATAAACCTGAATGCGGCCGGTTGCGTCCTGCAGTACGGCAAAGTTGGCTTTGCCCATATCGCGCACACTCATTATGCGGCCCGCCAGACTTACAGCTTTGAATTGGTCGGCAGTTTGTTCATTATATTTTTCCTTTATATCGCGAGCTGTATGAGTTATTTCATACAATGGTGCCGGATAAGGGTCAATGCCCAATTCTACTAATTCCCGCAGTTTGTCGCGGCGTACCAGTTCCTGTTCGCTGAGTGATGCTTGCATGGGTGCAAAAATAGTTGATTGTGACCGATTTGGGAATTCGGTTTTGCACCCGGCTCACATTATTTCGTCCACTACAGTGGGTTGATCTTGAAACTACCGTTCACCGCGGTAGAATCGTTGCAGACAAAGAAGTACGTACCGGTCACAACAGGGGTTACCTGTGTGATGCTGAGTGTACCTCTCACAGCCCGCACTTCCAAACTCGGGGTAGGGGGCAGATAGGTGGCTGCGGCGTCGGTGCTGTCCATGTTCAGGATACCGGGTTTCTCCACATAGCTGCGTATCCACAAACGCAGGGTGGCCCCATTGCTCATCAATCCTTCAATGCTTACAGGTCCCGATGGTACCGATGCTTCACGCTTGGCAGTCACCATTTTGCCGGATGAATAGAATACAAAATTCCCGATACGAGCCGATACCTCCGGATCTACGGGTTTGTCTTTCTTACCGCATGACGCCAACGAAACAAGGGCTATGGATGTGAGTAATATGTATCTCTTCATTGGATATAAGTATCTGTAAACTAGTGGTGCCTGCGCAAAGCGAAATTAAACAAACGCTGACACTATCCACCGCTTAATTTTCCTCGTCGTAGTAGATCTTGTAGAACTTCTTCCCTGTTTTCTCGTCATAGCCGCGCTCTATAAGGCTCTTATCGCCGTGAATGTATACGTGGAAGTTCTTATCCAGCTTCAGCACGCTCTTGAATACCCTGTTCTGTTTCTTCACGGCCTGTGTGGAGATGTCGAAACGATCGGGGAGGTCTATTTCGTTCATTTCGGTGAAGTTGTCTTCAAACTCTTTGAACGCCTTTATGATGCGTTTGTCTTCAAACACCTCTTCGGTGAACTTCTTCTTGTCAAATGCTTCATTTGCTTTGAAGTACTCCATCGACTTGTTGAGCAGGTCTATCTGGCCTGTTTTTTCAATGTCGTATTCCTGCGGCAACTGCGCCGTTATGAACTCCTTTGCCATACCCAGGAACTGGTTGGTATGGTAGTATTCGGTGGCCTGCGGCACTACGCCCAGAAAACTCTCGCGCCAGAACTGAGCCTCCTCGCCGCGGTTGCCATTGCTGTCGTAGATCAGCACATCAAAGCCATTCTCGGCATTGGTGGGCAACACCAGGGCCGCTTTGTCGAACTTGCCGATGTCGGCGCCGGTGCGCATGGTCAGCTCGGTGTCTTTGGCATCTACCTGTGTGTCCAGGAAGTGGCTCTTGGTCTCGGTCTTGAACATGCCCAATACTTCCACAAACGCGCCGTTCACTATACAGTTACCGAAGTATACCACGTACAGTTCTCCGGGTTTCACCTTGGGGTGGGTGGTGTTCTCGTGCAGGTGTTTCGCAATGTTCACCGAGTTCTTATGAAAAGCCGCTTCTTCGGCAAGGCTTTCCAGACAATAGTTGTACACCTCGTTATAGTTCAGCGACGCCCCATGACTGAAGCTGTATTTCTCGCCGCCGGCATTAAACCGCGCAAAGAACGCATCGCAAAGCAGCTTTCCTTCGTCGTCACCCAACTTAAAGGGCTTTTTGGACGCTATCATGTCATGCCCGTTGCCTTTGTTGCCTATATAATGTACCGACAGCTTTTTGAGTGTCGCCTCCTGAAAGTTGAGTTGCATAGGCGCCAAAAGTACTAAAGGCAGACAACACAGTGAATGGTTACATTTGCATCATGCTCTGCCGGTTACATTTGCTGTTCTGTATCACGTTGCTGCTGTGTAGGATGCCGCTGCATGCTCAGCAGATAGTGACAGTGCCCGTGCGTTTCTGCGACAGCCATATAGACAGTCTGGCGAATGTGCGCAGTTTCAACGGCATTGCTATTGATGCGCAGGGTGTCATATATGCCA
>JBIKSN010000390.1:0-2929 GCA_044348585.1 Flavipsychrobacter sp.
AATAATTGAAGTAAATTTGCAACTTTTAGAATATTAAATTTTTAAACAAAGAAGATACATCATGATAAATCAATATACGTTTTTAAATAACGAAGACGAAAAAGAGGAAAAAGAAGAGAAAGAAGGAGGCTCTATGATGTCCAAAAGAATGGAAGAAATCTACTTGAAACAGCGTAGAGTGTATTTCTGGGGACCTGTGGACGACAAGAGTATGGAAAAAGTAATAGGAAAAATTCTATTCTTGGATGCACATGAGCCGGGCAAAGAAATTGACTTATTTTTGAGCAGTCCAGGAGGGAGCGTTACAGCCGGTTTGGCGTTGTTGGACATTATGAAAATGATTCAGTCGCCTGTCAATACCATTTGTATGGGATTGGCCGCTTCTATGGGCAGTATGATCTTGAGCCATGGCGCCAAAGGCAAACGAAAAATCTTTGAAAATGGCCGTGTTATGATTCATCAGCCTTCTATTGGAGGCGTGCAAGGACAAGCTATTGAATTGGAAATTACCGCTAAACAAATAGTAAAAACAAGAGCTTTATTAGCTAAAATATTAGCAGATAATTGCGGACAACCCGTAGAGAAAATTTTGAAAGATTTTGATAGAGATTATTGGATGGATGCCAAAGAAGCTATTGAATACGGTATTGTAGATGAGATAATTACAAAAATGTAATCGATGAGCATAGAACATAAAATTGCGAGTTATTTGGGATTGAAGGAAAATCAGTTGATTTTCAATTTTCGTCAAATTGATGGGATTACGACCTTAGATTTGATTACGATAAATCCACATCACCAGCAATCTTTTTTGTTTCATTCGCTCAAAGCTATTGATAAAAATGAAGCATTGAACAAAATGCTCGAATATGTAGAAAAACACTACCAAAATGAAGATAGCTATACCATTCAATGGGTAAAAGTAGGCGAAAATAAGTTGCATACCTCGTATTTTAGAGCTAAAAATATCTATGGGATTTTGGATAAATTTTTCTACGAACGCGATATCAATTCATACAAAATTTATAGCATAGCACTCAATCCAATCAGTTAATAATAAAAATTTAAGCATACGCCAAACTAAATGGAAGTAAAAATATTAGATAAGACATTCAAACCCTATTTGTCCGACAAAGAAATAGAAAGCAGGGTTTTTGAGGTTTCAAAAAAAATAGAACGCGATTATAAAGATAGAAATCCTTTCTTTATAGCCATTCTCAATGGCTCTTTTATGTTTGCATCAGATTTGGTCAAAAACATAAGACTAGATTGTGAAATCGAATTTATGAAAGTAAGTTCGTATGAAGGAACCGCCTCTACAGGCTTGGTTAGAGAAATGATAGGCCTGAGCAAAAGTATCGAAGGACGCGATGTAATTGTAATAGAAGATATAGTAGATACGGGGCATACGCTACATTACATAAAGGAAGAATTAGAAAAAATGAAGCCTGCATCATTAGCGCTTACTACACTTTTGTACAAGCCCGAAGCTTTTGAGCATAGTTATGCGCTGGATTATGTAGGGTTTGAAATTCCCAATAAATTTATTGTAGGATATGGACTAGACTACAATGGATATGGTAGAAATTTGAAAGAAATATATCAAATTGTATAAAATACATACCCCTAAAATATGAGAGATTTACTTGCCATTTTGTTTTTTTTCTTTGTATTAATTTCTTGTGAAGAACAGAAAAATAAGGAGACCGAAATAGCGCCGTTTTCTTCAACTATCGATAGCAATGCACCCAAAGAACTCTCCGTAGCCGATGTGGAAGCTATGATGCAGTCAAGTGCGGGCACACCTACATTTCAATACAATGGTGCTGTAAGTTTTGGCAATACAAAGGAATATGTTTTTACGTGCGATTCTAGCAAACGTATTCAAATTGAATTGATTACTGAGTATGACAATTTGAATTTAGAAGTACAAAAAGAAATGTGGACGCACGCGCGATTAGATGCCGAAAAGGTGGCCAAAGTCAAGTCTTTTGTGCATATTTCGGATAGTCTTACATTTTCAGAAGTTTGTAAAAAAACAACTCGTTTCAAAACCATTTTGAAATTAAATCCCGCAGATTCCGATTCGAGTGAAGTGGCTAAATTTCAGCTAAACACGTATATTCAATAATTTTTTTATTGGATTCATTCAAATTTTACCTACTTTTGTCTTATGGGTATTCAGCTAAACACACCTGTAGAACACATTCCGGGTATTTTGCCTCTCAAAGCCGATTTGCTAAAAAAAAATCTGGGTGTTTTTTTTGTGAAAGACCTCATTTCCCATTACCCGTTTCGATATATTGACAAATCCAAGATCTATCAAATCCGTGAAGTCACAGAGCAAGTAGCTTTTATTCAACTTTATGGAAAAATTGAAGATATTAGAATAGAAGGCGAAGGCCCCAAAAAAAGATTGGTAGCCAATTTTGAAGATCCTAGTGGCGAAATGCAATTGGTTTGGTTTCAAGGGATAGAATGGCATCGAAAAAATCTACTAGCGGGCAAAAAGTATTTGATTTTTGGTAAACCACAAAAATTTGGACGAAATTTTAGCATTACCCACCCCGAAATTAAACAAATAGATGATCTTTCTGCGGTGGATATTTCAGGATTTCAACCTGTGTACAATACGTCGGAGTCTATGAAAAAGAAAGGATTGGACAGCAATGGTGTGAGCAAACTCATCAAATATGTTTTTCAATGGCTGGACAAAGGTCAACTTTTTGAATATCTCCCTTCGGAAATGTTGGAAAAAGAAAATCTAAAGCCTTATCCTATTTCAGTTTTTCAGATTCATTTCCCCAAAAATTTACAAGAAATAGCACAATCGCAGCGCAGAATCAAATTTGAAGAATTTTTTCAAATTCAAATACAACTTCAACAAAGCCTTCATACCCGAAAAACAGCTCAGAGAGGTTTTGTTTTT
>JBIKSN010000002.1:0-39429 GCA_044348585.1 Flavipsychrobacter sp.
TGTGGAAGGTGAACGGAGTAAGCGTAAGCACAGCAGGCAGCTATGCCTTTGTACCTGCCCACGGAGACAACGTTACCGTGACCATGACCAGCAACGCCAACTGTCTGGCAACAACCACTGCAACAGGAGCGAGGACACTCACAGTGCTGCCAACGGCAACACCTGTAGCAGGCGTACTCACTACACCGAACGACACCATCTGCCAGTTCAATCCGGTTACGTTCACGGCGGCACCTTCATTTGGTGGTGCAACACCGGTGTACCAGTGGTTGGTGAACGGCGTAGTAGTAGGTACAGGCAACACATACAGCTACATACCTGTAGACGGCGATGTGGTGAACCTGCGTATGACCAGCGATTACCGTTGCCGCGCGGCGAACACCGTGACCAGCGGAGATGTGGCGTTGAGTGTAGACTCGATACTGATACCGAAGGTTACAGTATGGCCTGAGCCTGGTTTTGTAGTGACAGCAGGCAAGCCTGTAGTGCTGCATGCATCGGTTGAGGATGCAGGACCGAATCCGAAGTTCCAGTGGAAGGTGAATGGCTACCCTGTAGCCGGTGCTACCAACGACAGCTACACGGCCATCTTCAACGATTACGACTCGATAGCATGTGTTGTTACCAGCAGCGGCGTATGTGCCAACATCGGTACACACGACTGGGTGTTCATCACGACCACGCCGTTGGGTTCATCTACCACAACAGCAGTTATGAGCGACCTGAGGTTGTTGCCTAACCCTAACAAGGGTATCTTCACGGTGCGTGGCACACTGGGTGCAGGCAACGAGGACGTGAACATTGACGTGACAGACATGTTGGGTCAGGTAGTGTACCGTGGTGCAGTAACCACCAAACAGGGACATCTGGAAACACAGATCAAACTGGACGGCAGTCTGGCCAACGGTATGTACATCCTCACATTGCGTAGCGGAACCGAACAGAAGGTGTTCCACTTTGTAATGGAGCAGTAATAAAACAGAATTGTGATACGAGGGGCACAGCAATGTGCCCCTTTTTCATGAATGTAACATATGTGTCATGAAGTGCCGGTTAGCAGCCGCAAAGCAAAAATTAAGGTAATTTACACCCCGAATGAGTATTAAAGTCAAGATCATTAACGATCCTGTTTATGGTTTTATAAGGTTTCCCGAGCCTGAGTTGATGCGGATCATAGATCATCCGTGGTTTCAGCGGTTGCGTCGCATCAGGCAGATGGGTTTTGCTGACCTGGTCTATCCCGGGGCATCCCATTCCCGCCTTGCACATTCTTTGGGCGCGTGCCATTTGGCAGGCAAAGCAATGGACGAGCTGAACGCCAAGGGTATAGTTACTTCAAAGGAAGATTATCTGGCCGCAAGAATGGCCGCATTGTTGCACGATATAGGGCATGGCCCTTACTCGCATTCCTCAGAACGTACATTGGTCGGAGTTCGTCACGAGGTGCTTTCACACCTGATCATGAAGAGATTGAATCAAGAGATGGGCGGCATTCTGGAGCGGGCAATAGGTGTGTTTGACAGGTCTTACCCTGTGCGTTATCTGCATCAGTTGGTATCCAGTCAGTTGGATGTGGATAGGATGGATTACCTGAACAGAGATAGTTTTTATACAGGTGTGTCGGAGGGTGTGATAGGCTACGACCGAATTTTGCAGATGCTGACGGTGCAGGATAACGAGCTGATGGTAGAGGAGAAGGGTGTGCAGTCGGTAGAGAAGTTTATTATAGCGAGGAGGCTGATGTATTGGCAGGTTTATCTGCATAAGACAGTTCTTGGTTCCGAGATGTTGCTCGTGAATATCCTGAAACGTGCCAAGGAAATATGCGGGAACGGAGGTAAGCTCTTCGCGACACCGTCTTTGGCCTACTTTTTGCAACAAGACCTTACGGAACAGGATTTTTTGACCGATCCGGGGCATCTTGATCGATATTGCGACCTTGATGACGCAGATGTCACATCAGCGCTTAAGGTTTGGCAATTGCATGAAGACAGGGTGTTGGCTGAGTTGTGCAAGATGCTTGTTCTCAGGAGGTTGTATAAGGTTTCGTTTGTGAATGACCGTATAGAGGAGCAATTGGCCGAAAAGAAAGAAAAGGTGCGCATACAAAGTGGTTTTACTGAAGACGAAATGAAATATTTCGTTTTTGCAGGTAAAACATCGAATAATACATATAATATTAAGGACGAATTGATAAAGATCGCTATGAAGAACGGAGAGGTGCGAAATATTACAGAAATTGAAGACACATTGGTTAATCAGACTATTGCGGGTGCCGTACATAAAAACTACATTTGCTATATTCAGTAGTGTAAAAAGTATGCCCCTCCGTTGTGAAATGTGCCCGATAAGTTATCGGGCAGACTAAATCAAATATTGAAATAAGGACATACATGCAGTTTACAGCACAGCAGATCGCAGCATTGGTACAAGGGAAGCTGGAAGGCGATCCCGATAGGAAAGTGAGCAATGTGGCAAAGATCGAAGAAGCGGGTCCCGGAGATCTGTGTTTCCTGTCGAACCCCAAATATGAAGAGTATCTGTACACATCTTCTGCATCGGCGGTGCTGGTGAATGAAACGCTTGTGCTTTTACGTCCGGTTACTGCGACATTGATTCGTGTAAAAGACGCCTATGCCAGTTTCGCCTTGCTGCTGGAGCAATACGATCATATCATATCAGGTAGCGGAAATGTGGGGATAGAACAACCCTCTTATATTGCGCCCACAGCAAAGATCGGTAAAGACGTATATGTTGGGGCTTTTTCATACATAGGGGAGAATGCGGTATTGGCAGATGGTGTAAAGGTCTATCCCGGTGCTTATGTTGGAAATAATACGGTTGTAGGTAAGGATTCCAAGATATATTCGGGTGTTAAGGTATATCATGGATGTTTTTTGGGTGAAAGGGTTATCATTCATGCCGGATCGGTGATAGGTGGAGACGGATTTGGTTTTGCGCCGCTTAGAGATGGAACATATAAGAAGATAGCACAGATAGGAAACGTAATAATTGAGGATGATGTGGAGATAGGCGCTAATACGACCGTGGACCGCGCTACGATGGGATCAACTATTATAAGAAAGGGGGTGAAGCTGGATAACCTGATCCAGGTGGCGCACAACGTGGAGATAGGTGAGAATACAGTGATAGCGGCACAAACCGGAATATCAGGCAGTACCAAGATCGGTAAGAATTGTATCATAGGCGGCCAGGTGGGAATAGTAGGTCATATTCACCTTGCGGACGGAACCAAGATCAATGCCCAAAGTGGTCTTTCCAAGTCCGTGACCAGTGAAAATGTAACACTGAACGGATCACCCGCCTTTGAATATAAAAATTCGTTAAAAAGTCAGGCAATTTTTAGAAATTTGCCAGATTTGCAAAGTCGTTTACAGAAATTGGAGGAGATTGTGACTGAACTCACAATGCAGTTGCAAGGGCAGAGGTCGCGGTAAACGAAAACAGACAAAGAAAAATATTGTCCTAATTAAGGAAAAACTCAAAGCGTTGTCACAAACAAATAGCAATCAGAATCAACAGACATTAAAAAGCTCCGTTACATTAAGTGGCGTAGGCTTGCATACCGGCCAAACGGTGAAAATGACCATGAAACCGGCAAATCCGGGACACGGCATCCGTTTCCAGAGGGTTGATCTGCCTGATCAGCCAGTGGTAAAGGCCGACGTGGATTTTGTGGTGGACACATCACGTGGTACCACTATAGAGTACAACGGAGCAAGGGTAAGCACTATTGAGCATACCATGGCCGCTCTCGTGGGTTTGGGCGTGGATAATGTGCTCATCGAGATAACAGGCCCTGAAGTGCCTATTCTTGATGGCAGCTCCAGAGAATTTATGGATGCTATTGAAAGCGCCGGTATAGAAGAGCAGGAAGCACGCAGGATCGTTTATTCTATCGACAGTAATATTCATTACTACGATCCGGTGAAGAAGGTGGACATGCTTGCTTTGCCATCTAACGACTACCAGATAACCGCGCTGATCGATTTTAACTCCCCGGTACTTGGCACACAACACGCGGCGTTAAAGAGCTTGTCGGAATTCCGCACGGAGATAGGCCCTTGCCGAACCTTTTGCTTTTTGCACGAATTGGAATACCTGCTTGACAACAACCTTATTAAGGGTGGTGATCTGAGTAATGCTATAGTAGTGGTGGATAAGGTGGTGGAACAATCGGAACTAGAGCGCCTGGCAAAAGTCTTCAACAAGCAGAAGATAGAAGTGAAGCAGGAGGGAATACTGAACAATATACAGTTGCACTTCCCTAACGAACCTGCACGCCACAAGCTGCTCGATGTTGTGGGCGACCTCGCCTTGGCAGGGCACGCTTTCAAAGCGCATATCATAGCCAACCGGCCAGGCCATGCCACCAACGTGGAATTCGCACGCAGGATCAAACAATACATAAAGAAGAACAAGCACATTGCTGATATTCCTCATTACGATCCGTCGCAGGAGGCTATCTACGACATTACACACATTACCAAGGTTTTGCCGCATAAATTCCCGTTCCTTCTTGTTGATAAGATCATAGAACTGAGCGATAATCACGTTGTAGGAATCAAGAGCGTTACATTCAACGAGCATTTCTTCCAGGGGCATTTCCCGGGTAATCCGGTGATGCCTGGTGTGCTTCAGATAGAGGCGCTGGCGCAGACGGGTGGGATACTGGCGTTGAACAACATCAGCGATCCTGAGAATTATGACACATATTTCCTGAAGATAGACAAAGTGAAGTTCAAGCAGATAGTGCGTCCGGGAGATACCCTTATATTAAAGCTGGAATTGCTGAGCCCTATCCGCAGAGGTATCTGCGAGATGAAGGCAACCGCATATGTAGGCAATAAACTCGCTACCGAGGCTGAACTGGTGGCACAACTCATCCGAAAAAAATAAGAAATGATTCACCCGCTTACATACGTACACCCGGATGCAAAGATCGCTCCAAACGTAAGGATAGACCCTTTCACGACCATTCATAAAAATGTAGAGATCGGCGAGGGAACCTGGATAGGTTCCAACGTAACGATCATGGAAGGTGCCAGAATAGGGAAGAACTGCCAGATATTTCCCAGTTCTGTAATTTCTGCAATTCCGCAGGACCTGAAATACAAGGGCGAAGATACAGTGACGATAATAGGAGACAATACTACCATCCGCGAGTGTGTGACCATCAACAGAGGAACTACCGACCGCAGCGAGACAAGGATAGGTAACAATTGCCTGATAATGGCCTACAGCCACATTGCGCACGACTGCCAGGTAGGTAATTACTGTGTATTCTCCAACAATACTACACTTGCAGGTCACATTATTGTAGGCGATTACGTGGTCCTGGCGGGACTCACTGCTGTGCAGCAGTTTGTTCGTATCGGTTCGCACTCGTTTGTAACAGGTGGGTCTTTGGTTAGGAAGGACATACCGCCATATGTGAAGGCAGCACGTGAGCCCCTTTCTTATGTAGGAGTGAATTCTGTAGGGTTGAAGCGCCGTGGTTATTCTACCGAGAAGATCAATCAGATATTGGATATTTACAGGATCCTCTTTGTGCGTGGATACAATGTGTCGAAGGCACTGAGCATTATTGAGACCGATATCCCTGTTTCTGACGAACGTGACGAGATATTGTCGTTTGTTCGCGAAACGGGAAAGGGCATCATGAAAGGCTACACCCGTCGACATACAGAGGATATGCCGTAAGACAAACAGTTCATTTAGAAATCACTGCACCCGCCTGATGGCGGGTGTTTTATTATAGTCCTGCTTCGGAAAATATCTGTTCTGTAATCAGATCTTTATATTGCTCGTCCAGAGCTACCGCTTTCTCGTAGTGGTGCTTCGCGAGTAAAATGTCGTCTAAGAAACTGATGTACAGACTGCAGAGCCGAGCGTGGCTTTCGGCATGGTCCGGGTCCAGTTCCAGCGCATGTTTTAAGTTGCTTAGGGCTTTCTGAGGCTGTTTCAGACTTTGCATCTGCATGACCGCACATTCGCAGAAGGTGTTTGGGTTGCCGGGGTCTATAGCCATTGCCCGCACATAGTGGTGCATCGCTTTTTCGTAGTCCTTTGCATGATCGTCCAGCAGATTGGCAAGCAATAAATGCGCCTCATAATTGTTGGGGTCTGTTGCTAAAGAACGCTCAAAAAGTGACCGTGCTGATTCATGTTCCTTATAATGTTCCGTCAGCAGTATAGCCAGTTCGCGCAGGGCGCTTGCGTGGTCGTTCTGCAAGGCTACAGCTTTCTCAAAATGAGATCGAGCCTCATCCAGCCGGTTCTGACTATAAGAAAGCATCACGGCATAGTCGTAGTGGGCGCGGGCGAGTTCAGGTTCCAGCCGAAGCGCTTCATGGTAGTGTTGTTCAGCAAGGTCCAGCTCGGAGAAATGGGCGTCTATCAGATTGGCGAGATTGACGTGTATATCGGCAATGGTGCCATCTTTCTCTATGGCTTGTTCGTAATAGTATCTCGCTTTCTCATAGTCACGGAACTGATGCTGCATCAGCAACCCCATGTTGTTAAGGTGGTCCGCGTCTTCCGGGTCAAGATCCATTGCAAACTGATAGTGGATACTTGCCTTATCATAGTCGTGCACCTTATTGCTCAAAAATGTGGCATAACTGGCATGTGCCAGGGAGTTGAACGGGTCGGTATCTATGGCGCGTTCGTAAAATGTGGCTGCCATTTTCTCATCGTTCAGTTGGTCGTCATACAACAATGCCAGCTGGTAGAGCGTCATGCTGTCGTCAGGCGCTATTGCCAGTGCCTTTTCAAAGTGGGCGCGAGCGAGATCATGTTCTGAGAAATGACTGGTGAGTAGCAAAGCGAGGTTGAAATGGGCTGCGTCATTGTCGGGTTCCAGTTCCACCGCTGCCTCTATGTGTTTGCGCGCAAGGTCATATTCCTTAAAGTGGTCCTCAAGCAGTGCCGCAAGGTCGAAATGAGCTTCCGCATTGCTCGGATCCATCAAGAGCTCCTGTTCGTAGCGCTGACGCTCCAGTTGTAGTTCCCAATGTTGCCGTTCCATTTCGTTTTTCGATTTTCCCGCCCGGTGGGAGGGGAGAAGTAGTCCGTATTAAAATACCCGACGTACCATGCGCAGCTTGTGTGTACGCTTCTTCAGCAGGGTACTGATGATGCCGCCTTGGTCAAATCGGTCTATTACGACCCTGCCGGCAGCATCGGTGGCATGGATGATTGTTTCATTGTCCAATAACAGACCAACATGATTGATCTGGTCTTCTCTTTCTTCAAAGAAAGCCAAGTCACCGCAGCGCGCGTTTACCAGAAAGTCAACCACTTCGCCCTGTGTGGCCTGCTGGGAGGCATCGCGCATCAGTTTGAAGTTGCAGAGTTTGAACACCATTTGCGTAAGTCCTGAACAGTCAATGCCGGCAACTGACCGACCACCCCACTGATAAGGGGCGTGCAGGTATTTTAGTGCTGTGGCAGCAATGTTAGCCTCTGACAGTTCCGAATTGGCCTGTTTGGCCTTCTTGCCTTTAAACTTTCCGGTGTCGCCATTCAGATCCAGCTTCCCTCCCTTCATGTTGTGAAGCACACTGCCCATCGGAAGAAGTATTTCACCTTTGGGCATTATGACGCGACCAGTGTGCCCGGCCACGTAGTATCTGGCATCTTTGCGGTGTTCTTTTTTCTGAATAAGGGCAAGCTGCGACAATTTGCACCAGCCTTCGTAATCGTCCCAAGTACAGCGGATACGTGCCCAATCTCTGTTATTGGTTTCCAATATCTCAGCTTTTTCGCCAAAAAGCAGCTGTGTGGTCTGCTCGGCCGTGTGGAAAGCATCAGCTCTCACGGGCATTACAGGTACATTGCAGTAGGCGAAACCAAGAACAACAGGCATGACGTGATATAATATTTATCTGATGCGTAAAGGTAGTAAGGAGATGTTTTTCGGTTGCCGGAAGTTTTTAACATTATGCATTTATATGTGTGTGCCATTGGTGGGCGACAATCGAAATGTTTTATTAACTTAGCACGCTAATACTATGCCCTTTTTAATATTTTGTAATCAATAATGTAAATGGGTGTGTGAAAATGACTATTCATCAAATAAAATTTTTAAACAATTATGGGATCGACCATTGTAGCCGTTGTCTTTGCGATAGTGGCTCTCGTCATAGGTATATTTTTAGGCAAGATCATATTCGCGAAAAACACTAAACAGCAAGTAGACGACGCAGAAGCACTCGCTAAAAAGACCATCGAAGACGCAAAAACACTCGCAGAGACCTTAAAAGAAAAGAAACTACTCGAAGCTAAAGAACACTTTTTACAGTTAAAAAGCACTCACGACAAGGAAGTATCACAGCGCAACCAGAAAATAGCAGAGAGCGAGAACCGGCTGAAGCAGCAACAGCAGCAGCTTAACGACAAGACATCATCTTTACAGCGCCAGACGCAAGAGATCGAAGCGCTTAAGGAAAGCCTGGAGAATCAGATCAAGGCCTTCAACATCAAGAAGGCTGAGCTGGATAAGCACCACGAGGAGCATGTAAAGCGCCTTGAAAAAGTGGCTGGTCTGTCTGCAGAGCAAGCCAAGGTTGAATTGATGGAGGTGGTGAAGGAAGAGGCGCGCACCCGTGCGATGGCCTATGTGAAGGATATCATGGAAGAGGCTAAGCTGAACGCCTCGAAAGAAGCCAAGAAGATCATTATTCAGAGCATTCAGCGTACTGCCGCCGAGCAGACCATCGAAAATGCTATTACGGTATTCAATCTGGAGAGCGATGAGATCAAGGGTCAGATCATTGGTCGCGAGGGTCGTAACATCCGTGCACTGGAAGCGGCTACCGGAGTTGACCTGGTGATAGACGATACCCCTGAAGCAATTGTACTGAGCTGTTTCGATCCGCTCCGTAGGGAGGTGGCGCGCCTGTCGCTGCAACGCCTGGTGCAGGATGGACGTATACACCCTGCCCGTATTGAAGAGGTGGTTGAAAAAACCAAGAAGCAATTGGAAGAGCAGATCATGGAGATCGGCGAACGCACTATCATAGAGTTGGGTATTCACGGTCTGCACAAAGATCTGGTGCGTCTGGTGGGTAAAATGCGTTTCCGCTCGTCTTATGGTCAGAACCTGTTGATGCACTCTAAGGAAACGGCTAATCTGTGTGGCATTATGGCTGCTGAGCTGGGACTGGGACAGAAAGTGGTGAAATTGGCTAAACGCGCCGGTCTGCTTCACGATATTGGTAAAGTGCCTGATGAAGAAACAGAATTGAGCCACGCATTGCTGGGCGCCAAGGTAGCCGAAAGGTGTGGCGAACACGCGTCTATTGTGAACGCAATAGGTGCCCACCACGATGAGATGGAGATGTTGTATATCATTTCGCCTATCGTTCAGGCTTGTGACGCCATCAGTGGTGCGCGTCCGGGCGCCCGCCGCGAGATGATGCAGAGCTACATGCAGCGAATAAAAGATCTGGAGAACCTGGCAATGGCATATACCGGTGTTGAGAAAGCATACGCTATTCAGGCCGGTCGCGAACTGCGTGTGATGGTTGAAGCAGAAAAAGTAACTGATGCCGACAGCCAGAAACTTTCATTCGAGATCGCTGACAAGATCCAGAAGGAAATGCAGTATCCGGGTCAGATCAAGGTTACCGTTATCAGGGAACTGAGGGCGGTGAACGTGGCCAGGTAAGCACTCATATATTTACATATTGATCCCGCGTTGAAAAACGCGGGATTTTTTGTTTCAGATTGTTCCGTGAGCAGGGTGCCATTCTGTGCTACATCACCTATTTTTGCAGCCTCAATCACAGACAATGAAAGACTTTTCAAATGCTATTATAGAATGTGTTCCCAACTTCAGTGAGGGGCGCGATATGAACATCATCAAGCAGATAACTGATGAGATAGAAACAGTAGAAGGGGTGCGCCTGTTGGATGTGGATCCCGGCAAGGCGACAAACCGAACCGTGGTGACCTTTGTGGGCAATCCGCAGGCAGTAGTTGATGCCGCTTTCCTTGCAATAAAAAAGGCCGGTGAGCTGATAGACATGAGTAAGCACAGCGGAGAGCATCCGCGCATGGGGGCAACGGACGTTTGTCCGCTCATTCCGGTGTCAGGCATCAGCATGGAAGACACGGTTGAATTCGCAAAACAATTGGCAAAGCGCGTAGGCGAGGAAGCTAACATTCCGGTGTACCTGTATGAATATGCGGCTTCTGCGCCTTATCGTGCCAATCTGGCCGATATCCGCAGTGGTGAGTACGAGGGACTTGCAGCCAAGATCGTGAAGCCCGAGTGGAAGCCCGATTATGGTCCGGCTGCTTTTAACGCACGCACGGGCGCTACAGTGATAGGTGCGCGCGATTTTCTCATTGCCTATAACGTGAACCTTAATACAACTTCTACGCGCAGGGCAAATGCAGTAGCGTTTGATATACGTGAGAAAGGCAGGCAGAAGAAAGATGATAACGGAAAGGTGGTGAAAGATGCCAACGGCGAGCCTGTGTGGGTGCCCGGTCTGTTGAAGAACGTAAAGGCCATTGGTTGGTTCATAGAGGAGTATGGTGTGGCGCAGATATCCATCAATCTGACCAATATGAATACCACGCCGCTTCATGTGGTGTTTGACACGGCGTGCGAACGCGCTACGGCACGTGGTCTGCGTGTAACGGGTAGCGAGTTGGTGGGGCTGGTGCCGCTGCAGGCATTGCTGCAGGCCGGCGAGTATTTCCTGCGCAAGCAGCAGCGTAGTGTGGGGGTAGGTGAGGCTGAGTTGGTGCGCATAGCCATCAAGTCGCTGGGGCTCGATGAGCTGGGGCCTTTCGATCCGCAGAAGAAGATCATTGAATACAGGTTGAGGGACATTGAAGCGAAGAAGCTGGTGGATATGACCGTGACCCGTTTTGCGCAGGAAACAGCCAGCGAATCTCCAGCGCCGGGCGGGGGCTCGGTATCGGCACTTTGCGGCGCAATGGGTGCTGCATTGGGGACAATGGTGGCCAACCTGTCATCGCACAAAAAAGGATGGGACCATCGCTGGGAAGAGTTCAGCGATCATGCAGCTCATGGTCAGGAGTTGATCAAAGAGATGTTGTACCTGGTTGATGAGGATACCAATTCGTTCAACGCTATCATGGCTGCGTTCGGACTGCCTAAAGCTACGGACGAAGAAAAGGCGGCACGTAAGGCAGCTATTGAGGCGGCAACTATTTATGCCATCAAGATCCCGTTCCGTACCATGGAGGTGGCATTTCAGGCAATGGACCTCGCGATACAAATGGCTGCTAAGGGCAACCCTAATAGTGTGAGCGATGCGGGTGTAGGCGCGCTGTGTGCCCGCACTGCTGTGAAGGGCTGTTATTTGAATGTTCGTATCAATGCTCAGGACCTTAAAGAGCATCCTGAGGTGAAGCCACTGCTGGCCCGTGCCGAGGAGATAAACGCAGCTACTGATGCCAAAGAAGCTGAGGCATGGAACATAGTGCTTGCGGCAATGAAATAATAACATTGATATGTTGTAAATAGTAAAGGGCTGAACTCTTGTTCAGCCCTTTACTATTTCAGTTAGGTGAAGGTCATTAGTATTCCTGCCCTTTATAAAAAACCTTGAACATGTTCTGGCCCATCTGATACTGTATCACATCATAGTTCAGTTGCCAGTTTGTTAGCTCCGCATTTGTAACATCATAAGTCTCACCTTCTGAGAAAAGACGTAGCGTGTTGCCGAAGTTTACGTATGCAAGCGAGTTGTATTGTATTACCATGTTGGTGGGGTAGTAGTTATCTACGGTAGTTATGTCCCCTTTGTAAAATACCTTCAGCATATTGCTCTGGTCCTTGAAGGCAACAATGTTGTCCACCACCTGATACACACCATTCATAAAGCCGGCAGAACGCACACTGTCTTCGTAAAAGACCTTGAAGTATCCATCGGCTGTTACGAACGCTACCACATTGTCGCCTACTTTATATGACTTGGGTGGGAAATCATCTACAACGAATGTCTTGCCGTTGTGGAAGATCTTGAACTTGCGGTCAATATCAACATAGGCAGCTGTGTTGCGACCAACTTCGAAACCGCTTACCGGATAGTCTTCCTGAGCCAATAGCTCGCCGTGATAGAAGATGCGGAACTGATTGGCAAAGTTGTTGTAGGCGATGATATTGTCAGTGACCTTTATCGCTGACAGAGAGCTGTCTGCGAAGTAGCTTTCTACATTGAATATCTGACCTTTATAGTAGGCTTTGTATGCTCCCTTGTAGGTGTCCAGGAAGAGAATGACACTGTCTGCTACGAAGAACTGGTCGGTTACGCTGGTGAGATTTTTGATAATGCCGTTATCAAAAACGTTCAGCGATTTCTGGTTAAGGAATGCCACCAGATTGTCCGTGACATAGTATGCATTCGTGAAGCCTATGTTTACAGGTGTTACCCGGTTGTTGGCGTAGATCTTGAATGACCTCGAGTTATCGAGATAGGGGATGGCTGTTCTGCCTATTTTAATACTTACGGGAGCCAGAAAATCTATTTTCCTGATCATTCCTTTGTCCCACACCATCAACTGGTTCTGGTTGTCGAGGTACGATGCAAGTTGCGCATGCGCGCTGAAGCTGAAAAGAAGGGAAAAAAGAAGGCCGATGCTGAAATGCCTCATTACAGACTATTTCGCTCTAAGTTAGGTAATAATGGGGAAACAACCGGTATAGCAGGGGGAAGGAGTTGGTTGAAAATAAAAAAGCCAGCCTGAGAACAGGCCAGCCCCTATAAACCCTATCACCATGAAAACTTCTTGAAACTCTGAAGTAAAATATATTATTCGAGTTGTTGTTTCAGATTTACTATGTAAAAGTACATAAGGAAAATTCGATTTGCAAAATTTTTCTTCGCTTTTACGAGGGAATAACAAAATTAGCAGGTATATGCCCACTAACTCTGTTATTATTTCTTCTTTTTAGGTGAAAACATAGCCAGCATTCGGCGTCCTTCCATCTTTGGCATAGATTCAAGTGTGCCGAATTCAGACATACGCTCTGCAAATTTCAAAAGCAGCAGTTCTCCGCGCTCCTGAAACATGATAGCCCTTCCTTTGAACTGAACGTAACATTTTACCTTATTTCCGTCCTGCAGGAATTTCTCAGCGTGTTTCGCTTTGAAATCAAAGTCATGGTCATCTGTATTAGGCGTGAAGCGAATTTCTTTTACTTCCGACTGTTTTGCTTTGGCTTTCTGTTCTTTCTCTTTCTTCTTTTTCTCGTAGAGGAACTTTTTATAGTCGATCAGCCTGCACACCGGTGGAACGGCGTTGGGCGATATCTCTACAAGGTCCACTTCCTTTTCCTGAGCCCATTTCAGTGCCTGAGCCAGCGGATAAATGCCCGGCTCTATGTCTTCACCTATCACGCGCACTTCCTGTGCGGTGATCTCGTTGTTGAGGCGGTGTTCATTCTGCGGCACCCTGGGCCTGAAAAAAGGTTTTGGTTTTGGTCTTTTCTGCATTAATGCTTGTTATGGTTATCAGACAAAATTAGAATATTTGTTCATCAATATGACACGCGGCCATACAATTTTTAGGCGGTTTAGCCTTTGCGTTTCCCTTTTATCTGTTCGTTTACAATATTTCTTATCTCTTCGCAAAAGGCTGCCACCGGCAAAGAACCTTTGTCGCCCTCGCCGTGTTTGCGCACAGAAACCGTACCGTCGGCGGCTTCTTTTTCGCCAACTATCAGCATGTACGGGGTCTTCATCAGTTCCGTATCGCGGATCTTGCGACCTATTTTTTCGCTCCTTTCGTCCAGCTCCGCCCGAATGTCGGCCGCTTTCAGCTGTGCTGCTACCTGGTGCGCATATTCGCTGTATTTGTCGCTTATCGGCAATATCATTACCTGAAGCGGTGCCAGCCACAACGGCAGATTACCGCCGCAGTGTTCCAACAATACGGCTATGAAACGCTCCATGCTGCCAAATGGTGCACGGTGGATCATCACAGGGCGTTTGCGGGTGTTGTCCACATCAACATACTCCAGTTCAAAACGCTCAGGCAGGTTATAGTCTACCTGAATAGTGCCCAACTGCCATTTACGGCCCAGGGCATCGCGCACCATGAAGTCGAGTTTTGGACCGTAGAATGCGGCTTCTCCGTATTCTATTACGGTGTTGAGTCCTTTTTCTTTGGCTGCGTCAATAATGGCCTGCTCAGCAATAGCCCAGTTCTCTTCAGAACCAATGTATTTGCTGCGGTCTTCCTGATCGCGCAAAGATACCTGTGCGGTATATTCAGTAAAGCCGAGAGATTCGAACACATACAATACCAGGTCTATCACCTTCTTGAATTCAGCCGATACCTGCTCCGGCATACAGAAGAGGTGGGCGTCGTCTTGAGTAAAGCCACGAACACGTGTGAGGCCGTGCAGCTCGCCACGCTGCTCGTAGCGGTACACGGTACCAAACTCGGCAAGGCGCAGTGGGAGATCTTTATAAGAACGCGGAGATGACTTGTAGATCTCGCAGTGGTGCGGGCAGTTCATTGGTTTCAGCATGAACTCTTCGCCTTCCTGCGGGGTCGTGATGGGGCGGAAGCTGTCCTTGCCATACTTTTCCCAGTGACCTGAAGTGACATACAGTTGCTTGCTACCGATGTGCGGAGTGATAACAGGCAGATACCCTGTCTCCAACTGTGCACGCTGCAGGAATTGCTGCAGTCTTTCGCGCAGCATAGCGCCCTTTGGCAGCCACAAAGGCAGACCGCTACCCACTTTCTCAGAGAAGGTGAACAGTTCCAGTTCCTTACCCAGCTTGCGGTGGTCGCGTTTTTTCGCCTCCTCCATCATGGTCACATACTCGTCCAGTTCTTTCTGGGCCGGGAAGGTGATGCCATAGATGCGGGTGAGCATTTTATTCTTTTCGTTGCCGCGCCAATAAGCACCGGCAATATTAGTAAGCTTCACAGCTTTGATTGCACCTGTCGAAGGGATGTGCGGGCCGCGACAAAGATCGGTGAAGTTGCCCTGAGTATAGAACGTGATACTTCCGTCCTCCAGCCCTTCCAGCAGTTCCAGCTTGTACTGGTCGCCTTTTTCGGCAAAGTAGGCTATCGCTTTGTCCTTCGGCACATCCTGACGAACGTAGTTGCTGTTGGTTTTTGCCAGCTCCTTCATTTTGTCTTCTATCTTCTTCAGGTCTTCGTCGCCGATAGTGCGGTCGCCCAAGTCTATATCGTAATAGAAACCCTGCTCAATAGAAGGTCCTATACCGAATTTCACACCCGGATATAACGTTTCAAGCGCCTCGGCCATAAGGTGAGCGGATGAGTGCCAGAACGTAGAGTTTGCATTCTTATCGTCCCACGTGAGGAGTTTGAGGGAAACATCGCTGGTGATGGGGCGGGCAGAGTCCCAAACCTCGCCATTCACATCGGCTGCAAGTACTTTCCTTGCCAACCCTTCGCTGATAGATCTTGCGACATCAGCGGAACTTGTTCCTGCGGCATATTCTCTTACCGAGCCGTCAGGCAGTGTTATTTTTATCATATTGGATAATTAAACAGCAAAAACTTACAAACGTTTCTGCCGGATGCCAAATGTAGTAAGTATTACGTACATTTTTTGCTAAATGTGTCAGTTCTATGGCAGGGTGTCTCGACCTGCTGTTTGCAGCCGGATATCCATGCTTTTGCAGCAAGATGCCTCATTTATTTGGCTGTAGCTATCATCACCTTCTTGTTCTTGATCTTCTCGTTGCGGATCAGGTGCAGGGCATGGGTTGCCTTAGATTTCCTGATGGCTACAAATGAAAAAAAGTCTTTCACCTCAATAAGACCGATGTCCTCCTTTTTCAGAGCGCCTTTCTGTGCCATAAAGCCAACAATATCCACCTTATTTACTTTATCTTTTTTGCCCGCAGCTATAAACAGGGTCACCCATTGCGGGGCCTCCGGTAGTGCTGCTTCGTGGTCTGGCTCCAGTTCGGCTACTTCACTCGTTATATATTCGGGTAAAGATTCTTCGGGGCCAAGAAGCATGATGGCCGTTCCAGATGCGTCCATGCGCGCTGTGCGCCCGTTTCTGTGCGTATAACTTTCTTCATTCTCGGGCAGGTGGTAGTGGATGATGTAGCGTATGTTGGGTATGTCAAGTCCGCGTGCGGCAAGGTCGGTGGTCACCAGGAAGTTTACCGTGCCGTTGCGAAACTTGCACAACGCTGCATCGCGTTGCTGCTGTTCCATACCGCCGTGGTAGAAGGTGCTCACTATTCCTTTTTCTGACAGTAATTTGGCTGTGCGTTCTACTGCTTCTCTGTGGTTGCAGAAGATGATGGTAGAGCGATTGCCCAACGTACAAAGGAGGTGAAATAGCGTGTCAGACTTATCCCGATCGGTCGAGTGGGTCACTTTCACTTCCAGTCGGTGCGCAGGAACTTCATCGGTTGGCAGGAAGTCCAATGTGATGAGGTTGTTGAGTTTCAATACATCTATCAGCAAAGGGGCTTGTGTGGCTGAGGTGAGTATCCTGCGCTGCACAGCTGGCATAGACGATACAATGAAGCTCATTTCTTCCTCGAATCCGAGCTCAAGAGTTTTATCGTACTCATCCAGTACCAGCGTAGTAATACTATGTGAAGTGATATTGCCGCGTCGAATGTGGTCGCAAAGACGGCCGGGAGTACCAACGATAATAGCCGGTGGTTGAATGAGGTTATTCTCTTCGGTCTCACGGAGGTGGCCGCCATAACAGGCTGTGATCTTAATACCGGTACCCATGCTGCGAAATACTTGTTCTATCTGCTGTGCCAGCTCGCGAGATGGCACAACTATAAGTGCCTGAGTAGTGGTTACAGCGGCATCGAGTCCCTGCAGTATCGGGATCAGGAATGCCAGCGTCTTACCCGACCCCGTTGGCGACAACAACATTAAATCACTTTCTCCTCCGCTGGCAGCACCTATAGCCGCCTCCTGCATTGGGTTCAGGGCTTTGATGCCCAATTGTTTAAGAATGCTGTCTGCAGAGTAATTTTGGTGTTTCATTGGAGCAAAGGTATGGCTATCTTCCTCGTTAAACGGGTTTGATTGCAGATTAGATGAAACTGCTGCAACAGATCAAGATGATTCCTTTTTGGCTTACAGCGCCGATTTAGCCCCGGTGGTCAGCCGCTTGCGAACCAATTGCAGCCATACCTGCATACCTGCATTGTTCCAGTGGGTGTCTCCCCTTCTGTAAAGAGTTCTTGGTGACGGATGGTTGCGGAATGGAGTATAGAGGTCAATAAATTTCATTTTTAGGTCCGGGTGAGACTGGATCAATGGAATTAGTTGATTATACCCGTTGGGTTGCAGAATTGATGCAGGCGAAGGAATAATGGAAAGGTAAACTTCATCAAATCCCCGTTGTTTAAAGAAGTCTTGCATCTCATTGATGCTTTCTACCATGGAGTCAACCTTTGAATTGGTTATACCCGAATAGCTGCTATACTCTCCATGAGGTAGAACGGTGGGTCTGAAAAACAACCAATCTTTACTGGCTGATAACGCAACGTCTCCGCTCGTTTGGCCAAAGAACCTGTAATTGAATTCAGCCTTTGCGTATTTCATCTCGTTAATGAAGTTGAATTCGAATAGAAGGTATTCAATATTCTTATTCATTCTACCCGAGAACGACTGTTTGTCATTTCCTATTGTGAGCGTTCGTGTAGTGGTCAGGCTATCAGTTATGTCTTTGTTCCTGAGAATTGGTCGTGAAAGCCGCTCTGTCATTTCTATGACAACAACATTTGTTTTTCCGGCTATTGGTTTTTCATTGAAGAATGATGTGTTCTTGCAGTGTTTGTATACGGACGCTGTAGGGAATGCTTCTGCGGTTATATCCTCGGTATAACTGTCTCCGATAACGAACAGCGACAGGTCTCCACGGGAGGTGTCTCCGGAAGATCTGTAAACGAAATCACGCACTTCTCTGAATACAGCAACGTTGTCAAGATATGCCATTGCCGTAAGATCGCCCCATGGCGATTTATGCTTACTGTACCACTTACCGTTATTCAGGTGAATTTTATCCCATCGCCATATCGACATCAATGCGGGATTCCAGGCGGAGATGCACATTGTTACTGCGCACAATGTCAAAACGATATATGCTAAAGCTACTTTCATATATCAGAACTGGAAGTAGATAAATTGATTTTCAGAAAAGACGCCGAGGAAATAACACACCAAAGCCATGCCTGCCAGATAGGAATAGAACAATGCGTTGTTCCTGATTAGGAAATTGGTGCCACGTTTTTCCCTTACGAACATTACTACAATCAGTGCGGTGACAAACAGAAGCCCCGAAATGCTCATGCCCAGGTCAAGAGCCCCGCCGGGACCGGAAATGCAGTTGCTGAGGTAATCTCCTGCCGCACTCAATGAAGGTGCTCTGAAGAATACCCAGCAGATAGTGGCAAGCAGGAAGGTAAGTATGACCCGGAACGCGTTGACGAAAACGTTTGGCTGGTCTGGTCTTTTCTTGCCGCCGGAGAGCGTGACCAGGGTTCCGTGTATACCACCCCATGCAATGAACGTCCAGTTGGCACCATGCCACAAGCCGCTGAGCAGGAACACGACAAACACATTTACCCTTCGCCGCACGGCACCTACCCTGTTGCCTCCCAATGGTATATAAACATAATCGCGGAACCAGGTCGATAAAGATATGTGCCACCTTGCCCAGAATTCTGTAATATTTTTTGCAAGATAGGGTTGGTTGAAATTTTCCATCAGCTGTATCCCCATTATCCGGGAGGCGCCAATGGCGATGTCTGAATATCCCGAAAAGTCGCCATAGATCTGTATAGAGTACAACATTGCGGCAATGATGAGCGAGCCGGACGAAAGGTGGTCCTGATTAGAGAAGGCGTGATCTACCACTATCGCAGCGCGGTCAGCTATCACCACTTTTTTAAAGAATCCCCAGGCCATGCGGCTCAGACCTTCTTTAACATTGTCAAAATTATATGGCTTGAATTCGTGAAACTGGTGCAGCATGTTCTGCGGGCGTTCTATTGGCCCCGCCACTAGTTGTGGGTAGTACATAACATATAGCGAGTAGGTAATAAAGTCGCGCTCGGGTTTTTGGTTATTCCTGTATACCTCTATCACATAGCTCATAGACTGAAACGTATGGAAGGACAACCCGATAGGCAGGATGATATCGATATAGGGTATGGAGTAGTGTGGGACTATCAGTTGAAGCGCTGGTGCCAGATTGCTGAGGAAGAAGTTCAGATACTTGTAGTAGATCAGTATGCCGGCATTTGCGAAAATACTTGCAGCAAGAAGCATTTTGCGTTGTTTCCCCTGCGCCTTGCCTATCAGCAGCCCTGCGGTATAGTCAATAGCGATAGTAGCAAATAGTATCAGTATGTATACGGGAACAAAGGTCATGTAGAAGTAGCAGCTTGAAAGCAGCAACATCCATATGCGCGCCCGTTGGCGCTTAAGTCTGAAAAACAGAATGGTAACAAAGGTGAAGAATACAAGAAAATGCAGTGAGTTGAATAACATAGTAGTGGTTACTTTGCAGTTGCTAGGTCAAACCCGTCTCGACGAAAGCAGGTAAATGCACCTGAGCGGGTTGACTACATCTTGTATTTTTCCTGATTTAATATTGAATGGACACCTTACTGATTTACTCTGAACACAGCGTTGATCCTATGGTACTCACTTTAAGACCTACGCCGACAAATTCTGCAAACAGCAACGTATTTATTAACGTTACAAATATAATGTTGCTTTCCGTATTCCCAATAACCGGAGGTGCGAATGTATAAATGAACCGAATTGATCTTATGCGGGTTCTTCCGGAGTTCACATGCCCGGCCCATTCGTATCTATCCCAGGTACTTCCCCACAATCGGCACCCTTCTTCCTATACCAAAAGCCTTGGGTGATACCCGGATGATGGGGCAGAACTGGTTGCGCTTGTACTCGTTCATGTTCACGAGGCGCAGGATGCGCGCCACTAATGCCGCGTTGTGGCCCATGCCAATGATTTCAGCAGGTCCCTTTCTTTCTTCAATGTAGTGATAAAGGATAGGATCCAACTCGCTGTATTCGGGCAGGCTGTCGCTGTCCTTTTGTCCGGGGCGCAGTTCAGCGCTCGGGGCTTTGTCTATAATGTTCTGCGGAATGATCTCTTTATCGCGGTTGATGTATCGCGCCAGTGCATATACCTGCACTTTATACAGGTCGCCCAGCACACCAAGGCCGCCGGCCATGTCGCCATACAAAGTGCCATATCCTGTAGACAGCTCGCTTTTGTTGGAGGTGTTCAGCAGTATGTAATTGAATTTATTGGCGAGTGCCATCACCATAGCACCGCGTATCCGCGACTGCAGGTTTTCCTCTGCCAGACTGAACGGCAGCCCCTTGAATACAGGAGCCAGAGCGGTTTCGTATGCGGCATACACGTCCTTTATAGGTATGATGTCATAATGGTTGTTGAGGTTCTTCGATAGTTGCACTGCATCGTCTACAGAGTGCCCCGTAGAGTATTGCGATGGAAGCAGCAATGCGCTGACGTTGTCGGCACCGAGAGCTTCGCAGGCCAGCGCCAGCACCACTGCGCTGTCTATGCCACCCGACGATGCCACGATCGCCTTTTTGAAACCCATTTTCCCAAAATAGTCTTTAATACCCAACAGTATTGCTTTGTGTATCTGTGTTATGTTGGTTTCGGGTGCCTTCATGCCTTCAAAGCGGGTAGGATCAACCTTTGTGTCGGGCTGCGATGTGGCTGTTGTTGCCGTTATAGAGCCATCCTCATTCCATATTACCTCCTGCATCGCCTCCTCAAAGTAGGGCAACTCGGTGATCACCGTCCCTTCTTTGTTCATCACAAGCGAACCACCGTCAAATACGATCTCTGTTTGTGAGCCTACGGTATTGCAGTAGATCATGGGCAGCCCGTACTTGGTAACATTCTGCCGTACAATGTCTTTGCGCCCTGCAGCATGCAGGTAGTCGAACGGAGACGCACTGAGGTTGATCATCAGTTCGGGTTCTTGCGGCATCAGTTTGTCCATCGGGCACATGCGGTACATGGGGTCATCGCCCAGGTTCCAGATGTCTTCACATATGGTCACTGCCAGTCTGCGCCCTTTGAATTCCAGCACATTCCAGTTATAAGCCGGTTCGAAGTAGCGGTATTCGTCAAATATGTCGTAGTTGGGAAGCAGTGTCTTGTTTACTGTGCCGGCAACTTTTTGTTGGTACAGCAGCAAGGCGCTGTTGAACAGATTTTTTCCGCCCGGTTCGGGGTTGCGTGTAGGAACGCCCACCAGCACACCTATCGAGTCAGCAGCATTCCTAATCACATCCAGTGCGGCACCGGCCTGGTCTATAAAGTCGTTGAACTCAAGAAAGTCGCGCGGCGGATAACCACATACTGCCAGCTCAGAGAACACCACCAGATCGGCCCCGCGGTCTTTTGCATCGGCTATGGCTGCCAATATGCGGGCGGTGTTGGCCTCGAAGTTGCCAATGTGGTAGTTCTGTTGTGCTAATACGATCTTCATTTGTTGCCTGTCCGGGAATGCCATCGGGAATGCAAAGGTAAACCGTGTGGCGTTAGCTACATACAGATCGCTGTAATTCGGTACAACGGGCGATTATCCGTAAATTCGTATTACTAAAGCAACATCATGGAATTCAGCGGAAAGACAGCATTTATAACCGGGGCGAGCAGGGGCATAGGCGAGGCAATAGCGCTAAGGCTGGCCAGAGAGGGTGCCAATGTGGTGGTTCTCGGCAAATCAGTAAAGGAAGACCCAAGGCTGGGCGGCACTATCCACTCTGTGGCGCAGAAAGTGACCGAGGCGGGTGGTCGTGGTTTGGCAGTACAGTGCGATATACGCGACGAAGAGCAGGTACTGGCAGCTGTGCAGCGCGCGGTATCTATTTTCGGTGGTATTGATATTCTTGTGAATAACGCTTCGGCCATTTCGCTGACCGACACCCTGCAGACAGATATGAAGCGTTTCGATCTGGTGCATGACATAAACGTGCGCGGTACCTATCTCGTTACCCGCTATTGTGTTCCTTTCCTGCGCAAAGGCATTAATCCACATATACTTACACTTTCGCCACCTATAGATCTCGATCCACGCTGGTTGGCCCCGTTTGTTGGGTACACTATCAGTAAGTACAACATGAGTATGATGACGCTGGGATGGGCAGCCGAGTTTCGCGAAGCAGGCATTGCTGCCAACTCCATTTGGCCGGTCACCACGATAGCCACGGCAGCCGTACGCAATATCATAGGTGGAGAGGCATTGATGGAACGCAGTCGGAAGCCTGAGATACTTGCCGATTGTGCCTATTACATTCTGCGCCGCGATGCTGCGACTTGCACCGGGAACCTGTTTCTTGATGAGGCATTACTGGCCTCAGAGGGCGTCACCGACCTGTCGCACTATGCAGTGACACCCGGTGCCAAACTGCAACGCGATCTGTACGTGTCCTGATATCCCGATTAAAACTTCTTACCCTCTATCAGTTCCGCGGCATTTCGGAAGGCATTGCTGATGGGTGTTTTCTCGTTTTTGTTGAAGTCAAAGTTTACGATCACATCATGGGCTTCGGCGGCTACACTGCCGTCAGCGGCAACAATGCGGTGGTGCAGCCCGAAACTGGTATTGCGCATAAATTCCATGCGCACCTCTACGGTAATATCTCCGGGATAGTGCAGCGGTTTGATAAACTGGCAACCTGTTGACAACAGTATCGGGCCAATTTTAGTGTGTTCGAATGTAGCAGCGAGGCCGGTCAGCTCCCAATAATTGACCCGCGAGGCCTGTATATACTTGAAGTATGAGACATTGTTTATGTGTCCGAACAGATCCATCTCGCTCCAGTCTAGACGCAGTGGTAGCTTCACAGGAAAATGGTGCATCAGACAAAATTAAGCACTGTAGCGGGTACTTTTTTCAGCTATACTTTTATAGCTTTGAGATAAATAACTGTTGATATGAAGAAATTCTTCCTTTTTGTGGCCATGGCCGCAGCGGCAAACGTGTCTTTGGCACAGTATCCCGTTTTTATGGAGATGCTGGAAAATAAGAAGATATGTAACAAGGAAGATCAGCTCAATTATTTCCTTCAGTCCAAGTCTTTTGAGCGTGGTCTGGAGAATACCTATACGCACAGGTATGCGGTGAATGGCAAGTTCTTTACCGCCAGGGTGGTGAACCAGAATGAGTGCTATGTATCCTATCAGACAAATGACGCTAAGGACTATAACAAGATAAAGAATGAGATCACTAAGACCTGCCACAAAGAATATGCAGCCGACAAGTCTGATTATTACGTGTGCGAGGAAAGGAGGATGCACGATGTGCAGGTGATATTTAATGGCTTCCTGTCTGAAGAGGGGATCTATGAGATATTGGTGTACCAGAATCCCGATGGCCATGAGTCGCCTTATAAAGAGACCGACAGGGTAGCACCAGCCGATGAAATGCCGAAACCGGGTAAGAAGTCGATGAAAAAGAAAAAGGCAGTTGTTGCAAAGCCAGCCACTACGCCTGCCACATCCGAAGTGAAAACAACTACAACGGCACCTGCCCCCGCTCCGGCAACCAAGCCTGCTGCGGCAAAGCCCGCGGCACCTGCCGTTAATGCTCCGTCTGTGCCGGTCAAAGCTTCAAACACATTGGTAAAACCATCAGTGCCAACTATTAAGATGGGTGCACCGCCGGTAGGTGTGACAAAACCAAAAGAAGCGACCGTGAAGAGCGTCACGCCAAGCGTAAACAAAAAATAAAGTCACATAAAAATGCCTTACGTAATGCGACGTCGGTCTCCGCCGTCGCATTCTTTTTTAGAACTCAAATTTGACACTCCCGAAAACACCAAAATAGCGCCACATCGCTTCAGATGAGATCGGCTTTGGTGTCACGCGCCATACAAAGTCTATTCGGCCCACTTGCAGTATGTTCGAAATGCCGGTGCCCAGCTCCAGGTAGGGAGACCCCTTGAGTGTTCGGAACGCATAGCCCTTGTTCATGTTCAGTGCCTGATTGCTTTCGCTCAGCGATCCCACTACACCCTTAGCTGTCCAGAATTGCCTGAACTTCATTTTCTTCAACAACGGGATCCTATTGAAAATTCCCCCGCCCAGATTGTGCTCGGTGTTAAAGCCGAAGTACTGATCACTCAGGAATTCGTAGTTGTTCATCATCTGAAACGCATACATGTTGTAGGTATAGTACTCATTGCCCGGGTGTATTTCCAGCAACGGATATGGGAGCGGAGAGCCCAGATACTTTCCCGCAAATACATTGTAGTAAAGGTTTCCGAACGGCGGTATATAGGTGAGTCCGGTGATCGAAAGTCGGGCTTTCTGGTAATTGTAGGCGCCGTCCATTATGCCTTTTATTCCAGAGGTGATAGCAAGGTTGATGACAGGATACTTACTCGCAACAGATACACGCTTGAACTGGCCTTCAAGGTATTTCTCTTTGTAAGCAAATCGTAGGTGTAGCCCCAGTTCTGAGCTGACCATGTGATCGGTGGGGGTTCCCCGGTGGTCCAGAAACAAGCCTGCCGAAGGTAGCGGATCATAGGGGGTGAAATCCCTTCGTTCTGCAACCAGCTTATGGCTAAATCCGTTGAAGTATTGTTTGTAGTACTGAATGCGGGTGTCGCGGGTAAAAGCCAGTTTCCAGGGCACCCCCTGCTTACGGAACAAGGTGCTGAATATATTGTCGGCGCCCACTTGGTCATAGTAGTTGGTGGTCACACTCACATCGTGCGCATGGTATGCTTCAAGGTAACTCCATGGCGACCGATTGATCATCCACAGTGCATTGAATCCGTATTTATATCGTTCGTCGCGGGTGCCGTATGCTACATATCCGGTAAGCTGAAAATTCTTGATGCTGCGCGGTGTGCCCAGCGATAGCCTGAACCTGTTGCCTTCGACCGGGTTGCGGCTGTATAAGTAGAAGTAGGGGCCAAACATCACGGGGCCGATATCGGTAACACCCGTGGTGGCAAATGTGGCAAGGCGCTTATAGACCGTGGTTATTGGCATCTGATCTATCGTATCCACCATTTTGTAGATCGCCTTTTCATTTTTTGTCAGCGTATCAGGTCGGTTGGCATACCACCATTCATCAGAGTGCTTTTTCACAGAGTCCATTTTCACTACATCCTGCTTCACGTTTTTGTCGTCAAGCACGGCTTCTACTGAATCGCTGTTGATGCGTATGTGATGGTAGGTGGTGGTTTTTCTTCCGATCATGCCGGGTAGCTTCTTTGATTTATAAGCCGAAAAACCCGCAATGAACTTGTCTTTAATACAGAACCAGAAAGTATCTATCGGAGCGAATTCCTGATACATGGCAAGATTATCCACCCAATTGATATTTACCTCCCTTGCCACTTCCATGCTCACCCGCTGAATGGCGTAGACCGAGTCGACCACCCAGAAATCGCCCGTGAAACAGTTCTCGAGTGGCCGTTTCGGTGCATACTGAACCAATATTATATTGTGTCCGTAGGCAACCTGAGTGTCTTTGATCTTGTATTTATAGAACAGCAGCCCGTCATCACTTATGGGGCTAACGAACTTTTTATCAAATACCGGCACATAGTTCCGGTACACATTCAAGTTTTGGTGGAAAGTACCAAGGTATTTTACAATGTTTTCGTTGTTCACGCCCTTTACCATACTTGCTTTTATTACCTCACGTACTTTCTTGGGCTTGCTCCTGAAGTAATAGTCCGAAATTGTTTCGGTGAGGTAAAGCGGCAGGTACGGGGTGCTTTCTGATACAGTGTCCAGATTGTTGTAGATGAAGCTATATTTCTTCAGCAGAGGTACCTTTTCAAACTGATCTTTGCGAAGGCGCTGCAGGTCGGCTTCCAGCCTGTTGTAGGCTTCATAAGAGTAGTTGTCAGCCCTGTCAGGATTGTTGTAAGGCTTTCGTTCAATTATCTTTTTTACCAAGACTATGGCCGGGTCCTCACCCGCTTTAATAGTCACTTCATTCAGTTCAGTGAGCGATCGTTCCAGTTCAATAATATAGTTGTATTCATACTTGTCCTTATTCAGGATCTTTCGCGCTGTTTTGTATCCTATAGCGTCCAACCGCATCGTGTCCGATGGGAGCTTTTTTAGTGTAAGAAGAAAATTACCATCCAGGTCGGCTGTGGTCCCTTCTTGCGTGCCGGGAAAATAGACCGTGGCGAACGGAATACCTTCACCCGTTGCTGCATCGGCTACCTTGCCATGAATAACATAGCCATGTTGCGGTCCCCCTCTGTATATCGTTTCCTCCAGACGTTTTTTCTTTAGGGGTAAAATAAGCGAGGCTGTATCGGGTTCTGCATGTGTTTTGGGTAGGCTTCCTCGCACCTTCAATGAATCTGCACGGCGAGTGCTGTCCTTTACCTGCGCCACGGCCGGCAGACCAACGCATAGCAGACAAACCAATAGGGTAATGACCGATCTTCTCATTCTTAGTGCAGCACAATGCAAAGGCAATGTACTGAATTGCAGGTATTTGCAGTCCAAATCGTTCAATTTTTCATCCCTAGAACGGTGTCAATTTCAAACAAAATGACACATAACGGTCTACGGAAGTATCTATAGTAATATATGATGCAGCGATGCGTCCGTCTTTTTTGACAATTGCCGCAAAACCTTTTACTTTCGGGGTAAAATTGGCTGGCTGATGCATATAGCACAACAAATTTTATTTATCATTTGCGCGGTGGCTGCGGTTTATTTCTTCACCAAAAAGGTAAAAGAAATGAGACGCAACGTACTGTTGGGTCGTGACGAAGACCTCTCCGATAACAAAGACCAGCGTTGGCGGAATATGGTGTTGCTGGCCCTGGGTCAGAAAAAGATGTTCAAAAAGCCCATACCGGCGTTGTTGCATCTGGTGGTATACGCGGGTTTCATTATCATCAATATAGAGATACTTGAGATATTTATTGACGGTGTAACCGGGGCGCATCGCATTTTCGCTCCCGTGCTTGGCGGCCTTTATTCGTTCCTCATTGGTTTCTTCGAGGTGTTAGCGGCATTGGTGCTATTAGGTTGTGTGGTGTTTCTTATCCGCAGGAATGTGCTCAAAGTGGGCCGCCTTAATATGCCAGAGCTCAATGGCTGGCCCCGTAACGACGCGAATCTTATCCTCATTACGGAGGTTGTGCTCATGTCGCTGTTCCTTATCATGAACGCTGCCGACCTTTCGCTGCAGCAGTTGGGTGCAGAACACTACACGGCAACAGAGCCTTTCTGGATATCAAGCCGCCTCACCGGTATCTTCTCAGGTATGTCTGCGGGCACGCTGGTTGGTATCGAGCGCACTTGCTGGTGGTTGCACATACTGGGTATCTTCCTGTTCCTCAATTATCTTCCTTATTCCAAGCACCTGCACGTTATTCTGGCATTCCCCAATGCGTTTTACGCCAAGTTGGTGCCACAGGGCGAAGCGCGTAATATGAAGGAGATACAGAATGAGGTATTGTATATGATGGAGCCAGATAAAGCTCCTGCTGCCACTGCAGATGCGACTCCGCCTCGTTTTGGTGCGAAAGACATCATGGACCTTAGCTGGAAGAACCTGCTTGATGCCTATTCCTGTACGGAGTGTGGCCGATGCACTTCTTCCTGCCCTGCCAATCTCACCGGCAAAAAGTTGTCTCCTCGTAAGATCATGATGGACACCCGCGACAGGATGGAGGAAGTGGGTAGGAACATCAATGAGAATGGTGAGTTTAAGGATGACGGTAAGTCGCTCCTGCACGGCTATATTTCTGTAGAAGAGTTGAGGGCGTGCACAACTTGTCAGGCTTGTGTGGAAGCGTGTCCGGTATCTATTGATCCGTTAGATATCATCATGCAGTTGCGTCGGAACCTGATAATGGAAGAAAGTAATGCGCCCGGTGAATGGAACCTGATGTTCGGAAATATTGAGAACAACATGGCCCCATGGAAATTCAGTCCGGACGACCGCGACGCTTGGGTTAATGGTTAGTACTGTTGCACTGTGAATACAATGTTTTAACAACGAAACGAGAAATAATGTCAATAAAAAGCATGGCGGAATACGCCGCGAATGGGGAAATGCCTGAAGTGTTGTTCTGGGTAGGTTGTGCAGGTTCTTTCGATCAGCGTGCACAACGTATCACTCGTGCCTTCACGCAGATATTGGACAAAGTGGGGGTGAAGTTCGCTATACTCGGCAAGGAGGAAATGTGCACCGGAGATCCGGCCCGTCGTGCAGGAAACGAGTTTCTGTTCCAAATGATGGCATACAACAACATCAACACGTTGAATGCCTATGGCATTAAGAAGGTGGTCACTATTTGTCCCCATTGCTTCAATGTATTTAAAAATGAGTACCCCAAGCTGGGTGGAAATTATGAGGTGATGCACCACACAACTTTCCTCCAGCAGCTCATCAATGAGGGTAAGGTTGTCCTCAAGGATGGCGGTGCTTTTAAAGGCAAAAAGATCACTTATCACGATAGTTGTTACCTCGGTAGGGGCAATGGCATATATGAAGCTCCGCGCGAGGTGTTACAGGCGTTTGATACCGAACTGGTGGAGATGAAACGCTGCCGCAGCAATGGTATGTGCTGTGGTGCCGGCGGCGCGCAGATGTTTAAGGAGGAAGAGCAGGGTACTGCGCGTGTCAACTTTGACAGGGCCGAACAAGCGCTCGATACCGGCGCAACCATCATTGCGGCCAACTGTCCGTTCTGCACTACTATGCTTACCGATGGGGTGAAGAACAAAGAAAAAGAAGACAGCGTGAAGGTGCTGGATATTGCCGAGATGGTGGCCATGTCGCTTTAGTTTTTTGCATTCCTGCAACATTAAACCTTGTAACTTTATGTAAAATCTGTTTTACATGAAGAACAAAACGTTGGTGCTTGGTGCTTCCGAAAATCCTTCCCGTTACAGCAATATGGCTATGTTGAGGCTGCAGCAACACGGCCATCCGGTATTGGCGGTTGGTAAAACCGGCGGATCGGTGAATGGAACGGAAATTCTGAAAACAACGCCAGCCACCGATGAGATCGATACAGTCACGCTTTACCTGAATCCCGATCATCAAAAAGCCTACTACGATTACATTCTGTCCCTCCATCCCCGCCGCATTATATTCAATCCGGGCACTGAAAATCCGGAGTTTGAAGATTTGGCTGCCGCCAATGGTATAAAACCCATTGAAGCGTGCACGTTGGTGATGCTTGGAACCGGGCAATATTGACTCGTCTACGTAAAAAACAATATCTATTTATGTATCGCTCTACACCATTTTCGATCACTGTTGCTAAGCCCTGCTACCAAAGCTGGGACGACATGACACCAAATAGCGATGGTCGCCACTGTAACGAATGCAGTAAAACGGTGGTAGATTTCACCGACTATTCTGATGCCGAACTTATAGCATTTTTCTCCAAAACACAAGATCGTGTCTGCGGTCGTTTTCGCGCCACGCAGTTATCGCGGCAGTTGCATATTCCTCCGCAGCCGCACAGCCGTTTATACAGGCTTACTGTTGCCCTTGGGCTCACTTTGTTCTTTGCATACCCAAGCCACGTTGCCGGTCAGTCTGTACGTTCGGCCCCACTGATCGAGGCGCGCACATCTGGTAAAATGCCGCAGGGTACGTCCGGGGATGTTGTCGGCATGCTATCCGGCTCGGTCGTTGATCAGCGTGGGCGTCCTGTCGACAGTGCTTCTGTTTACATATATAGCTCTGGTAGCTATTTGAGAGAGGTGCTCACCAATAAGGCCGGCGTCTTTTCCGCTGGCCCATTTGCCTATGGATTGTACGATATAGTAATTCAGGCCCGTGGACATGAGTTTATTTCGATCAAAAACCTTAGGCTTGATTCGTCAAAAAGCACTATGCCGCCATATATGCTATGTAGATCCCCGAAACGTTGGCCCGCGCACGAGATTGTCACCGGTGAGTCGATGATCGATACGAATGCTGATTCAATACATGTGCCACGAAACGATGATAGGAATAAGGCAAGAAGGCGCCTGAAATAGAGCTTTACTGATGTTTATGCCGGATGATGGCTGTTTGTGTCGCCGGTCGGGGGGATATCGAAAGCTCCTGTCTTTTTGGACTTTTTTGCCCCATTTTTGTTATATTTGAAATTGAAGCCGGATGGCATGTATAGCCATACGTGGGTTTTTACGTGAAGTAATGAAAATGGCGGGGTGGCCCTGCGCAAAAAGGAAATAAAATGAGCAAACAGTTTTTTGTAGAGAACAAGGCGAATGCAGGTGGGGCATCACCTGAAGTCACTGCCAAGATCGCTTACATCAACGACCGTGCATATGAGATACAGGACGGAGATACCATCCTTACGCTTATGCGCCGTCATCATGGTAAGGACGCAATTCCTACCCTTTGTGACGCGCCTAATCTCGATCCGTTCGGTTCTTGCCGTGTTTGTAGCGTTGATGTCGCCCTTGCCAAGGGTGGTCCGGTAAAGACTATGGCCTCTTGCCATACTCCGGTAATGCCGAACTCTTACATTTATACTGAGTCGGATCGTATTCAGAAGCTCCGTAAGAACATCGTGGAGTTGGTGCTCACTGATCATCCGCTTGACTGTCTTACTTGCGAGGTCAATAACAACTGCGAATTGCAGGCCGTGGCTGCCCGCGTGGGTATCCGCGATGTGCGCTACCCTGAGGGGAAAAACCACCTCGATCGCAAAAAGGATCTGAGTCATGCCTACATGACGTCCGATTTCTCTAAATGCATCAATTGTTTCCGTTGTGTGCGCGCCTGCGATGAGGTACAGGGGCAGTTTGTACTCAGTATGGGTGGTCGTGGTTTCGACTCTCATATCATAAAGAGCCTCGAGACCACTTTCGAACAAAGTGATTGTGTAAGCTGTGGTGCCTGCGCTCAGGCTTGTCCCACATCGGCCATCTCTGATATTTTTGAGTCTAAATCCATTCAGGTAGATAAGAAGGTGCGTACTGTGTGTACCTATTGCGGGGTAGGTTGCAATCTTGAAGTAGCGGTAAAGGGTGGAAAGATAAAGTCTATTCAGGCTCCTTATTCTGCCGAAGCAAACGGTGGGCACACTTGTCTGAAAGGGCGTTTTGCCTTCTCCTTCTACAATCACCCCGACAGATTGCGCACCCCGCTTATCAAGAAGAACGGTGAGTTTGTTGAGGCTACCTGGGATGAGGCATACGATTTTATAGCAGCGAAACTTACTGAGATAAGGGACAAGTATGGGCCCGATTCAATATCTGCTGTGTCGTCAGCGCGCGGCACCAATGAAGAGAATTACCTCGTGCAGAAGTTCATGAGGGCGGTCATAGGCACCAACAACGTTGACAGTTGTGCGCGTGTGTGTCACTCACCTACGGCGTTGGGCATGCAGCGTACATTCGGAACCGGTGCCGCAACTAACTCTATTAAAGACCTCAAGCATACCGATTGTATTCTCGTTATAGGCGCCAATCCTACTGACGGACACCCTGTTACAGGTGCTAAGATGAAGCAGGTGGCGCTGAGCGGTAAGACGACGATCGTCATAGATCCACGTCGCACAGAGCTGGCCAAATACGCTACATATCACCTGCAGCTGCGGCCCGGTACCAACATGGCCGTGCTCAATATGATGTTGTACTACATCATCAGCGAGGGCAGGGAAGACAAAGACTTCATTGCCAATCGCACAGAAGGGTATGAAGAGTTTAAGCAAGAGATACTTGCTCAGAATATTGACGAGCTGGAGGCAATTTCCGGTGTCGATCGCAAACTCGTCCGCGATGCTGCTATTGCTTATGCCAACGCTAAGAACGCCATGGAGTTTCATGGTCTTGGTGTAACTGAACATACGCAGGGTACATTCACCATCATGCTCATTGCCAGTCTGGCTATGATCACCGGCAACATTGGTCGTCCGGGTGTTGGTGTTAATCCGTTGCGTGGACAGAACAATGTACAAGGTGCTGCCGATATGGGCTGTCAGCCGCATCAGGGGGCCGGTTACTACGATGTTACCGATCCTGTGTATCACAAGAAATACGAAGAGTTCTACAATGCTAAACTTCCCAACTACGCCGGCCTAAAAACGCCGAAGATGTATGAGGCCGCGCTTGATGACAAACTAAAAGCCATGTGGGTTGTAGGTGAAGACATGGCTCAGACAGATCCGAACACGCATCACGTTACAGCAGCACTCGCCAAATTGGAGCTATTTGTAGTACAGGAGTTGTTTATGACCGAGACTTCGAAACTTGCTACTGTCATCCTGCCTGCGTCTTCTTTCCTGGAAAAGAGCGGCACTTTCACCAATGGCGAACGCCGAATTCAGCGCGTCAATGCAGTGGTAGACCCTATTGAAGGTACCCGCAGTGATGGCCAGATAATGGTGGACATCATGAATCGTATGGGCTATAAGCAGCCTGCTGTTTACGATCCTGAATGGGTACTGGAAGAGATATCCCGCATTGTTCCGTTCTTTGAAGGTGTAAAGTGGAACGAGCTGGGTGAGAACGGGAAGCAGTGGCCGGTAGCCAAAGACGGTAAGGGAACCGATATCCTGCACACCGATACGTTCAAGAGAGGTAAAGGCAAGTTTATACATAACAACTACAAGAAGTCGGAAGAGCTCGTGCAGAACGAGAAGGACTATCCGTATATCATCACCACCAATCGTGAACTGGAGCATTATAATTGCGGGACTATGACACGCCGCACCAACAATGCCCTGATCGTTACCGAGGATGTGCTGTTGATTAATCAGGTTGATGCAGACAAACACCTCATCAAAGACGACGACATGGTGTGTGTTGAATCGCCTCGGGGTAAGGTAGATATCAAAGCTCGTATCTCTGATGAGGTGCAACCGGGTATCCTCAGCAGCACCTTCCACTTCCCCGAGATCATGCTCAATAACATTACCAGTAGTGTTGCCGATACGGAGTCACTCTGTCCTGAGTACAAAGTTGTGTCTTGCCGCATCCGCAAAAGTAAGGGCGAATTCAAGAAGCAGAAAGTAACAGTGTAGACTGTATGAAATTTAAAGAGGGCTGCAGCGTTCGAATGCTGCAGCCCTCTTCTATTTGAAAGTCATAAAGATGTCTACTGTGCTTATTCACAAGATAATATCACTCCGTTGTTGTTTACTTCAAGTGTGTGTGCCGCACCCAGCATGAGCGTGTAGTTTATGTCCTGGTGTCCGGTAGGGAAGTCGAAACAAACAGGGTAATTATATTCGCTCACCTTGTCCCATATCAGTTCTTCTATGGTCTGTCCGAACGGACGCTCTGTATCTTGCATCTCGGTGAAACTACCCACTAAAAGCCCCGCCAGATTATCCAACAAACCTGCACGTTTCAGGTTCAGCATAAGTCGGTCGGCATTATACAGGTGTTCTCCTATATCTTCAATAAAAAGTATCTTACCCCTTGTTTCTACCTCCGACGCCGAGCCCGTGAGGTGGGCCAGTATTGCCAGATTCCCACCCGTCAGTATTCCCCTCGCCATACCGGGGCGGTTGTAAGTAGTGGCCGGTATCATATATTCAAGCGGCGCACCTGCCAGTGCCCGCCTTAACGACTGCATATAGTCTGCTTCAACGGTCTCGGGCTTAAAAGCTCCGCACATCGGGCTATGCAGTGTAGCAATACCGGTCTTTGCATGTATGTGGTTGTGCAGCACCGTTATATCGCTGAAACCACACAGCCATTTGGGGCGTTTCTCAAATTCAGTCAGGTCCAGGGCGTCAATTATTCGACTCATGCCATATCCTCCACGCCCCATTAATATCGCGTCTATTTCCGGGTTATCCATCATCGCCTGCAGGTCGGCAAGGCGTTCCGCATCCGTGCCGGCAAAGTAGTAGTGCTCTGTGCCCACCGTCTTGCCGCACATCACCCTGAACCCCCAACCTTCCAATGTCTTAATTGCATAGGTAGTTCGTTCCGGTGCCACATACCCCGATGGGCAGGTGATGCCTATTTTTGAGCCTTGTTTAAGGTAAGGTGGACGCATTTCTTTTGATTCTGATTATCTATTACTTTGTACTTATCAATCCTATCCATATTTCGCCGTCTCGTAACTCCACGGGGTAGGTGAATAGTTTATATCCTTCGCCGCTGGTGTTCCTCCCGTTTGCCGGGTCGAATCTGTATTTATGGTCGGGGCATACAATACGCCCCTGCGCATCCAGCCATCCGTCGCACATGCGTGCTCCTGCGTGCGGGCACTTGGCTGCAAAGGCATAAACGTGATCGCCTCGTTTTAACAGCCCTATCTTCTTGCCATAAACCTCGGTTTCCAGCAGTTTCATTTCCGGCACAGAGCTATATGACATTCCGCTCATAAGATGCCAGGTCAGCCCCAAACTCCCCACATTATTGTCTGTTGTCTGTTCCAAAAGAATAGTTGCTTATTACGGCTGCTAAAATAAGCATTTGCACAATGAGTGGTGACTGTTCACTATTCCCCATTCTGAGAAACCGAAAAAAATGGTACTTTCAAACCTGCTTTTAAGGAAAGAAGTTATGGCAAAGAAGTCTCAAATAAAAAAGCCTCAGAACGATGTTGTTCAGCCTGCAAAGGCCTCTATTGTGGCCTCGGCACCTGCACCTAAGGCCTCATCATTCACATTGTCGCTCAAGTTGAAGCTGTCGCTGTTGTTGGCGGCTATTACATTTCTCATTTACTTCAATACCCTCCAGAACGGTTTTGTGCTCGATGATTCTATGGTCTATTCCAAGAACACTATCGTCACACAGGGTTTCGACGGCATCCCCGAGTTATTCCAGACACCACGTCTCAAAGGTTTCGGTTATCTCAAGAACGAGAACTACCGCCCGTTGTCGTTGGTTATGTTCGCTACAGAGGTTGGCATGTTTGGCCTGAATCCTGCTGTGGGACATTTTTTCAATGTGCTTTTCTTTGCGATATGCACAGTGCTGCTGTTCCTCTTTCTCGATAAGCTATTCGAAGGAGGTCGGACAGTTGTCGCCTTCATCGCGTCGCTGTTTTTCGCCGTCCACCCCATACATACCGAGGTGGTGTCCAATATTAAAAGTCTTGACGAGATATTCTGTTTCCTTTTCGCATTCCTGGCCATGAATCTGTTTGCCGACTACATGAAGAGCAGCAGGATATGGCAGTTAGTAGCGGGCCTTCTGGCTTTGTTTCTGTCTTACCTTTCAAAAGAGACGGTTGTTACTTTTCTCGGCATTATACCGTTGGTTTTCTTTTTCTACCTCAACGACGATAAGCGCAAAGCAATCTACATGACAGGTGGTGCATTGGTGGTTACCGGTATCTACCTTGCTATCCGCCACAAGATCCTTAGCGACTATGGGGCCAGCACTACAGCCGTTGAGTTTATTGACAATGCACTTGTAGGTGCGCCCAGCCTTGCCTCACGCATAGCTACTGCACTCTTCACGCTGGGCATGTACGTGAAGCTGCTCATCATCCCTCATCCGCTTATCGACGACTACGGCTTCCGCAGCATCCCCTACAAGTCATTTGCCGACGTATGGGTGTTGCTTACCGTGGTCATATATGTGGCCGCAGGTGTGGTTGGTTTGCTGCGCCTGTTCAGGCACAAGAAAGATCCGTGGGCATTCGGCCTGCTGTTCTATCTTGCAACCATTGCCTTATTCTCCAATATCTTCTTTCTCATGGGGTCCGCTATGGGCGAGCGTTTCCTGTTCTTTGCATCTGCGGGTTTCTGCCTGTTGGCGGCACTTGTGGTTGATAAATATCTGCTCAAGGGCGATACGGACTTTGGCGCATTCCTCAAGAACAAGGTAGCTGTAGGTGCACTCACCGTCATCTGTGTGCTGTTCTCCTACCTCACTTTTGCCCGTAATACCGAGTGGGTAGATAATGCCACTTTGTTCACAAAGGATCTCGAGAAGTCTCCCGAGAATGGCAGGCTAAATTATTATGTGGGCAACGAGCTCGTGGAGAACGTTCTGCCAAAGGAGACCGATACCAACAAGCGCCGTGAGATCCTGCGACAGAGCATTACTCATCTAAAAAAGGCTATCGAGATATTCCCGAAGTACACCGACGCCTTCACCGAGCTCGGCACCGCCTATCTCAACATGCTGCGCTACGACTCGGCCGAATATGCTTTCAAAACCGCTATTTCACAGAGCCCGTACCAGTCTATCGCGGCAAACAATCTCGGTACAGTATATCTGCGCACCGAACATATACCCGAGGCGATCGCTGCTTACAAGCTGGCCATTCAGATAAAGGCCGACTTTGTACAGGCATATTGCAACCTCGGTTCAGCATTTGCCAAAGTAAATCAGTTCGACTCTGCTATTGTGTACCTCAATCAGTGCCTCGCCATCAGTCCCGGATATAGCGAGGCGTATATGCAGTTGGGGCTTTCTTACTACTTTGCCAACCGGTTTGCAGAGGCTGAGCCTTTTTTCAAAAAGGTACTGGAGTTGAATCCATCTGATGTGAATGCCGCCAATAACCTGGGCGCTGTTTACCTAAATACGCGGAAGTTTCCCGATGCGGTGAATATATTCAAGCAGTTGGTAGCGGCTAATCCGGGTTATGTAAACGGTTACTCTAACCTTGGGCATTGTTACTACGAAATGAAGGACTATCAGGGAACGATCGACGCTATTTCGAAAGCCCTGGCACTCGATCCCGGCGATGTAAAGGATATACCGTTCCTGGCACTGTCATACAAGGCACTGGGCAATATGCCTGAAGCGCAAAAATATGAGGCTATGGCTCGTCAGTACTATCCCGCATTCAGGATGTAAAGTTTTCGGATTCTCTCATTCCAACCGACCGCACTGCAACTTTGTAGTGCGGTTTTTTTATTTAGGGTAAACCGCCGGTAAGCGCGGACTTTTGTAAGCAGGTATACGTAGCAGGCCGTCGTCTTCTATGGTACATACATAATTGTCGCCATAGCGTTTGAAGTGCTGTTTATTCGCATTGAGTAGTGCCGTGCCGTAGTCGTCTTCATGCCCCTTGTAGATAATGCCTATGTTGGCCGGTGAGTTGTCGAAGAGCAGGCGCGTCAGCTCCGCAATGGTCTTATTCTTGATGCCCATCTGGTGTAGCATCGGCACATCCTTGCCGGTCAGCTCGGTGTTGGGGCGTGGGTGCAATACCTGTGCCTTCATATAAATCGGTGTCTCACGCGGCATCAACGGGTGGCGTGGTGCCTCTTCTTCAGCAGGCGCAGGAGCCGACAGTGTAAGTGCCGACTGTGCGGACCTTGGTGCCGGTGTGGCTACCGCCACGGTTGGTTGAGGCGGTGAGGGTGCAGCGCCTATTGGAGCTTTGGCTATCGGTTGTTTGGTAGGTGCGGCTTCCGCGTCTACTGTATCGGCAAATACAGTGTCAGCAACCAGACTGTCCGCCAGATTGATCATGCTATCAGGAGTTTCCACATTAGCTTGCTGAATGGCGGCCGGTGTTATCTCCTGTTGTTTCACTAACTCCTTCTCAGCCTTTCGCGACCGTGCGATCAAGAACGCAACCACCCCTATTACTATTACTGCACCCAGCAAGATAATGGCACCTATCGGCCGCCGTTTCCTGCGTTCGCCTTCATATTCTATGCCGTAGTCGTTCACAGGCATAGATGTGTCACTGGTTGATGTTTTTGCGTTGCCCGACTTCTTTTTCCTGCCGGTCGCATCGTTCATGTGCTCCAGCAGGGTATTGGTATACGTAAAAAGCCGATTGTACTCTTTCACTCTGTAGCGCACTTCCTCACGAGGCCATCCGCTGTCAGGTATCGGCTCGTCCCACCTGTCGAACGGACGATACGGATCATCTTCTTCTTCGGCAGAGTTGGCAAACCGCTCTTCCGGTGTTTTCGGTAGCGGAGGCATGTAAGCTTCGTGGCCCGGTTCCGGGGTTGGAAACGCCGGTGTTTCTTCGGGTTCAGCCGGCTTAGGGTGTGTATGGTAGGTCGGTGTGTCGTGCATTCCCGTTGCCCTGTGAATGCCCTTCTTCGTGCGCACCACACCCGCTTCGGCCGGTTTGTATTCTATGTAGTCGTCCCAGTCCTTTACTTCTATTTTTGCTTCCTTCGCCACAAATTCATACACATTGCGGTCGAAGGAGAAATAGATCGTCTCTGTATCTGTAAAGTCTTTGAGTGCTTTTTCAAACAGTTGCGTCACTTGCGTGCTGCGGTCATCTTCGCTCAGTGGGTTGGGGGTTACAAAGAACTCCTTCCCTTCTGTTACTGCCGAGCTGAAGAACGGTGTCTTGCTAACGGGTATCACATTGGCGCGAAGTGCCAGAAATTCCTCGCCCTCCCGCAGTACTACCTCTTGTACCTGTTGCGGCACCAATATGGAATTCTCTACGTTTTGCGTGTTGCACACCACATTGTCGTGCAGGGCATTCACTGCGCGGAACACATAATCCGCCTCAGCATATCCGTCCTGCAACACTATACAGTTACCCAGAAAGGTGCCGAACCGCTCGGTATTAAGCTCGCGAACAAAGGAGTAGGCACAAAGGCATACAGTGTACACACCATCGCGTAGTTCTCGTTTCACCGCATACAACCGCTCGCCCGGATAAAACTCAATTTTGGTCTCATCCAGGTCAAGGCTGCCGCTAAAAACCACGCCATGGTAAAACAGCTGCTGGTAGCCATTCGGTTCACCGAATGTGCCAAAAACGCCTAATCCTACCCTGTTATTCATTTCGAGGCCGAAAATAGATAGTATTTCTTACTTTTTATTGTATCCGACCGCACACGTTACTCACTAATGTTATTATTGATTCGTTAACGGCGGCAGACCCCCTACGTTTTCCGCGGTTTCTTCTTGGCCGCCGGGAACAGTATGTTGTTGAGAATGAGGCGGTAGCCGGGTGATGAGGGGTGTACGTTCAGGTCGGTGACCGGGTCATGTATCATATGTTGGTAGTCCTCCGGGTCATGGCCGCCATAAAAGGTCCAGGTGCCCTTCCCATACTCGCCATGTATGTAACGCGCCTCGTTCGATGGTTTGAAGTCGCCCATCACCAACACGCTCGATTTCAGCACCTCTTTGCGGAACGCAGTCGTTTGTCCCATAAAGCCCTTTATGGTCGTGGTGTGGTTTTGGCACAGCATAGCCGGCACCGGGTCAAACTTGGCCGAGAATGTGAACAGGGTGAAGTAGTCAATGTTCATAGGCACTGCCGTGCGGTATTCGGTATTGTCAATGTTCGAGTATTCGTAGTGCATGGGGCTCGCAACGAGTGTAAAGTCTTTGAAGGCGAAACAGCGGCTGAAGTCCAATTTCTGCTGCGCCTGAGGGTCGGCTCCGTCACCGTCAAACATAGATTCGCAAATGTCCAGACCCTCGGCTGCCATGGCTATGTCGTAGCTGTCCGTGGCCGAGCACATCGCAAACAGGTAGCCACC
>JBIKSN010000336.1:0-2886 GCA_044348585.1 Flavipsychrobacter sp.
TCTAAAAGTGCCGATGGGCCTCACCCCATACATCATAGAAGAGCGCCCGATGAATGTGGCCTCTATGGACGTGTTCTCGCGCCTGATGATGGACCGCATCATATTTCTGGGTGAGGGCATTAATGATTACGTTGCCAACATTGTAACGGCACAGTTGCTTTTCCTGGAAAGTACCGACCGCAACCGCGACATTCAGATGTACCTGAACAGCCCGGGTGGTAGTGTGTATGCCGGTCTGGGTATCTATGACACAATGCAGATCATTAACCCGGATGTTTCTACTATATGTACAGGTATTGCTGCGTCAATGGCAGCAGTGCTGATGTGTGCCGGCAGCAAGGGCAAACGTACCGCGTTGAAGCACAGCCGCATCATGATCCACCAGCCGCTGGGTGGTGCCGAAGGTCAGGCAAGCGATATCGAGATCACAGCGCGCGAGATAGGCAAGCTGAAAAAGGAGTTATATGAGATCATTTCGCAGCACTCTGGCCAGAAAATGTCGAAAGTGGAAAAAGACAGTGACCGCGATTACTGGATGACCGCCGCTGAAGCTAAAGACTATGGTATGGTGGATGAAGTGCTGGAGCGTAATCCGCGCAAAGCCGAGCTGTAATGCCACGAATGAATGTTAAATATGAGTAAAACCCGGTGAAAACCGGGTTTTGCCTTTGTTAAAGGCGCCGCAGAGGGCAAATAGTTGTAAACTATTCGGCAAGTATGGTTACTTTTGCTCCATAATAACCAATAACCAGTACATGTTCAATTTAGTCTTATTCGGCCCTCCGGGAAGTGGTAAAGGCACACAATCTGAAAATATAGTTACATCATACCAGTTGCAGCACATCTCAACCGGAGACCTCCTGCGCGATGAAGTGAAAAGCCAGACGCCATTGGGCACTGAAGCCAAAAAATATATGGATCAGGGTATGCTGGTGCCCGATGAAGTGGTGATAGGCATGATCAGCAGTAAGATAGATGCTATGCCGGATGCCCGCGGATTTGTGTTCGACGGTTTTCCGCGTACACGCACTCAGGCCGAGGCGCTGGATAAATTGTTGGAATTCAAGAATACCAAGATACACCTGGTGCTGGCACTTGAAGTGCCTGAGGCAGATCTGATAGCCCGTCTGGTGAACAGGGGCCTTACATCGGGTCGCAGCGACGATAACGAAGCGGTGATCACCTCGCGCATCAAAGAATACCATGCCAAAACAGAACCTGTGGCCCGTTATTATAACGAGCAGGGCAAACTGGAGCGCGTGGCAGGACATAATTCAATACCAGACACTTTTAAAGTACTTGCCAAGCACATCAACAAGTATCTGTTACCTGTAGCATAGTGGAAAAAGGGAATTTCGTTGATCATATCCGCATATTCTGCCGATCCGGCAAGGGTGGGGCGGGCAGCGTACACTTTGAACGCAACAAGATGGATGCCAAGGCCGGCCCCGATGGAGGCAATGGCGGCCGCGGTGGCCATATAAAGCTGCGTGGCAATGCACAGCTTTGGACGCTGCTGCACATGCGTTATTACAAGAACGTATTGGCTCAGGACGGTGTCAATGGCTATAAGAACAACAGCACCGGTGCCGATGGCGACGACATAGTGCTGGAGGTGCCGCTGGGCACGGTGGCCAAGGATATGGAGACCGGTGAGCAGGAGGTAGAGATACTGGAAGACGGCCAAGAGGTGATATGGATACGTGGCGGACGCGGCGGACTGGGTAATGCCAACTTTGCCACACCAACGAACCAGACACCCGACTATGCACAGCCCGGTGAAATGGGCAGCGAAGGCTGGAAGGTACTGGAGTTGAAGATACTTGCCGATGTAGGTCTTGTAGGTTTCCCGAACGCGGGAAAATCCACATTGCTGTCGGTGTTGAGTGCGGCCAAACCTAAGATAGCCGATTACGCATTTACTACACTTACACCCCAGCTGGGCATCGTATCGTACCGCGACAGCAAGTCGTTCTGTATGGCCGACCTGCCGGGAATCATTGAGGGGGCCGCCGAGGGCAAGGGGCTGGGACACCGGTTTCTACGTCATATTGAACGTAACTCAGTCCTGCTGCTGCTCATACCCGCAGATAGCAACGACCACCACAAGGAATACGAGATATTGATGAACGAGCTACACGAGTACAATCCGGAACTGCTGGATAAGAAAATAGTACTGGCCGTGAGCAAGAGTGAGATGCTGGATGAAGAGCTGAAGGCTGAAATAGCTGCCACGCTGCCTACTGATGTGCCTCATGTGTTTATATCGGCTGTAGCCAATCAGGGCCTTCTGCAACTGAAAGATGAGTTGTGGCGGGCACTTACTGCCAAACAGGATTCATAGATTTTCCATCAGCAGAAAATACCAGGGATTTGAAACAGATAACACCTGCACAGTTAAGGGAGTGGACTGATAAGGGTCGCGACTTCGTGTTGGTGGATGTGCGTGAGGATTTTGAACGCGAGTTGTTCAACATAGGCGGGCTGCACGTTCCTATGAGCGAATTGGCTGCACGGTATAATGAGATCCCCGCTGATAAGGAAGTGGTGCTCTACTGCGAAAAGGGCATCAGAAGTGTGATCGCTATTCAGCGGTTGGAAGGTGCAGGCTGGCACAATCTCATTAATCTGTCCGGTGGTATGAAACACTGGAAGGAGTCGGTCTGACTCAGATCCCTGCTATTCACATTTATCTCCGCCATCAAAGACAATGGAGATGTCGTTCCCCGATCTTTTTACGATGTACAATCCAAGACTGATATTGGTGTAGGCCGCAACATTTCGCCCTTTTATTTGGGCGGGTTTCATGGCCGGATATTTGCTCATGAGCTCACTGATGCGGGCTGAGAGTTCGTCGCGTTGCAAGATGCGTGCTCTGCCATCAGC
>JBIKSN010000335.1:0-2886 GCA_044348585.1 Flavipsychrobacter sp.
TCAATAAAATGTTCAGAAGACTATTACAGAAATGTATTGTGGCATTGGTATTGCTGCAAACGACCGCTATCTACGCAAGAGAGAATACGCACATTGAGGGGTTCATTGAAAGGGTGAAGCTGACAAACAGGTTTGTAACGGTATCTGACATTTGGCAACCAGACAACAATTTTGATAAAAAGGAACTGCTGAAGAACGTGTCTGAGGTGCAGCCTTTGACTATCAGCTATCTGAATCTGGCGAATTTTATGCACCAAAAGAGTACCGCTATCAATCTGGTGATCCCGGTGGCGGGTGGTGAAAGTTATACGTTGGAACTTGCTCGCTACGATTTCCTGACCAATGATTTTGAGGTGCATTCGGTGGGAGAGAACGGTGCCAATAAACTGGAGTCTTACACACCGGGATTGTATTACCGTGGGGTAGTAAAAGGTGTTCCCGGTTCGGTAGTTGCATTTTCGTTCTTTAATAATGAGGTGTACGGACTCTTCTCTATTCCGAATGTGGGCAATTTTGTATTAGTGCCTAATACGATGGTTGGCGAAGATTACAACTACAACCAACATTACATCGTTTATAACGATCAGGACCTGCTGATAAAAGACAGAGCGCCACAGTGCCATGCCGATGAACTGCCACGCAACGATATGTGGCAGAGCCCGGCGGCTAAGACAACAACAACGCTGAATAATAAGGTGTATGTGAATTGTAAGGAAGTGAGGAGTATGATGGTGGCTGATTATTCGATGTACGTGAGGAAAGGTTCAAGTGTTACGAACTGTACGAACTACATCACTTCGTTGTATAACAACATCAGCGTGTTGTATAAGAACGAAGGCATTATGACGGTTTTGAAATATGTTCAGGTGAATACTGCAACAGACCCTTACCAGACGTTGCCCGCGCAATCGAACAGGTGGCTAACGAAATTTGGTTATGTGACTTCTACATCACCGGGTGGTTTGAATGGTTGCGACTTAGCGATGTTACTTACTACAAAGTATGGCAGCATGGGCGGTATCGCCTGGCTGGGAGTAATGTGCGCGTTTTACAATCCTACAGATTCACTGGGTCCGTTCGCGTTCTGCAACATCAACAATAGTACCTCTACCTCGGTTCCTGCTTTCCCTACCTATGGATGGGATGTGAATGCCACAACGCACGAGATGGGGCACAACCTTGGTTCGCCGCACACGCACCGTTGCTGCTGGAATCCGCCTGCAAGGATCACTGCGATAGATAAGTGCTATACACTTGAAGGTACATGCGCTAATCCTTCGCCACTTTATCCGAGCGGAGGGGGTACTATTATGAGTTACTGCCATCTGCAGTCGGTGGGCGTGAACCTGAGTAACGGATTCGGACAGCAGCCGGGCGATACGGTGCGTTTCTATCTGAAAGGTACAGGTAGCTCTTGTGGAAACGTGTACAGGCCGGATTCTACACTGACCTTGCCTAACAAGACAGTAGTAGCGAACAACGAGTGTACAGACCTTACAACCGGCATCACTTATTACTGGAAGGATGCCAATACTGCAAAACATTCTGACGATACACTGGTATTGATGATCAAGAAGAACGGCAACAACATAGGTAATCTGAACTCAACAGCATTCAATGTGAGTATGACCACGCTTGCTTCGTATGGTGGTGGTACGGGTGTCAATGTTTCATTCCCGTCGGGTACGAGTGGGGTAGCCTCAGCGGGCAATAACTACTCAATGCGTCGTTACTTCAATATCACTCCCGTAGGCTCGACGTCACTTAGCACCGCGGTGAATATCGGTATTCCGATAACAGCGGCAGATACTAATGATGTAAATGGCAGTGTGCCGGGTCCTACCGCACCGCTCACCAATTTCAGGACGTACATCGCGAAGAGCCCGATCGATGCTAATCCTTCAGGCAGCTTCCCGTCGGCCTCTGCATCTGATATTACTGTGTGCAGTTATTCGTCCGGTACGCCAACAACCGGAAGGTGGTATAAGTATCCGACAACAGGAAACTGTGCGATAGCTATGATGCAGGTGACGAGGCTTGGTGGCGGTGGTGCCTTCTACGCCAATGGTTCGGTATCCGGCATAGGTAACATCAATGAAATGGAAGGTGTGGATATCTTCCCTAATCCTACCAATACTGTTTGGAACATTGTATTGCCAGAAAGCAGCGAACAGACTATGGACTTCCAGTTGTATTCGGCTGATGGCCGTATGGTTCAGTCTCAGGTATTACACACCGGTACTATCAATGCCGTGAATGCCGGCGAACTGCCAACCGGTATGTACTTCGTCCGCATGGTAAGCGGTGCTAAGGAATACACCGGAAATCTGATGAAATACTAAGAATTTGAATCGCTATAAAAGCAGAAGGGATGCCGGTCGGCATCCCTTCTGCTTTTATAGTAAGTATTGGTAGAAATTAGAATTCCGCGTTCTTCGGCGTGCGAGGGAAAGGGATCACATCGCGGATGTTGGTCATTCCTGTAACGAACAATACCATACGCTCGAATCCAAGTCCGAAGCCGGCATGCGGCACCGTGCCAAAGCGGCGGGTGTCGAGGTACCAGTAGAGTTCTTCGGCAGAGATGTGCATCTCTTCCATGCGCTTCATGAGCATATCGAGGCGTTCTTCCCTCTGAGAGCCACCCACGATCTCTCCGATTCCCGGAGCGAGGATGTCTATTGCGGCAACGGTCTTTCCGTCGTCGTTCATGCGCATGTAGAAGGCCTTGATATCCTTGGGGTAGCCTGTAACGATAACCGGCTTTTTGAAGTGTTTTTCAACCAGGTAACGTTCGTGTTCGCTCTGCAGATCGATGCCCCATTTGACATCGTACTGGAATTTCTTCTTTTTGTAAGCAGGTGAATCGAGCAGGATGTTGATGGC
>JBIKSN010000337.1:0-2881 GCA_044348585.1 Flavipsychrobacter sp.
TAAACCTGCTGAGGAATAAACTGATCCGAGATATCTTTTTATACGCCCCGACTCAATCAGAGTCGGGGCGTTTTTTTAACCGGGCATTACATTATTGGCATAGATTTTGTTTTGTGTGTTGCTGAATACATTGTTTCTGAATGTAGTATCAAACCCTATCAATATCCTATGTAAGCCCACAGATCTTCAGTACCCTACCTCGATGGCATCAGAGGCATAGCAGCCTTTCTGGTATTCGTACATCACTTTCTTTTGGTATTCTACACATCAACCTACACCGGTGTGGCCGCACCGGGGAAACAAAATGGGCTTGATACAATGTATGGACTGAGCCCCCTTAGTGTACTGACAAACGGGAACTTTTGGGTCCATGTTTTCTTCACACTCAGCGGTTTCGTCCTGAGTAGAAAATACATTCAGACCAACGACCCTGAACTATTGGTTTCAGGTATGCACCGCAGATTCACAAGGCTGTTCGTTCCGGTAGCCGTGTCGTTGCTGTTCGTTTATGTATTGATGATGTCACATGCATTTTCCAACGTCAGAGTAGCATCCATCACCGGGTCTGAATGGTGGTTCAGTCACATGTGGCAATTCGATGCACCGTCCTCTAAACTTTTGAACTGCCTGTTCTACAGCACTATGTTTCAAGGTAACAGCATCTTTAATACTGTCCTCTGGACCATTTCATTTGAGCTATATGGGTCACTATTCGTTTTCGCGTTTTCGCGTTTCTGCTTTTCACTCATTCAGTTGGCTACCGGCCCGTCTTACTCTTGCTAGTATTTTTCTACTTCTACTACTCCAACCAGTCGGCCTATGTGAGCTTTGTTTCAGGTATTTACCTTGCTATATTTGAAAAGAAGAGAACCCAGGATGCCCCACCGATCCGGCGGCCCGTAGCTCTCGGCATACTAGCGCTCGCCCTATTACTTGGTTCATTCCCGTCAAACGGCAATAAAGCAGGCACTATATTTGAGCACCTGGGTCTAACCTTACTCGACTTCGCACCATGGTACCACGTAGTTGGCGCATACCTTCTGGTCTACGTATTCGTTACCCGTCCGTCGTATCAAACTATACCCGGCAAGCGTTTGTTTAGGCAACTTGGGAAGATATCGTTCTCCTTATACCTTTTGCACGTACCAATTATTGGCTCAGTAGGATGCGCTGCATTTCTTGCATTGTATAAAACAGTGGGTTACCATATTGGCGCGTTGACTGCATTTATCTGCAGTACTCTCGTTCTTATACCTCTGTCAATACTCTTCACGAAATATGTGGACAAAAAAGCCGTAGCCTTATCAAAAAGAATCTATGAAATGCTGAAACCCGGAAACCTTGAACAGCTGCCCGGACGCGCATTACAAGATTAATTAAAGAGATCTGGAGCGGGCTAGCCAAACATCATCTAACAACTCCTGGCCCGATCGTTCATCATTTGCTTCGGGGTAGTATAGTAATCGGAAATAGCTGTGCCCTTCTTCGTCGGCTGAATAAAGCGATGCAATTTTATGCGCAGCTACATATCGTTGTTCATCGGCGGTCAACAACCGAGACTCATCCATGGCAAGGGTGTATGCCTCAAAGCTGTCGAATATATTGACCGACAATTTCTCCGTTCGGTACATTTCAAGCAGATCCCTTGCTATGTCTTTGCAATAGGTCTTATAGTTGTCTTTCTCCGGGTCCATCTCCCTTACAATAACACTACATTGTTTCACAACAGATCTCCCCTCAATATGGTTGCATGTGTGCAACTCGAACCCAATGAGCGATGCACTATCATCGGTACTATAAATGGTCTTATAGATTGTTTTCTCAGTTACCGGTGTTGAAGTAGCCAACGTATCAGGCCGCTTGCGGATAAGGGACGGAAAACCTATCAGGACGAAGAACAGCATAACTGCTATTAAAGCTGTCCATTTTGCAAATGTGTGTTTGTTACGTGAAGTTGTCATGCGGTGGCTTTGCGGCAATTTAGTCTATCAATGATCTGCCGCTTCCCGACCCACACATATAGTTATGTTAAAATAGGAACGGGCCGGTAACCCGGCCCGTTCCTATTAACTTCAAGCTAATTATTTAAGCAAGTTTCTTTGTAAGATTATCGTTAAGTGCATCAAGAAACTCCTCGGTATACAGATAGTGTTCGCCATGGTTCACTTTGTTGCCATGTATACAAACTGCCAGATCCTTTGTCATTTTACCGCTTTCTACGGTCTCGATACATACCTGCTCCAGCGCGTTTGCAAAGTTGATGAGGTCATTGTTGCCATCCAACTTGCCGCGGAACGCCAGACCACGTGTCCATGCAAAAATAGACGCGATAGGGTTGGTAGATGTCGGACGACCTTTCTGGTATTCGCGGTAGTGACGCGTTACAGTTCCATGCGCTGCCTCTGCCTCCATGGTCTGTCCGTCAGGAGTAACCAGTACAGAGGTCATGAGACCGAGTGAACCGAAGCCCTGAGCAACAGTATCGCTCTGCACGTCACCGTCATAGTTCTTACATGCCCACACAAAATTTCCATTCCACTTCAACGCACTCGCAACCATGTCGTCAATAAGACGGTGTTCGTAAACGAGGTTCTCCTTGTCGAAAGCGGCCTTGAACTCCTTCTGATAGATGTCCTCAAAGATATCTTTGAAGCGTCCGTCATATTTCTTGAGGATGGTGTTCTTGGTAGACAGGTACAACGGCCATTTTTTCTGCAATGCAAGATTGAAACAAGCACGTGCGAACCCGGTTATAGACTCGTCTGTATTATACATTGCCAGCGCCACACCGTCATCTTTGAAGTTGTACACTTCGTGTTCGATGGTTGTACCGTCTTCACCTTCAAACTTGATGGTGAGTTTACCCTTGCCCTTTACAACG
>JBIKSN010000074.1:0-11804 GCA_044348585.1 Flavipsychrobacter sp.
CCGATCCTTTATAAGCGAACGTTATGGTCTCAATGCCCCTATGCGGATGCACACCCACGCCACGTGAGATCTCTGACGGAGGATAGCTGACCTCAGCATTGAAATCTAGCAGGAAAAACGGGCTCATACGCTCTTCAAAACCTTTTCCGTTTGGAAAGAAGTTCATCACTTTAAACCCATTCCCTACCATGTGTGTATTGGTAGGCGAGAGAACACCTTCCACCCCGCGATATCGCGACGCTGATAACTTTGCTGCTGCACGTGCCGGTGCCGAAAATGCTGCATTCAGGTAGGCCAGCGCGCTGGCCAATACTCCTCTCTTCAGAAACTCTTTACGTTCCATAGAACTTCAGATTGTTTATTGAACAAATTTAGGAGATTAAATGTATCTACATCCTTTATGGCATTTATCGCCACATCAATTTAGCTGATAAACCCTCAAGAATGAGGCAACATTTCTATCAGCATCCAGTAGAGGGGCAGGCCCAAAGATATATTGAACGGAAAGGTGATGCCGAGCGCCATAGGAATATAAAGACCCGGATCAGCCTTGGGGGCTATCTGCCTCATCGCCGCCGGCACCGCAATGTAGGATGCGCTTGACGCAAGTGTGGCTACCAGTAGTCGATTGCCCGGTTCTATCGGCAGGAACCCTGTGATGAACACAGCGATCAGTCCGTTAATAACGGGGACAAATAGAGCGAACAGACTCACAAACAGGCCGTAGTTCCTGAACGCCGCAAACCTTCTTGCGGCTACCATGCCCATCTCCAGCAGGAAGATGGCAAGGAAGCCCTTAAATATGTCTGTAGTAAACGGTTTGATACCTTCCGCTCCTTTTGCGTCTGATATGATGCCGATTAACAGGCTGCCACAAATCATCAGTACTGATCCGTTCGTGAGCGACTCCTTTATAAGATGACCCAGGCTCGATTCGTGCTTCTCACTGCTATATCTGCGCATCAGCAACACGCCTATCACAATTGCGGGTGCTTCCATCAGGGCCATAGCGGCAACCATATGTCCGCCGAATGCAACCTTGACTGTATCCAGAAATAAGGTAGCTGTTACGAACGTAACAGCGCTCACCGAACCATACGTTGCAGCGATGGCTCCTGCGTTTTCTACGCTTAGTTTCCTTTTAAGGATGAAGAATGTGTACAGCGGTACAAGCGCCGCGAGGGCTATACACACAAGAAGAGTAAGAAGTATTTCTTTGTTCAGGCCACTATGGGCAAGTTCCTGTCCGCCCTTGAAGCCTATGGATAAAAGCAGGTATAATGATATAAACTTCGAGGTGGATGCTGGGATCTCGAGGTCACTTTTTAATACTGTGGCAAATATTCCGAGAACAAAGAAAAGTAATGTTGGATTCGAAAGATTGCTCAGTAAGATATCAGTATTCATTTACCGTATTATTTTTTCAGTAGGGCCTCATTCTGGGCGGCTACTTTCTCTTTATTTGCTCTCTTTCGCTCGTGCAGTGTCTTTCGGATCTCCGCGTCTGTGATCGACAGGATCTGAGCAGCCAGTAATCCGGCATTGTGTGCGCCATTCACTGCAACTGTGGCTACCGGTATGTCGTTTGGCATCTGCACGATGGACAAAAGTGAATCCCAGCCATCAAGCGAGTTGGATGATTTTACAGGTACCCCAATGACAGGTATCGTTGTAAGCGCTGCAACCATACCCGGCAGATGAGCCGCGCCGCCGGCACCCGCTATGATCACTTTCAGACCACGTTCCTCGGCAGATGAGGCATACTCGAACATCGCTTCCGGTGTGCGGTGGGCAGAGACGACTTTGATCTCGTGGCTAATGCCTATTGAAGACAGTACATCTGCTGCCTTTTTCATAATGTCGAGGTCAGAGCTACTGCCCATAATAATACCTACCTGGATGTTGCTGTTCATGTTGCTATTTTAGAATACTGCGTATGATCTCAGCTTTCTTTATTGCCTGGTCTATGGCAGGAGCCGTAATGGTTATATGTCCTGACTTTCTGCCTTCTCGCCTTTCCTTCTTTCCGTACCAATGTACGTGAGTGTTGGACGAGGCCAATAAAGCACGCATCTGCAAATCTACTTCTTCTGCTTTAAGAGATGTATTTTCCAGGATATTTATCATTACTGAGGGAGCTTTGGTTGTAGTATCTCCCGGTGGCAGATCCAATATTGCCCGCAGATGTTGTTCGTATTGCGAAGTGACACAGGCCTCTATCGTATGGTGGCCGCTGTTGTGCGGACGAGGTGCCAATTCATTCACTAGTATTTCTCCTTCAGTGGTTAGGAACATTTCCACAGCCAGGATGCCTACCAATTCCAGTTTATCTGCAACAAGTTTTGCAATGTCCTGAGCCTTCATGGCCATATCTGCGCCTATATTGGCCGGACATAACTGGTAGTCAAGTACGAATCGTTCATTGTCAAACACCATCATTACCGGGTCGTAGCAGGCTATGTTTCCCGACACATTTCTGCTTACTATCACTGACAATTCGTACTTGATGCTTACCAGCTCTTCCAATACACATGGTCCATCGAAAGCTCTTTCAATATCTTTTTCTGTTCTTATTATCATTACTCCCGCTCCGTCGTAGCCACCCCTGCGCTTTTTCAGACAGCCAGGTAGCTTGTTGGAAATGTTCTTCAGTTCATTTTTTCCATTCACAGCGATTCCGGGCACCACAGGTATTCCATGTTGCTGCAGGAATTGCTTCTGTGTGAGCTTATCCTGAATCAGCTCTATCAGTTCAGGAGAAGGAAACACCTGCACTCCCATAATTCTGAGTTCTTTCAGGGCTTCCACATTCACATCTTCCTTTTCTACCGTAAGAATATCTAACCCCTTTCCGAAACGAACAACATCGTCGTGGTTTTTGGGGTCGCCGCATATAAACTCTCTTGTGTACCGCGCAGCCGGGGAATGAGGATCTTTGTCCATCACAGCTATATCAGTACCAAAGTCAATCGCTGAACGGATCAGCATTGCTCCCAGTTGTCCACCCCCCAGTATTCCTATTTTTTTTGAGCCCAGCATCTTACTCTTTGATGTTGCAAAAGTATAAAAGCTATTTGATATAATAGTAAAACTATTGTCTATGACAGCATTGGTTGTGTTTATGATATAAATAGCATGATAAGTGCTAATTTTGCAACTGCAGTAATAAATATGAGACTTCACTTACAGATCGAAATGAACAGCGCCCTTTATGTCAGGGAGCCTGAGTCGTCTGAATTGGGCCGGAACATCATCAGTCATGGTATTGAACTCATAGATGAGATCGGTTTCGAGGAGTTTACGTTTAAGAAACTGTCACAGCGCATTGGAACCACCGAGGCCAGTATCTATCGCTATTTTGAGAATAAGCATCGGCTACTCACCTATATAACCACCTGGTTCTGGACGTGGATAGAATATCAGTTGATTTTTCATACAAATAACGTAAAGGATCCCAAGGCAAAGATTGATACTGTTATTAATTTGCTCATAATGCAAGAGGAAGATCCGATCGCTCTCGAGCATATTAACAGAGTTGCCTTGCACAACATAGTTGTTGCGGAAGGAAATAAGTCATATTTCACCAAACATGTGGCTGCAGACAATAAGGCGATGTTGTTCAAGCCATATAAAGATCTTTGTCATCGTATAGCAGGGATCTTTCTTGAATACAGGCCGGGATATCAGTATCCGCATTCGTTGGCAAGTACCATGATAGAAACTGCACATCATCAGCTTTATTTCAGAGATCATTTGCCGCGCCTTACCGACTTTGGTGGGGGCAAGGATGCTACGCAACTTGCCAAATACCTGGCACATGTTGTTTACAGTGCGCTGGATGCCGGTAAGAAAAAATAAGAATACGAATATTAGTTGAGCAGACCGGCGGCATAAAATATACCGGCATGTGCCTTTCGGCATTTTGCGCGCAATTCTACCAGTTTCTGCATCGCTTCCAGAACTTTTATCTCCCTGCTGTTCAGCAGGAACATGGTACTCTCACCGATCCTGAACCGCAGATCTTCACCCCTGTACAATTGCCGGTAGGCACTCAAGGCGCGTTCGTAGTTTTTGAGCTGTAACTGCAAAGAAACATACTCGTTGTGATAGCTCTTGATCTTGTTTTCAATTTGCAAGGTTACCCTGTCTTTTTCATACCCGGTTTCTTGAATTTTCAATTTTGCCGCCTGTAGTCCTCCGCGCGCTTCGCGCTGAAAAAGCGGCACACCAAAGTCGAGACTCACTTTGTGATTGCCTGAAAGATAGTTGCTGCTTACGTCTCCGGGTAGTCCATACCCTTTCGAGAGCATGTTGGCACTGAGCGATAACTTAGGCAGAAGATCCTGCGTTTTTACCTTTTGGTCTATTGCCAGGGCGCTTATTTTTCTGTCCAGCGTCTGTAATTTCGGATGCAGGTCTATTGCACTTAATAGTCCGCTTAGTTCCGGAACTTCTGCCGGCGTTGGCAAGACATTTGCTGATATGCGGTCGGGCACAATACCTTCAATCCAACTCAGTGATTCTCCGTTTTCCATCCACATGTAGTTCGATAGGTCAAGTCCGGCATTTCTGAAGTTTATCAGCGCGTTGTTCTGCTGCTGCAATATTACCTGATACTGAGCATCGCCCTCTACTGTATCAATTGCGGGGCGGGAACCTTGCTCCACTTCAACCCTAAGGAATTTCATCCTTTCTTCATTAGCAGATACCAGCGAAGTGACTGCCTCATACATCTGGTATTCTTTCACCCAGTTCCAGTATGCGGCAATGGCATCAAACATCAGCTCATTGACGGTGAGCTTTCGTTCCGCCTCACTCATTTCTTTGAAGATCTTTGCTTGTTGTAACGCCGCTCTTCTTTTATCGTAAACAATACCGTTCACTGGTACCTTCATGCCTGCATATGTTACCTTTCCCTCTGTGACATCCGGACTGAGCCTGTCTCCGCTGAAATTTTCGATCCCTGCTTTGAATTCTACCCCATACCATGTTGGAATGGTGATCTCCGGGCTCAGGTAGTTGTAATACAGTTTATCTCCGAATGACTTTTGTCCGGCATCGGCTCCCAATTTCGGATCGAAAGCTCCTCTGCTGCGCAATACGTCGGCAGCTGCTTTGGCTACCTGTATGTCAGCTTGCTTCACCACAGGATGATAGGCCCGAACTACGCTGATAAACTCGTCTTTCGAGAGATATCGCGTCGTATCCGCATGGGCGCCAAAGCTGCCCAGCACCAATACCATAAACGTGAAGATATTATTTAGCTTTCTTAGAATCATCTTTATCTTTTTTGCCCACGTAGAAGTTGGGCGGGAATCCGTTCACATTTCGCCAAAGCTCATACCACACCGGCACTGTGTTCAGCAAAGCAATTCCATAGGCTCCGGCTCCCATCTTTAGCGTAATGGGCCATGGCTTCACTGTGGTATCCGGCGACACAAGTATTCTGAACATTCCATTGTCGCTGGTAGAGCTTTCAATGGCTACTATTTTTCCACTAAAGGTACCATAAGAAGCTTTAGGCCAACCACTGAATACTATTGCCGGATAACCGTCGAACAAAAAGCGAACGGTTTGCCCCTTTGAAAGCAACGGGAGATCAAACGGTCTCACGAACATTTCAACTGCATGCTCAACCTGAGTCGGGATGATCTCCGCGATCTTCTCGCCCTCCTTCACTATTTCGTTGATACCAGATTTTGCTGCCTGTGTCACCTGTCCGTCCTGCGGAGCCAGTAAATAGTACATCCCGTTCCTTATGGCATAGTTTGCATACTGGTTGTCCAGCTTTGCTATCTCTGCCTGGGTACTTGCTATTTCGCTCCCTGCGCTTGCTTTTTCTCCGCGTGCTTTAGCCAGTTTTTCGAAAAACTCCTGCTGCACCTGCATCAGGTCTGTACGCGTATTCAGGAATTTCGTCTCTGCACTTATCTTTTTCGCGAGCGTATTCTGCACAGCCTGAATGCGTTGTTCCAATTGCAGCGTAGAGGCAAGCCCGCTGTCCTTCATGATTCGTTGCCTGCGAAGCTGCTCTTCTGCAATCCTGTGGTCATTGGCTGCAGCTGCGGCCTCCATGCTGTCAGCTACAACTTTCAGTTTCAATTGTCTTGTTTTCAGTGCCAATGTTTGCTCCATTGCAGCTATCTGAGCGTCTATCGCAGATATCTTGGTGCTGTAGTAAGCAACTCCTGATTGTTTCGCTATTACCTGATCTCGGGTTCGCTCCAGCAGTTTCGGATCCAGATAGCTGTCCTTAACCTCGGCAAGTTGGGCAATAGTATCGCCTCTACGCACAAAGTCACCTTCTTTTACATACCATTTGATTATTCGTCCTGCAATGATCGAATTCATCTGCTGTGGCCTGTGTTCCTGCCGCAGTGTGGTCACTTTGCCGCGCGTTCTTATGTTCTGGGTCCATGGCAGAAACAGCACAATGATGGCAAGCGCCACTGTGCCGAGCAGCCAGTAGCGAACACGACTCCGTTTTCCTTCAAGATAGATGGAGTCTGTGGCTTGCAGATGGTTCGGCATACCATCCTTCCCTAGTTGCCTGTATATCTCATTCATGCCTGATTGATCTTTATTTCAGAAATTGTACCCCTACTCATAATGATCGATTTATTGCAATGTTCTGCAAACGACGGGTCATTGGCCACTGCAATCACAGTAGTTGCAGGTAGTTCGTTCAACAAATACTCTTTGATGCGTGTTGCGTGTTGATCCTCCAATCCCAGCCAAGGCTCTTCAAGTAACAGCATCTTGGGTTTGTGTATGAGTGCGCGCATCAGAAGAATCTTTTTTATGGTACGAGCCGGAAGATGCTGCCCTGACGGATGTAAATGTCGGTCGTATCCTGATTGGTCCGACTGAATGAACTCTTTAAGACCGACGATCTCTGCAAGGTCATTCAGTTTCTGGTGAGTGATGTTGGTATCGCCCAGGCAGATATTTTCTTTAATGGTTGCATCGATAATATCCTGACTATGAAAAAGCATACCGAAATGCGACCGGAGTTTTCTCAGATCATAGCTGGACAGCGCGATATCATTTATCAGCAGAGTGCCGCTGAAATCGGGGTACACACCTGCCATAACTTTCAATAATGTTGATTTTCCGCTGCCGTTAGTTCCTGAAATTGCAATCTTCTCACCGGCATTTATTGTAAGATTCACGTTGTTCAGGATATGCTGCCTGGAGTCGAAGCTGAACGTCAGTTCGCGGATCGATACTGATATCCCTTTGTCGTTACTTTCGATAAGGGCTGTTCCGTTTTTCTCGGTTGGTTTCTCAAGTAATTTATTGATCTTTTCTACAGAAGTCAGTACATCATAGACCTTCTCCAGATTTAGGATCAGCTTCTCAACGGAGTCTATTACCAGCATAACAACCATCTCAGCAGCAATGAACTGACCTATGTTTAGTTCCTGACCAACCAGAAGTACCGAGCCTACAATAAGCATAGCAGCGATAATGGTTACTTTGAAGGAGATGAGTGTCCAATATTGGAACAACAGTACTTTGAAGTGAGAGGTGCGGGCTTTGAGATAGTTCGTTACATGCTCGTCTGTGGTTTCAATATGTACGGTACTATTTCTTCCGAACTTATAGCTGTAAACAGTCCGGGCTATTTCCTGCAGGTAACCGGCCACTTTGTATTTATGGTCACTTTCCTGCAGGCTGGTTTGTAATCCACGGTTGCCGGTATACCAGAGTATTGCAAACAACACAGCAAGTAGCAAGATGCCGAACATTATGAACACAGGATGGTAGAATGATAGAAGTACCAGACCAAACAAAATCTGTATGGTAGCCCCCGGTATGTCTATCAGAAGTTTTGAGATACTTTTTTGCAGAGAAATTGTGTCAAAAAAGCGATTAGTGAGTTCAGGTAGATAGTAATTGTTTACCGACTGCATATTGAGATTCGGCAGTGCTTGTGCATACCTGAAGGAATAACGTGCAAAAAGCTGTTGCTGTATCCGTTCAGTGATCTTCATCTGATTTGTTTGTATGAAGCCCGCAAAGAATACACTCAGTATCACGAAGATGATCAATAGCACCAGTGAGGTTGATATAGCTCCGCCCAATACAAAGCTGATGATACTTTGAATACCCACCGGCACAGCCAACTGCACCAAACCCGCAAAGACCGCGTAGAAATAGATCGACGATATCTCCCGTTTCTGAAACTGAAGTATCGCGAACAATTTTCTGAATGTGGTCAATTTATTGTCTGCCATGTGTCTACTTATTGCAATGCAAAAATATTAAATAAACTATTCCGAATGATAGTAAAGCTATTATAAAAGTGTTAAAAGCTATCGTGATGTGCTATTCGTACATTGGCTAAATCTATCACTATTCCCCTGCAAAATACTCGAGGCCGCGGCATTTTAGCGCAGCGGCCTCTGATACTGGTAAAATTATTTATTTATGGTGAATAATTACATTGCCGGTTTCTACGTTGCCGGCCGTGGATATGCTCACCAGATACATACCGTTAGTAAGGTCTGTCGTAGGAATGGTGACCCGCGTTGATTTCACTTCGTTCAGGCTCATTACCATTCTTCCTGTCATATCGGTGATGGTAACGTTATCTATCGCTTGGCCGGTGCTGATGTTCAGCAGGTCCGATGCAGGGTTGGGGAAGATGACAGCTTTATTCTGCCCAATTTCCTGCACTGACACTGCACCTGTGCCCACACGTACATTGTCCACATTCAGCCAGCCACCAAGTGCCGACCTGTACTCTATCTTCAGCATCACGTCGGCAGATCCTGCATAAGCATTCAGGCTTATGTTCTCGGTGCGCCAATTGCCGCTTGCAGGTGTGCCGTATGTCGCGGTTACTGACGTGGGGTTCATTATCGGGTCGGAGTATGTCGCGAGTTGCGCGCCTCCCTTTTCGTAGACGGTTGTGTAGGTGGCGCCGCAATCCGTCGACACCATTACAGACAAGGTATCTGCGAAAAGCGTATCTACAGTGAGGTACGGTGGTGTGTACCTGTGATAGTTATAGGCTACATCAAAAGACATATAAGGGTCCGATCCTGTAGTAAGATTCAGTACCGGCAGCAACATTTCGTCCTTACGTTCTGCATTATCAAACAGTAGGATCGTGTTGAACGCAAACATCGATGCATTACCGGTTTTCTTAACCACATCGTCCAGGTCAAACTGGGCGTAGGCGTCACCTTGCTTCACATGCGTCCAGTTGGCTGGTGGAAATGCACCTTCAAATCCTTCGAAGTAGGGTAGTGGTGCGCCTGTATTTTGTACCTGAATGCTTGCCGTGGCACTGTTATTGCCGGTTATAGTGTCTGCTGTGCCATTTACTGTCCCAACTGAAACAGACAGTGTGGACGTGCCTGCAGTAAGGCTAAGCGCGGGCAATGTGATGAACGTATGTCCATAAGGCGGCATACTGCCGGTCCACGTGTGGGTCATGCTTCCGCTACCGGTCGAGTAGTTCAGGGTAATGGTGTTTATGGTGTCGGTGCCGGTGTTGCGTACCAGACATTGCGCCGGCACAGTTGTTGAGCACACTCTGGAGGCCACTACAGGCGTTACCACATGTAGGTCGGCTCCTGCTGCACGTGGCTCAGTTGCAAATGCCGGGAAGTCACTCATGCTGCTGAAGGCCGGTATTGTGTGGCCCATAGTGGGGTATCGACGTAATATTGCCGGACAGTCATTCAGCATCAGATTCATGTAGGCAGTGTCGATCGGTCCGGTATATAGTTGGTCTGTTCCCCCATGCGTCATGTAAACAGGTATTTTCTTTGCGTTGGCATAGTTGAAAGGATATGCCGTACCGCTGAGTGCCTGTTTCACGCCCTGTATGGCTGGTGTATTAAGTAGCAGAGCTTTGAATTTGCCGTAGTTGTCCAGCCCGTACCGCAGCGCTGCTCTGCCACCCAATGAAAATCCTTGTAGGATGATCTCGTTGGTGTCAATGTTATAGAGCGACTTTGCATAATCTATGCTTGCTTGTATTATTCCCTCGGCACCGGTGGGGAAGTAATAGTCAGCATTGCGCGATGAGGCTTCCGGACATACGTAAATAGTATTGGGCATGTTGGTGTTCCATGTCAGGGTGCCGATAAGTGCGTTGCGGTAGTTCGTGCAGGTGTCGCCCAATCCGTGCAGGCATACCATAAGTTTGTGCGGTGTACCTGCAGTGTAGCTGGTGGGTACGTACACTGCCATAGCCCTTGTTCCGCTCAAGAACGAGATAGTAGTGTCGTAGCTGCCTGTTGTCTGCGCATTTGCTGTTTTGTTCATCGAAAGGCATAGCAGTAGCAAAGCTGTTGCCAGATAGATCTGTGGTCTCATAAAATTTCTGGTTTTGGTTTTTGGTTTAAAAGATGGTATTGATCGGTTTTAGTCTGTTTCTTCCAGTTCAAAGATGGTCTCAACTGTGGTGTTGAAGAACCGTGCAATTTTTAGTGAAAGTACCGTAGATGGTACAAAGCGGGCCGACTCTATTGAATGTATCGTCTGCTTAGAAACCTTCACCGCCTCAGCCAGTTCAGACTGGGTGATGTTCATTTTGGCCCGTTCCACTTTTATGGTATTCTTCATGTCTACGCAAAGATGGTTAAAGATAATAGCATTGCGCCTGAGATCGCCAGATACACCAGCAGGCTCCATTTGTTGCGCCCGATGTTCTTAAGCCGCTCGCCCAATGTGGTTGTGTCATTGTATTCCCACAGGTCATCGAAGTAAAGGCCTATGTGGAACAGGAGCAGGTGCATCACTACTCCTATTGCAGCCATCATAAACAGTATAGAGGCGTCTATCGGTTCCGGCGAATGGCTCAGCGTTAGGGCCATACCCAGTATCACTGCTGTCTGCAGCATATAGGCTATTTGCAAAGATCTCAGGCGTATGGCCGTCGATCGGTCGTCTTCCAGTTTCTCTTTGCTGTAGGCTATGGTAACAAGACCCAGCAATGCCATCCACTTGAAAAACGCCAGGTGTTCATCAGCCGTGAAGCGCGATGTGACCGCCCATGGGTGAATTTTCTCTGAAATGGTTAGCGCCAGACCAACGGCAGATATAATGATCCCCTTGATCTTACCATTGTAGTCATACATTACTTTCATTCCTTTCATGATCGTGTTTTTTTACTGTGATCGAATAGAAGATTATTTTGACATTTTACTCCATATGATCATGGCAGCCAGAATGGTCAACCATATCAATCTTTCTATCAGTATATACTTTTTATTCCTGACAATGTTCTCTTTTGGGGTCATAGTATCGTTAAAGTCCCAGTTTTCATCATTGCGCAGTCCGTAGTTGAATAATGCCAGATAGGAAATGACCGAAATTGCAGGAAAGGCCATCAGTAGTATTCCCGCATAGGAATAGTCCTCCTTACGAGCCATCATCCCTACAAAATCCTCAGGGGCGATGAACGGAAACAGAGACACATTTATTGAGAACGACGTCAAAATAATACAGGTAAAGATGAAGCCTTGCATCATTGCTTTCGATCGGATGGCTTTTACGCGCTCGTCTTCTTCTTTCTCTTTGCACATCGCCAGATTGATGAGCCCCATAATGCCGATGAACAGACAGATCTGAAGATGAAATCCGAAAGACAAGGCTGGGAAGATAATTGCCTCAGTAAGCAGTTCTGCTATCGCCAGCGAAAAGCCTGCTGCTGCGATAATGATAGATACTTTTTTGTATTTGTGATCCGCAAGTTTGAATGTACTGGTCATGATTGTGGTTTTTAGACTACTATTCCATTGACAACACAAAAGTAAAGCATGGTTTACAAAAATAAAAGTAAA
>JBIKSN010000339.1:0-2853 GCA_044348585.1 Flavipsychrobacter sp.
TGGCTTCAGCATACATTCAGGGAACCTCGGAACCTATGAAAGGTGTGCAGATGGCACTGGCGGTAACTAAAGAAAAACCCGACAATGTCCCGGCAAATATGTTGCTCGGACGGATGTCGATACAGTCGGGACAGTTCGATAAAGCTGTAAAACGCTTTGAGACCGTACTGACAAAAGAGCCCGAAAACAAAGAAGCGTTATACTTCCTTGCTCAGGCTTACGAAGGAACAGGAAATAAACAAAAGGCGATCGAGATGCTCGAAAGATGTAAAAAGGTGGTGAACAACCCCGAATTCAGCCGCGAGATCGACCAGCATATAAATTCATTAAAGTAACTTTTAAAAACTCATATTATGCCTTGTGGTAAAAAGAGGAAACGTCATAAGATAGCTACACACAAACGTAAAAAGCGTTTGAGGAAGAACCGTCATAAGAAGAACAAGTAGGCTATAACTCCCGCTGCTTCCTTTTATAAAGCTGCCGTTATTTTTACCGCACATCATATGTAGCGCCCCGCGCCGCATATGATGTGCCGGTTATTATTACAGCATTTGCGCAGGTACCACCGTACCCTGCACGCAGCTGCAGCCGTTTTGGTACATTCCAATGAACAAAGAATTAGTAATCAATGCATCTGGCGAGGGTGTTGAGATCGCGCTTCTTGAAGACAAGAAGTTGGTCGAACTGCACTACGAGCGTGGGCAAGGGCAATTTGCCGTAGGAGACGTATACCTCGGCAAGATCAAGAAGCTCATGCCCGGGCTCAATGCCGTATTTGTAGATGTTGGTTACGAAAAAGATGCCTTCCTGCATTATACCGATCTTAGTCCCTACCTGCGTTCCTTGCTCAAGTTTACCAAGGCCTGTGTAGAGGGCAATGCTACCTGGGGCGATGATTTCAGCCGTTTTAAGAACGAGGCCGAGATCATGAAGACCGGTAAGATCACAGAGGTATTCAACGGAAAACCCGAGGTGCTGGTTCAGGTGCTCAAAGAGCCTATTTCTTCAAAGGGTCCCCGTCTCAGTTGCGAGGTATCGCTGCCCGGTCGTTTTGTAGTGGTCACTCCGTTCAACGATGTGGTGGCAGTGTCGCGCAAGATCCATTCTGCCGAAGAACGCAAGCGCCTGCAACGCATAGTAGAGAGCATAAAACCACGCAACTTTGGTGTCATAGTGCGTACGGCTGCCGAGGGCAAGAACACCGCCGAGCTGCATACCGACATACTGGAGTTGGAGAAGATGTGGAAGAGCATTCAGAACAACCTGAAAGGTGCCAAAGCTCCCCAGATGATACAGAGCGAACAGGACAAGACCACGTCTATCCTGCGCGATCTGCTCAACGACTCCTTCCAGAAGGTTGTTACCAACGACAAGAACCTCATGACCGTGGCCCGCGACTATATCTCGCGCGTATCGCCTGGTCAGGAGGACATTGTGAGCCTGCACACTGCACAGCAGAATATCTTTGATACTTACGGAATATCCAAGCAGGTGAAAGCCGCGTTTGGCAAGACCGTGAACCTGAACAGTGGTGCCTACCTCATCATAGAGCATACCGAGGCATTGCACGTTATTGATGTGAACAGCGGCACCCGCAGCCCCGAGGCCGGACAAGAAGCGAACGCCCTTGCCACCAACCTTGAGGCCGCAACCGAGATAGTGCGCCAGTTGCGCCTGCGCGATCTGGGCGGTATCATCATCATAGACTTCATAGACATGAAGCTGGCCGAGAACCGCAAGCAACTGCTCGATGCGGTAGAGGCGCTCATGGCCACCGACCGTGCCCGTCACACAGTCCTGCCTATATCCAAGTTCGGGCTCATGCAGATAACGCGCCAGCGCCTGCGTCCCGAGATCAACATCACCACTGCAGAAGAATGCCCTACCTGCCGCGGAACCGGCAAAATAGGTCCGTCTATACTGCTGGCCGATGATATTGAGAAAGACCTGAAATATGTGGTGAGCCAGGGTATGCGTAAACTGAAACTGAGTGTACATCCCATCTTAGAGGCTTATCTCACTAAGGGAAACCTCTTGAAACCTTCCATTGCAAAAAAATGGGAGAAGGCACATACCGTAAAGTTGAAAGTGATAGCCGACAACGATTCGCCCCTCACTGAATACAACTTTTACGACGCCCAGACCGACGATCTCATCAAGCTCTGATCTGTTCCCTTTCTATCGAATACCTTATCTAAGTAGTTCAGGACACTCCTGAGTGCGCTTACTCCCGCACATAAACTTCATAAATCATGTCGGCACCGGCTACAGGTACTATCGACAATGTGTCTGCCGTGAACCTGTATTGATACACCGGAGGTGGGCTGAAAATATAAGTGCCCGGAGGAGGAGCGGTTGGTGTAGGAACGAACGTGATCAGGCTTCTGTAACCCGGAGGGTAGGGCCAGCTGACAGTTGATAGTGTGTAAGTGCCGTTGCTTGTGCTAATGCCGTTAAAAACTGAGTAGGTGAGGTCAGCATGCAGCCGCAATCTGCGCATATAGCTCACAGGCATTGGCGCCCAGCCACCTATACCTCCACCTGTTAGCCGCAGGCGCCAGTTGCCCTTTATGGCCGGCGTGCCGGGGCGTGCCGCATTGCCGCTGGCCGGGGCGGTTGCTGGTACCATCACTTCGTTGGTAGTTGCGGTAGTAGCAGTTGGCACAATTGTGCTGTCTTTTTTGCAAGACATGCCCAGCAATATCATGGGCACCAAAAGGGATAGAATAGGTTTCATAAGGTATATTTTTATAAAGTTAGTGAAAAATAGGGTGCGCAACGCAACTTTTGCGCCTGCATCCTACCATCTTCCAATGCTATACATCTTCGCTTGTCTGGCGATAGGCAGGTCCG
>JBIKSN010000340.1:0-2849 GCA_044348585.1 Flavipsychrobacter sp.
CATATTGTTACGGGCGTTCATCTTGTGCGTGAGCGACCACACACCCGAGATCTTGTCTGATGCCAGTCGGCCGCGGCTTTCAGGTATCGGCTGGTAGGTGGTGCGGCTCAGCGAGTCTTCCTGATACTTCTGGAACGATCCGCCATAGGCCGCTGTGAACTTGGTTGAGGTCTTTTCGGACAGCTGGTGTTCATAGCTAACGCCTGTGACCGTTGTGCCGTACCATGCGTACTCATTGGCAAACGGGTCGCCGCCATAAAGCTCGGTAGTTGTGGTATCAACGTCCTTGCCCAGGAACTCGATATTGCTTTTGCCGCTTATACCGAACAGGCTCACTTTAGAGCGTTTGCCTACTTGTGACGTGAGTTTGAAGTTGAGGTCCTGATAGTAAGGCACTGCCGTCCCGGTGCCAAAGCTGATACCCATCTTCTGGAACACACCCAGTGTGGAGTAGCGGTAGTTGATGAGGTAGGACGTGCGCTTGTTTCGACCCAGCGGTCCTTCGGCACCCAGCTCGAAGCCGTTGAAGCCCACCTGCGCCATGAACTCGTTCTTGTTGCGGTTGCCGTCGCGCAGCTTTATATCGAACACGCCGGCGGTAGCGTTGCCATACTGTGCAGGGAACGCGCTGGTCATGAAGTCGGACTTGTCGATATTGTTGTTGTTCACCATGCTGATGGGACCACCCGTGCTGATGGGCGAACCATAGTGGTTGGGATTGGGAATATTGACGCCTTCCATTTGCCATAGCATACCCTGCGGTGAATTGCCTCGCACCACTATGTCGTTGCGGCTGTCATTGCCAGAAACCACACCTGCAAAGTTGGCCGCCATACGAGAAGGGTCACCCAATGCACCGGCATACTTGCGGGTCTCTTCCACGTTGAAGGAGCGGGCGCTCACCTGCGCCATGTCGTTGTTGGTGCGGGTCTTGTCGCGGGCCTTGCTGTAGCTCACGGTCACGGCGTCGAGTTTGTGAATGGCCTCCTGCATGGCTATGTTCAGGTTCACCTCCTTGCCGGCGGTCACTATCACGTCGTTCACAATGCGGTCTTCATAACCTGTATAGGAGACCCTGAAAGAATGGCGGCCTATGGGCACACCCGCCACAGCAAAGGTGCCGTCGGCTTCTGATATGGCACCCAGCGAACGGGCGGTATCAATGAGCGCTATGACTGCGCCGGTGAGGGGTGCTTTTGAGGCTTCGTCTATCACACGACCTCGCACGTTCTGCACTGCCTGGGCATGCACCTGCGATATACCGGAAACTAATAGAAGAAAGGTGATAAGTGTGTTCTGTATTTTGTTCATGTCTGGTTTGGTTTTAGAACAAGGCTCCCCTTGCACTGCCATCCGGGTGGATGACAGTGCCGAAACAGGAAGCCTTAAAGTAGGTGTTTAAAGAAGTGAGATTACTGATGTGTCACTTTGCCCGAGCCGGAGATGGTGCTAGTGACAGCAGGATTGCCCTTGTAGTAAACGTTGCCCGAGCCGCTGATATTGATGTCGAGCCTGTTGCCCACATATACCGAAGTGTTGCCTGAACCACTGGTGCGAACTGTTGCATTCTGGGCATAGAGGTTCAGTAGATCTACGTCGCCGCTGCCGCTGATGCGCACATCTTCGTTCACCACATCGCCGCCGTTTACTATTACTCGGCCCGATCCGTTGATGTTAGTTGAGAGGTCTGTGCCCTTCAGTGAGGTCATAGTGATGTTGCCGGATCCGTTCACCTTCAGCGCCATATTTGTTGTAGTAACAGGTGAGTTGGTATACAGGTGTCCCGAACCATTGACGCCAAGGCCATTGATACGTGGCATAGACACCCGCACTACTATCCTGTCGTGGCGGCCAATATGGGCGTACTTGCGGAACTGAAAACGCAGCTCTCCATTCTCAATAGGCGTTTCTATTTTGTCAATTATATTAGACTGACCGTAGATCTCCACCTTGTAGGTGCTGTCCTGGGTCACGTATATTTCTCCGTCAACACCGGCATTGATAGCTGAAAAGTTGGAAAGGCTGTAGGTTTTGGTGATAGATGGTCCCTGCCCTATTTCTTTGCGGCAAGACTGGAATGCTACTAATGCGAATGCTGATAATGCTACTAAACTCTTTTTCATTGGTTTGTGTTTTATATGATTATTGGTTTGATTTATGTTTTGATGTCGCGGACATAGTAATGACAACCGAAGTAGCCTTTACCCCTATCCGTTTTTAAAATTTCTTTCCGGCGATGATGTCTCTGACGATCTTGCGGCTGTTGAAATGGTACTGGATACCCGCATCAAGACCTATGGAGAAGTCGTGGTGGAAGTTGTAGGAATCGTATTTATAGATACTGTATCCGACCCTGCCCACGCCCTGTATGTCTGACGAACCGGTGTAGTTGAATGACGGACCTGCGAATATCTCTATGTTGCCTGCTCGGAAGGAAGGCATAAAGCGGACAGATGAGCGGAAATCGGTATTGTACCAGCGATCGGTGAGCGATGAAGTGGTGATCTCTCCGTTGAACCTGAACGAACGGGTCACAGGAAAGTGGGCTCCAATACCGGCCTCCAGTCCCGTGGCACGGTAGCCGTTCATCACGTTTACCCCCACACCAAGGATGCCGTATAGCTTCTTACCACCCGAGCGCAAGGCCACCATGGTAGTGCCTATTTCGTTGATAGTGACACCCACGGCCTGCTCTCCGTTGCCTATAATGTTGATGAGGCCAATGGGGCGGTCGCTGCTGTCGGCGATATTAATGAAACCGGCGATCTGGGTACCCTTTACCCTTCTGGCCACGTTTATAAAACCGGCTATCTGTGCGCCATTCACGGTGTCGGCCACATTGACGAAGC
>JBIKSN010000341.1:0-2836 GCA_044348585.1 Flavipsychrobacter sp.
ATTCCTGCCGAACTGGCAAGTACCTATAAGTTCGTTCCCGGGCAGTACCTCACGCTCCGGAAGTTCATAGAAGGTGCCGAGGTGCGTCGGTCTTATTCCATCTGCTCTGCACCATCCGATGGCGAATTGAGGGTGGCCATTAAAAAGGTTTCGAACGGCAAGTTCTCAACCTGGGCCAACGAGCAACTGCGCAAGGGCGACACGCTGGAGGTGATGCCGCCGGTAGGCAACTTTACAGCCAAAACGCTGGGACAGGGTAGCAAGAATTATCTCGCTTTTGTTGCAGGTAGCGGTATAACACCCGTTATGAGCATTATGAAGGCTGTGCTGGAAAGTGATACCGACAGCACTTTTACGCTCGTCTACGGAAACCGCTCGCGTAACTCCATCATTTTCAGAGAAGCAATAGAAGCGCTGAAGAACAAGTACATGCTGCGTCTGCGCATCTACCACGTGCTTAGCCGCGAATACATGGACATTCCGTTGTTCAGTGGCAGGCTCAACGCAGCTAAGTGTGCTGATTTCTGTCAGAACCTCATAGACGTGAGCACCATCGACGAATCATTTATTTGTGGTCCCGAGGACATGATCCTTTCAGTAAAGCAGCAGCTGCAAGACATTGGCCTGCCGTCCGCAAAGATCCATATCGAGCTATTCACCTCGCCCGATCAGCACAAGCCTGCGGCAACAGCCGGTGCGGCAGATGCCAAAGCCGACGACGGGCCGAGGAGCAAAGTGAGCATCACACTCGATGGTGCCACCTTCGAAATGGAAGTGCCGTTCACCGGAGAGACCATTCTCGATGCCGCGTTAAGAAATGGGGCCGATCTTCCTTATGCCTGCAAGGGTGGGGTATGCTGCACCTGCCGCGCGCTCGTTACCGAAGGAGAGGTGGAAATGGATGTGAACTATGCCCTGGAGCACGACGAGGTGGAAAAAGGCTATGTACTTACCTGCCAGTGTCATCCGCGTTCAGAGAAAGTGGTCATCGACTTCGACGCTCGATAGATGCAAAAGGGTCTGAAATTTAACTTTCAGTTTATTTTCAACCATTTCGTATATCCAAAAAAATTATTTGGAAAAGTTATGGATTTTTAAAAATGGCTACTATATTTGCAAGACTAAACAAAGAACGTTAACAAAACACATTCTGATATGAAAAAACTGATCCTCGCTTTATTAGCTGTTGGAACAATCACAACTGCAAACGCTCAGGAACCAAGAAGTATTCTGTTGTACGGCAACGTAGGTCTGCATCAGGACAGGCTTCCTTCTCTTCAAAAAAATACCAATTGGAATGCAACTCCTGGTGTTGGTTATCAGTTCAACCACAACTGGACAGTAGGTGTGAACATCAGCTGGGGTCAAAACGCGGTTAAAGACACTGCCGCTAACAAAACAACTAACAACATGTACGCTGCAGGTGCTTTCGCACGTTACTCGCAGTACATCCGCAGGAGCGAAATATTCTTCTGGTTTGCTCAGTACGAATTCGCTTACCAGGGTGGTTACACTACTATGGGCGGCAATCCTGCTACAAACAAGATGAGCGGTATCTACACAAACCTCTTCCCTGCTCTCGGTGTGAATGTAGGTCGTGGTCTCGCACTTAACTTCTCAGTAGGTGGTGTTAACTACGGTACAATGAAAGCTGATGGCGCTGCTTACAGCCAGAACACACTGAACTTCACTTTCGGTCAGCAAATGAACTTCGGTCTTAGCAAAAACTTCAACTGCGGTCACAAAATGCACGCTCACCACGAGCCGGGCGACGAAGTACATCGCAGGAAAATTGACAAAATGGAAGACGAAGATGACGCAGCTCCAAAACCAAAAAGGAAAATGCGCAGCCGTGACGAAGATGAATAATCAACGCCACATCTCGTAAAACAATATCCGGAAGTCCCGCAACAGCGGGACTTCTTCTTTTTTGCACCTATACCAATGGTCACAAAGGTTCCTTTTGCATCTCAGCTAACACCTGTGTGCGGGTCTTCCGGCACATACTCAGCGTACCACCTCTCTTAAATATCAATTGAAACATGCGCGTTAACTCAGGCAATAATATGGCCAATGTCCATTGGCGGAAAATAGACGGAGAGCAGGTGGGCTAAACCGCATGCATGGTGTTTCGGCATTCGGGCAGACTGGGAAGGGTGCGCTGTAAACAGGGTGGTTTTCTTATCGGTCAGAGGAACCGGAACAAGCATCCTGCAAGTGATGGTACAATTTCTCAGGACACAGCTTTCCGCTTGAAAAAGCGTTCATAACAATAGCCGGCCAGCTTCACACCCTTCATGTCCACATATTCAGCCATCAGGTAAGAAAGTCCCATTACCGCTACCAACGTGATGACGAAAACTACCCCTACCGCCGTATTATAGCCCATTGGGCCATACAGTCTCAGAAATGCGAAACAACTGATGGAACCTATAATAAGGCAGTGAAGGAGATAAAGAGAGAAGGAGATATGCCCCAGAAAGCGTAGCGGACGGGTGCTGAAGAAAGACTGCAGGCGGGGCGACAGGATCACCGAAAGTATCACCATGTACCCGCCTATTATATGGAAGGTGTTTTTTCCCGCCAGTATGATGCGCGGAAGTTTCTCAAATATGGAATTGGTATTGTCATGCATACTGTACGATCCCAGCACACAACCACCGGCAAGGAGTAGCGTCGACAATAAAAGCCGCACCGGATCGCTCATTTTCAACGGTCTCTGTTCCAGATAGTTGAATGACATGCCCAGTATGAAACACGTATAAAGCGTTTTGCTGATGAACACCAGTGCCAATGCTGTAATTGCAAACGCAATGCCCTTGTTCCGGGTATTATG
>JBIKSN010000075.1:0-11683 GCA_044348585.1 Flavipsychrobacter sp.
AGTGGTGTATGAACAGACGCCTTTCCTGCTGAGTGATACGGTGGGTTTCATACGCAAGTTACCGCACCACCTTGTTGAGAGTTTCAAGAGTACGCTGGATGAAGTGCGCGAGGCAGACTGCCTGCTGCATGTGGTGGACATTTCGCACCCGGGTTATGAAGACCAAATGGGTGTGGTGAACAAGACCCTGCAGGAGATAGGCGCCTACGACAAACCAATGATCACCATCTTTAACAAGATGGACCTGTATGAGCAGAATGTGTTTGACCCTTGGCTGGAGGATGAAGTGAAACAGGATATGCTGCACCAGTTGGAAGAACGCTGGCAAGAGCTGACCAACAATTCGGCCATATTTGTGTCGGCCATACAGAAGCGTAACATAGACGGCCTTAGGAATACGGTTCTGACCCGTGTGAAGCAGCTGTATGAGGAGCGTTATCCATACCTCACCAATTTCTATTAGTAGTTACTGTCAGGCGGCCTCGTTGGCTATATACTTGATGAGCATGCGCCTTGTTACGGGCAGTACAGTCTCCTGAAAGGGTAGGGTCATCGGCACTTCTACGCGGTACACAGCCGGGTTGGGTAGTATGCGTATATCGCGAACGATATCGAGCTTTATTTGTTCCCACGTATTCGCAAGGTTTTTTGTGCGCTTGTCGACAAACTGCATGCGCAGGCCACGGTAGCGGGCATCGGGCTGTTCGAATATGGTGACGGTGTAGGTATACACATTCACCTCGGTCTGATCGTTCATGCGCAGCAGTACATAACCTTCGTTCTTGTAAAGCGGTATGATGCCTACGGGTTCAATGTTCACCTTCTTTTCTACAAAGTCATAGATACCGGCACCTTCGTCAATAGTGCCCTTCATCTGCGCGGTAGCAAATGCGGTAATGTCTTCCAGTTCCTGCATTACATCACTATCGGCGAGCAGACGGTCATACATGATCTGCAGCTTCTCGGGGTCAATGCCTGAGGCAGTCTTGGGGAATGCATTCTGCAGGGTGTGTTTGCTGTTGCGGAAGGCGATGAGGTTATTGTAGTGGGCTACAATGTCGGCCAGTTGGGGATACAGTTTAGTCTCGCGGAAGTGGTTGCGGACTTCTTGCAGATAGGCGAGTAGTCTGTACTTCTGCAGTTCGAAATCGATATAGCCTTCCATGAACCAGGTTTCGCTGAGCGTCATAGCGGTATGATTTTGTCTTATGAAAATAGGTACAAAACCGATGCCAGACTATCACGGCGGTATGGTAATGCAGATGTAATTAACAATGTTGTGATAAAGTGCGTCTGCCTAAGTTCAGGAAAGTAGCTGACGACTGTCAGGTGGCTACGTGTAGTATACATGTAGCTTTGTTGCAATAAAACAGACGCGAACTATGAAAAAGATGTTACTGATACTGGACGGAAAAAAATACGATCGTGAGGCGGTGTGTTTTGCTGCCGATGTAGCTAAAGAGAACGGCGAGCGATTATCGGCCTTATTTATACAGGATACAAGTGTGTTGCAGGCGCAGAGCGAGGTGCGGCTGCTGGCAGGGCAGATGTATGTGGAGGAGATAGTGCTGTCGCCTGAAGAGCAACAGCAAATTGATGAGGAAATAGAAAAGAATGTAGCGCTTTTTCATGAAGAGTGTGCTCAATGCGGGGTAGTGGGACATAGTGTACGTGCACAGGGCGTACCAATGGATCTGGTGTTGCGGGAGAGCCGGTTCTCGGACATGCTGGTGGTGTCGCCCCTGCTAACGTTTGCGGATGAAAAGGGAGTGCCCACGCATTTTGTTACCGATGTGCTGACCGGGGCAGAGTGTCCGGTATTGCTGGCACCAGAGGTATATGAGGCTGTGAAGGAGATTGTTGTGGCATATGACGGTAGCAAATCAGCTGCATTTGCCATCAGGCAGTTTGCACAGTTGATGTCGCCCTATTGCAACCGCCCGGTGAAGGTGCTGCACATAACTGAAGAGGGCGGAGACAAGTATGATGAGCGCAATCAGGTGCTTTTTGAAGACTGGATGAAATTCCATTTTAAAGATCACAGTATTATCTCGTTTGTAGGCAACGCCAGAGATGTATTGTTCAACTACTTTATGGAGGAGAACGAAGATAACTATAAGTTGCTGGTGGCAGGAGCGTTCGGGCGAAATGCAGTATCTCGTTTCTTTAAGCCCGGCACAACCGATCTGGTTTTGAAAGCGGCAGATATTCCTGTGTTCATCGCGCACAGCTGATCATCGGGGTGCCACAGAGATCATTGTTAGTCTTACCTTTGAGGCTAATGGTAAACAGAGTATATCTGGCGTTAGGTGGCAATGAGGGCGATAGGATTGCGATCCTGAATGTAGCGTTGCAGCGGATATCCGAGTCCTGTGGCAGGGTGATCACTTCATCATCGGTATATGAGACCGCTGCGTGGGGCGTTACAGATCAGCCTGATTTTCTGAATATGGTGGTGGAGGTGGAGACCGGTCTTAGTGCAGAGCAGTTACTTGCGGCGATACAGGAAATAGAACAGGGTCTGGACCGGGTGCGCACCACAAGGTGGGGGCAAAGGACGATAGATATCGATGTGCTGTTCTATGGTGATAAGGTTATAATGTCTGAGGTATTGGAGGTGCCTCATCCGCGGATAGCAGAGAGAAAGTTTGTGCTGATGCCACTGGCGGAAATAGCTGCAGATCTCATTCACCCGGTAGCCGGCAAGTCGGTAGCCGAACTGTTGGACGAATGCACGGACACACTGGATGTGAGGAAATTGGCATAAAAAACGACCGCATCGGTGAGGATGCGGTCGTGTATCAATCAAAGCGTTTTTGGTATTATCCTTTCAGGACAGTGCGGCTGATAACGATGCGCTGCACTTCGCTGGTTCCTTCGTAGATCTGTGTGATCTTGGCATCGCGGAGGAGACGTTCAACGTGGAACTCTTTTACGTAGCCATAACCGCCGTGGATCTGAACAGCTTCGTTGGTAACGCGCTGCGCGATGTCAGATGCGTAAAGTTTTGCCATAGACGCAGACAGTGTGTAGTCGAGTCCCTGATCTTTAGTCCATGCAGATTTGAGGCAAAGCAGGCGCGCTGCTTCTACTTCAGTAGCCATGTCGGCAAGTTTGAAAGCGATGGCCTGGTGATTTGATATTTCAGTACCGAACGCTTTTCTTTCTTTAGAATATTTGAGTGCCAGTTCGTATGCACCGCTGGCGATACCCAATGCCTGCGCAGCTATGCCTATGCGTCCACCGGCGAGCACCTTCATGGCGAAAGTGAAACCGAAGCCGTCGTCACCGATACGGTTAGCTTTAGGGACTTTCACGTCCTGGAACATGATGCTGTGTGTATCGCTACCACGGATACCTAGTTTGTTCTCTTTAGCACCTACAGTTACGCCGGGAGTATCTTTCTCAACGATAAGCGCGTTGATGCCTTTGTGGCCTTTTTCGGGGTACGTCTGAGCAATAACGAGGTAGTAAGAACCTGAATTACCGTTGGTGATCCAGTTCTTTGTACCGTTGAGCAAGTAGTAGTCGCCTTTGTCTTCAGCGGTAGTGCGCTGAGATGTAGCGTCAGAACCAGCTTCGGGTTCGCTGAGAAGGAATGCACCTATCTTGCGACCGCTCGCGAGTTCTGTGAGGTATTTCATTTTCTGGTCTTCGTTGCCGTACTTTTCAAGTCCCCAGCAAACGAGAGAGTTGTTCACGCTCATACAAACCGAAGCGGAAGCATCTACTTTAGAGATCTCCTCCATTGCAAGGACATAAGAAACGGTATCCATGCCGGAACCTCCGTACTTAGGATCTACCATCATACCCATGAAACCGAGTTCGCCCAGTTTCTGGATCTGCTCGGCAGGGAATTTCTGTTTTTCATCGCGCTCAATAACGCCCGGTAGCAATTCTGTTCTTGCGAAATCGCGCGCCGCCATCTGAACGGCAATCTGCTCTTCTGTAAGTTGAAAGTTCATAATATGAGTGTTGTGCCTAATGCACGAACGAGGCGCAAAATACGCCATAATTTTCAGATGCAAAAGTCAGTTGAAAATTGTTCAACAATAGAATATTGTGATAGTCCCGTTGATGCTGCAAAACAGATAGAATTTGCTGCATTTTGGGTACAGCTTCGGTGTAGGGGCTCGGTAGAGATGCAGTTTAGCACTACATTTGCATCTGAAACAAGATTAAAAGAGATATGACATCATTTCGCCTATTTGTTATTACCATTTTAGTTATCTCAAAGTCAATTGGTGCTCAGGCGCAGGTTATGGGGACGTTTACACCTTTTCTGAGCCTCGGTGTAAAAGCCGGTGGTGGGTTCCAAACATTATCGGGCGGACCTGTGAAGGCAGCACCAGTGGCTTTGGGCGGAATTTATGTGACTAAGAAGATAGGCAGGGTGGGAGTAAGGGCTGAGTTACTGGGGACCTATTCCACTTATACAACAAAGAACCCGGCATCTTTTTATTCGTTGTATGCGCCCGGAATGGATACGCTGAATAAGGGGAAATTCAATGTGATAGCTGTGAATGTGCCATTGCTTGTGGAATACCAGTTGAGAGAGCGTCTTGATGTGATAGCGGGTGTACAGTTTGGTTATAACATGAATGTGAGTGATGCGAATGGGGCATATACCAGTGTTTATGGGAATACTGATTTCCTGAAGGCAAGCGATTTCGGGGTAGTTGCGGGTGTGGAACACAGAATCACTAAGAAGTTTCACGTTGGTGCCCGTATCTTGAAGGGGATCAATGATGTGAATGGAAGTAAGTATTACTTGAAGCCAAAGAGTTGGACTACAACGGGAATTCAGGTTTCAGCTTCTTATAAATTATTCTAATTAATTGATAGCGGGCTGCAATTGTGGCCTATATTTGCAACAACCAAAAAAATACACAACACATGAAACGTATAAAAATTCTTGCAGCGTGTGCCGTTGCGCTCATAATTTCTACTAGCACACAAGCCCAATTGGGTATAGCCAAAAAGGTAGTTCCGAAGGTTACAATTGGGGGAAAGCTTGGTCTGAATATGCAACAGACGACAGTAACAGACAATGTTCTGAAGCCAACGTTTGATAATGGTTACAATCCCGGCATATTGGGAGGGCTATTTGTAAGCGTAGATAAAAAGAAAAAGGGGGTCAGGGTAGAAGGGTTATTGAAATCGGCTAAACTTGAGGGTAGCGGAGTGGCGTACAGTATCAGAACTGTAGCACTTGATATACCTGTGTTGTTTGAGTATAGGGTTGTGCAGCGTGTGTGGTTGCAGGTTGGTCCGCAGTTTACTACACTTTTGTCGGCTAACGGATTGGGCGCATACAAAGATGTAGATTACAAGGGGACGTTCCGCAACAGTGACTTATCGCTTGTTGGTGGAGTAGAAGTGCATCTTCCAATGAAACTCACAGCAGGTGTGAGGTATGTGAAAGGGTTTATAGATGTGAACAATACTGTTGGTAGCGAGAAATGGCGCAATAGCAGCATTCAGGTTTCTGTAGGTTACAGGCTTTTGAACTAGTAAGATATTATTGATATGGGCCCGCATATTTCGGTATGCGGGCTTTTTTATTGCATAATTGAGGGTTGTTGGTATATATTAGCCGTTGGTTTTCTGTGATAATGAAGATTTCAAAGGTCAATAGCCCGGCTACAGCCCGGTACGTAACCCTGTTCACAATAGGATTGATGTTGCTTTGGGGTGGCCTGTCGGTGTTGTTTCAGATACGTCCCTTCTGGGTAGATGAGTGGCGGATCATCTACAATCTGAAGTTTCGGGATGTGCCGGGGTTGTGGGGTAAGCTGGATTTTATGCAACAGTTCCCGAGGACCTATCTGTCGCTACTGAAGGAGTGGACAAGCAGGAACGATTACTCCTATTTCTCTTTGAGGTTGCCATCGTATCTGGTGGGTGCGACTGCAATGGTGCTTATTTACAGGCTGGCGGTGCGCCTCTTTCCGGCAGACACGTATAATAGGTTTCTGATGGTGCTGATGCTGTTGTCGTGCGGGACTTTTACAGAGTATTTCGTAGAGGTTAAGCAATATACCATGGATCTGTTGCTGGCGGTGGTGGCGCTTTGGCAAACGAGGATGTTGCTATTGGTGACTGAAAAGAAGGTGACAGGTGGATGGTATGCGCTCCTCTGTGTCTTGTTTCTGATCGCTCCTTTTTTCAGCTACACGTACCCGATAGTTATAGCACCCACGTTTGCAGTAATACTGGTCCAAAACATATTGAACTGGAGGGAAAGAAAAGGTGAGGGAGGGAGTGTGCCGATATTCCTGATGCAATGGCTGCCGTTGTTTCTGTGTACGTTCAGTATAACCATCTTTTATCTGAAGGATGCCTACATGCCTGGCGAGGATGAGGATATGCACCGATTCTGGGCACATCTGTTGATGGAGGGAGGATTTGAACCTGCTAAGTTTTTAGTGAATTTCTTTCATTTTTTCGCTCAGGCGGGTTCGGGGTTTGTTTTCTGGTGGCTGTTCGGGATATTTTGTTCAGTTTCGTTCGGGTATAGTATTTACAGGACTATTCTCTATATCAAAGGCGGCGCAAGAGATCAGAACAGTATGATGTTGCTATACAGTGTATTGTTGCCGATTGTAGTGATGGTGCTTTACATAGCGGGTAAGTTGCCGGTTGGTGAGCCGAGGTTGAGCGCATTTGCGGTGCCGGCAATATCTATAATGCTGGTTGCGTTCCTGTCGGCGGATTGGCAGACAAAAACGCGTAAAGTCTTTTCTGTAATATCATTTGCAATGTTTGTAGGGCTGACGGGAAATGTTGTCTCTACCATTGCAGCGTCGTTCACAGACAGCAAATATTCACGACGAATGGAGATATACCGGAACACCCAAGCTGCGATTGCCGAAGCTGAACATAAAGGTATTCCTATAATGATAACACCCGGTGTTGCATATCCTTATGAGCTTACAAGGAATCTGCCGTTTGATAATACTGTGCCCGGTGACTGGGTATTGATGACTTTCCCCGCTTACAGTGCAGAAGGAAAGGTGCCTGTATACGGCATCATAGATCTGAGGGAGCTGGATCGTGTTTTTGACAGAATGCCGCCCGGAGTGGATTCTGTTATGGCGGGTGATGGCATCAGGTATGAAGTGGTAAAAGTTCCGAAGCAGGCGTTACCTTTACAGTAGTAATCTAAAATGGAAATGGAAAAGAATATAAATGCGGGTTTCGATACACTTTGCATAAGAGGAGGGCATGCGGCTGAGAGTAACAGAGCACATCTGACGCCGGTGTATGCGTCGAGTACTTATACTTTTGAAAGTGCAGAACAATCGATCGCTGTTTTTAAAGGTGAAGAACCAGGATATATATACGGGCGTTGGGGAAATCCGACTATCACAGAAGCGGAGGAAAAGATCGCTCTTCTGGAAGCATATAAGTTGAAAGGAAGTAATGGAGCACCGCTGCAGTTGAAAGCGATATTGCATTCGTCGGGTATGGCGGCAGTGACAACAATGTTGCTGAGTAATTTAAAGTCAGGTCAAAAAATCATAACGCACCACTCACTGTACGGAGGGACACATGAACTTATTGAGAAAATATTACCGGGTTTAGGGATAGAAGCAATAATAGTTGATTTTCACGATCTGAACCGTGTAGAGGATGCGTTGAAGGCAGATAGTAATATTTCGCTGATGTACCTTGAAACGCCGGCTAATCCTACTTTACAGTGCATAGATCTTGAGGCTTTGTCTACACTGGGTAAAAGTTACGGATTGACAGTATGCGCAGATAATACATTTGCTACTCCTTACCTACAGCAGCCGTTCAAGTATGAGGTGGATTATGTTATGCACTCAACTACCAAATTCCTAAACGGACATGGAACGGCGATAGGTGGTGTGCTAATAGGTCGGGACATAGAGAAGATGAAGGGGCCTGTGACCAAGATGCACAGATTGCTGGGGGGGAATAGTAACGCATTTGACGCTTTTTTGTTGACGAATGGAATGCGTACGCTCGGGATCAGGATGGACAGGCATTGCAGTAATGCGCAGGCTGTTGCCGAATTTCTGGAAAAACATGACTCTGTGGCACGTGTGAATTATGTTGGGTTGTCAGCGCACCCTGATCATGCCACTGCTATGAGACAAATGAAAAACGGAGGCGCGCTGATGAGCTTTGAGTTGAAGGGAGGATTTGAGTCGGGTGTGTCGTTCATAGACAAGATGAAGTTGTGTACCAATGCGGTGTCGTTGGGTACGTGTGATACGCTTGTGTCGCATCCTGCGTCGACGACCCACATGGGCGTGTCGCGCGAGCAGCGAGTTGCATTCGGGATATCGGACGGTTTGATCAGGATGAGTGTGGGCATGGAGAATGTCGAGGATATTATCGCGGATCTGGACCAGGCGATGACTTGAACAGCAAGATCCTGGAAAAACGTAACGCCCGGTAAACTCTTCGACCGATAAAAAACAGAAGAGCCAATCAACTGAAAAAGTAACTACATTGAAGATAGATATTCACACCCACATAATGCCTGAGCACATACCGAACTGGTTTGAGAAGTTCGGCTATGGTGAATTCATCAGGCTGGAACATCATAAACCCTGTTGCGCCCGAATGATAAAGGGCGATAAGGTTTTCAGGGAGATCGAACACAACTGCTGGGATCCGGGTGCAAGGATGAAGGAGATGGATATGACCGAGGTAAGCCAGCAGGTGTTGTCAACTATACCGGTTCTGTTCAACTACTTTGCGAAGCCCGAACACGCGCTGGAGACGTCACGCTTTTTCAATGACCACATTGCTCAGTGCTGCGACCATCATCCCGATCGTTTCATAGGAATCGGTACAGTGCCCATGCAGGATGTTGATACTGCGATAAAGGAAATGGAGCGCTGTGTGACCGAACTGAAAATGCCGGGACTTGAAATAGGTTCGAACATCAACAATAAGAACCTGAGTGACCCATCGTTCTTTCCGTTCTGGGAGGCAGCCGAACAGTTGGGCTGCAGCATATTTGTGCATCCATGGGAGATGATGGGCGAGAATGATATGACGAGGTATTGGCTGCCATGGCTGGTAGGTATGCCTGCTGAGACCAGTCGCGCCATATGTTCAATGATATTTGGCGGCGTTTTTGAGCGTTTCCCTAAGTTGAAGGTAGCTTTCGCCCATGGCGGGGGAAGTTTCCCGCTTACCATTGGCAGGATTGAGCATGGGTATAATGTTCGACCTGACCTATGTGCTATTGATAATGCAGTGAATCCAAGAGATTACATCGGTAAGTTTTGGATAGACGCATTGGTGCACGATTCAAAGGCACTCGACTTTATTGTGGATGTAATGGGAGGCGACAAAATATGTATGGGTAGCGATTACCCGTTCCCGTTGGGTGAGCATCATCCGGGCCAGCTGATCGAGTCGACAAATTACAGTCGGGATCTGAAGGAACAGTTGCTTTATAAGAACGCAATGGAGTGGCTGAGTTAAGACAGGGAGAAAATAGCGTTGCTGGATATAAACACAAAGGGTGATGCGATCGCATCACCCTTTGTGTTTTCTTGTATACAGACCTACCAGGGAACTTCGAAACTGGCTTTGGTAAATTCTTTGTTGTGTTGTCTGAAAACTGTTTTTTCAGGGTTTTTGAGCATAAGCGGGTCTTTGGAGCCAAACAGCCTGGATAGTAGGGCGATGGGAAACAGGAAAAGGTAAAACACAACCGACAGCAGGATGTTTGGAACGATCTTGCTCAGAACAGTTGCGAGTTGCATCCATACCCATTCGATCTTCGAGGCCATGAAATCTGAAAGGACACCTGCAACTCCTATGATAATTGCTATGGTAAGTGCCCATTTTGCGTGAGTGGCGGCGTAAACGATGAGAAAACCGACTGAGATGGTAAGCACTGTTTTTGCCGGATTCGACTTCATTTTATTTGCTGTCATAGACTAGAATAAAGTATAGATGAACGGAGCAATGGCACTTGAGCCACCGAATACGATGAGGATGCCCAGCAGCAGCAGGATAGCTATGACGGGCGCCAGCCAGTACTTTTTTCGGTTAATGATAAACAACCAAAGGTCTTTCAGTGAATCCATATTCAGCGGACGTTTTCCAGACTGTAAATTATTGTTTTTGATGAATTTAATCGGCGGCGAAGTCTCTTTTCCATTTGTCTTTGTTCTGCCAGTCGGGTTGTTCGGTTTTTATATAGACGTAGTCATTGATGACAAGTACATCCATATCTGTACTCATGAAACAACGATAGGCATCGAGTGGCGTACACACAATAGGTTCGCCGCGAACGTTGAAGCTTGTGTTTACAATGAGGCTGCATCCGGTCTGATCTTTGAACGCGTTGATGAGCTCCCAGTATCGATGGTTTGTTTCTTTATGTACGGTCTGGACGCGGGCGGAGTAATCGAGATGTGTTACAGCAGGAATGTCGCTACGTTTGCAGTATAGTTTATCCCATAAAGAGCGGTCGTTATAATTTTCAGGAAGTTCTTCCCGATGGCTTTCTGTGACGGGCGCTACCAGCAACATGTAGGGTGATGCTGTGTCAAGGTCGAAATATTCACGGGCGTCTTCGGCCAGCACCGACGGAGCGAACGGGCGGAAGCCCTCGCGGTATTTTATCTTGAGGTTCAGTTTTTTCTGCATGTCGGGATCCCTGGCATCGCCGAGTATACTGCGGTTCCCGAGCGCTCTTGGCCCAAATTCCATACGTCCCTGAAACCAGCCAACCACGTTGCCTGAGGCAAGGCGACCGGCAACGAGTGACGTAAGCTCGGTGAAGTGGGAATAATGAGTGGCTACTGCCCTTACCTTTCGGTTCATGAGAGATATCTCTTTCTCGGAGTATTCAGGTCCGAGGTAAGTGCCGTTCATCAGATCTGTTATGCCATCGGTTGATCGTTCTTCGTCGAAGTACATGAAGTTAACAGCCAATGCCGCGCCGAGGGCACCACCAGCATCGCCGGCAGCAGGCTGTATATATATGTTTTCAAAGATCTTTTCACGTAGTAGCTTCCCATTGGCGACACAATTGAGTGCTACGCCACCAGCCATAACCAGGTTAGATTCGCCCGTTATCTTGCGGGCTTCTGTAGCCATTTTCAATACGATCTCTTCTGTGACTTTCTGAATGGCAAGTGCAAGATCGCAATGATGTTGTTCAATAGCGGAATCTTCGGTGCGCGCAGGAAACCCAAATAGTGCGGTCCATTTTTTCCGGTTTGCCATGTGCAGGCCCGTTGCATAACTGAAGTAGTCCTGATCGAGCCAAATGGAACCATCGTCTTTGGTGTCGACAAGTTTTTCTTTTATTGTTTGGATAAAGCTGATCGTTCGTAGAGAATCAGGGTCGCCATAGGGGGCGAGCCCCATGAGTTTGTATTCGCCGGAGTTGACACGGAAACCGAGGAAGTAGGTGAATGCACTGTAGAACAAGCCCACAGAGTGGGGGAAATGAAGCTCTTTAATTATCGATATTTTGTTGCCCTTTCCTATCCCGATGGTGGCTGTTGACCATTCTCCAACACCGTCTATGGTGAGGATTGCAGCGCTGTCGTAGGGTGATGCGAAAAACGCGCTTGCGGCATGAGAGAGGTGGTGATCGGAGAAAAGCAATTTTATTTTCTTTTTATTGTATGGTCCGATCTCTTTTAGTCCGTCGTAGATCTTTTTTTTCAGGAAT
>JBIKSN010000391.1:0-2826 GCA_044348585.1 Flavipsychrobacter sp.
ATCTACTGGAGAGATTATTTATTCCGAATATAATGCTATTTCATACAATATGAAGACAAAAGATTTAAGAAAGTTATACAAAAAGACACAATAATTGTCGTTCTTTTTCTAAAAATTAGGCCTTAAACCACTTTTTTGATAATGAAGATTGATAGTAGCTACTACTTCGTGTATGTCATCGGTGATAGTAAATAAATCGACGTCTTTCTCAGCAATATAACCCTCCGTGGCTAATTGTTCTTTGAACCAATCGATTAGCCCAGCCCAATAACTAGAGCCAAATAAAATAATAGGCACTTTGTCTATTTTTTGAGTTTGTGCGAGTGTTACCACTTCAAACAATTCATCCAAAGTACCAAATCCTCCTGGAAACAAAACAAATGCTTGTGCATATTTTACAAACATTACTTTTCGGATAAAAAAGAAATTGTGGTTGAAACTCTTGTCAATATCAATATACTCATTCGGTTTTTGCTCGTGTGGTAGCACGATGTTCAATCCTACAGATTTACCGCCTACGTTTTTTGCGCCTTTGTTGGCTGCTTCCATTATGCCCGGTCCACCGCCCGTAATGATGCCATAGCCTTCTTTGCACAGCAATTCGCTCACAGCTACCGCTTTTTCGTAATAAATATTGTCGGGTTTTGTGCGAGCCGAGCCAAAAATAGAAATACAAGGCCCAACTGTAGGCAATTTTTCAAATCCTTCTACAAATTCGCTCATGATTTTGAATATCAGCCAACTCGATTCTGCTTTGATTTCGCTCCAGTTCTTTTCCATTAAAATTTGATTGTTTATTGTCGTTTAGTCCTCTTTATTCTTCAATTCCAATTCTACAACTTCGGGACTTTTTCTATTCATCGTCAAAATACGAATGATATAATGTTCATTTTCAAAAACATCTTCTTTTTTGGGTAAATCTTCGCTCAATGTAGCAATATATCCCGAAAGGGTTTCGTAGCTCTCATCCGTTGGGATGTAATAAGGAATAAATTCATTGATATCATCCAATGAATTGAGAGAATAGATTCGGTATGTTCCTTTTTTGATTTCCTCTACTATAGCCGTCTCATTGTCGTGTTCATCCTGAATTTCACCTACCAATTCTTCCAAAATATCTTCCATCGTAATAATTCCTATAGTAGCTCCAAATTCATCAACCACCACACCAAACTCCGTTTTGTTTTTTTGAAACGAACGCAATAAATCCAATACACGCTTATTTTCATTTACAAAAAGTACGTCGCGCTTGATGTCGCTGATTCGTTTGCCTTCTTTATGAATATTACTTTTGAGAATATCTTTTGAATGCACCATACCTATGATATTGTCCAGCGAAGTATTATAAATAGGGTAGCGCGAATATCCTTCGGAAAGCACAATATCCGTAGCTTCGTCCATACTGGCTTCTATCGGAATTCCCGAAACTTTGCTATTGTGAATAAAAATTTGTTTTACCAGCCTATTGTCAAATTCAAACACATTCTGTATCAATTCTCTTTCGCTATCTTCAATGGCGCCACCTTCTGCACTTTCGCTAATGATTAATTTGAGCTCTTCTTCGCTATGCACATCGCCCTCCTCATGAACTTTGATGCCCATAAGATTTAATATTCCATTTGCAATGCCGTTGAACAACCATATTAAAGGAAGAAATAATGTACGAAATAATTTGAGCGGCGTAGCTATAAAAATGGTAGTTCTATATGGATTTCGTATCGCTATGGATTTGGGAACCAATTCTCCTAAAACTATGTGAAGAAATGTAATAATGAAAAATCCTACAGGAAGCGCCATTTTGCTTGAAAGCGTAGCGGCCATTTCGGCATCAAATATACCTGAGTGAACGAAAAAACTATGAATAAGGTGTTCCATTACCTCTTCTCCTACCCAGCCTAACGCTAGCGAAGCTAATGTAATCCCTAACTGTGTAGCAGCTAAATAGGCATCTAATTTCTGTAGAATGCCCATTGCAATTTTGGAAACAACGGAGTTCTTTCCTAGTGATTCTATTTGTGAACTTCGTACTTTGACTATAGCAAACTCTGCTGCCACAAAAAAACCGTTTAGCAAAACGAGAAATAGTGTGATAAAAAGTTTGCCGTAACTGACCGAGTCTGAATCCATATTGATTATGATTAATTTTTAATGCAAATATTAAGGTTTTTTATTAAAATCCAAATAATTTTTTGGTATCTAGTTCTGTAATATCTCCAAAATCTTTGATTTCTTCCAATTTCAACTTCGTTTTATCACCCATCAAAATGGTGTTGAATGTTCTACCCGAAATTCTAGATTTGAATTCTGTACCAAATTGTTCCAAAGATTTGTTTTGAATTGCGCCAAAAATGTCTTTTCTTACATCGTAGTCAATTCCCAAATCTTTGTATCTCAAATATTGCCAGAAAATATTATCGCGCACAATTCTATCAGAGGCTATTTGTTTCAATGCGCTTTCTTTAGCATTGCCAAACTGGATAGGCACACTGCTCATATTGTCCAAAAGATTTTTGAATTCTCTAGCCGCTACAGGCATTTTGTCTGCTTGAGTTCCAATAAATGCTTGCAAAAAGAACTCTTCATTTTTGTTGGCCGGTGTACGATAAGCCGAATATGCCGAATATGCCAATGCTTTTTGTTCTCTCAATTCTTGGAATACGATACTGCTCAATCCACTTCCATAATAATCATTGTATGTATAGGCAAATGGAAGCGATTCTTTTGAGAATTTTTCACCTTTTGCGGTCAACATAATTTGCGCTTGAACCATTGTAGGATAGTTGTATAAAAATACTTTATTCTTATCACTTGGTTGCAATTTGAACA
>JBIKSN010000361.1:0-2816 GCA_044348585.1 Flavipsychrobacter sp.
GAAGTGTAGCTTTGGTTGGAACGACGAAAGATACCACCACTCAAAGAAAAGAAAACCGAAGGGTAGACGCAATCGTATATTTCAAAAGAAAATACGAAAAAAAGACACATTCTGTAGACTCTATGCTACTGAAATCTTGGGAGCGATACAAACAAAAAAGTTTGGGCGTGATTACCGATAGCCAAAAAATCGGCGACATCATTATTTTCAAAGATATTTTGTTCTTTGGACGGATGCATCGTTTTCGTCCACACTCCTACCCTTCGTTGGATTCACTAACTTTTTATATCAAAAAATATACGAAGTATAAAATAAAGATAAATGGACACGTGTGTCTAATGGGCATCAAAGATAGAAGTCAAGATGGATACGATAAGCAAACGCGAACGTTTAATCTATCCGAAACCCGCGCCAAAGCCGTCTATGAATATTTAATAGACAAAGGCATAGATAGTTCTAGGCTGCTATACGAAGGATTGAAAGGACTCTATCCAACGGGCATAAGCTGTGGCCACGACCGAAGAGTAGAAATAGAAATAATGGATATTATGGAAGGGAAAAAAGAGGAGTGATTAAAAAGAATATTTTAATTTTGTGTGTTCACAAAAAAACATAAATGAGTAAATCTAACAAATCTGGACAAGCACAATTTATTAAATGGTTTGGGCCACTTTTGGACGCATTAAGAGAATTGGGCGGATCGGGAAAACCAAAAGAAGTGATTGAGCAAATTGCAAAAAACAACAGTATTCCTGATAAACAAAGAGAAGAGGTTATGAAATCGGGAATTTTAAGGTTTGATAATCAAGTCGCATGGGCAAGACAATATTTAACATGGGAAGGATTATTAGATGATAGCAAAAGGGGAATTTGGACTTTATCTCAAAAAGGCCTAATTACCATATTAGATGAAAAAAAATCTAGAGATATTTTTATAAAATGGGTTGAAATTCACCAAAAAACAAGAAAAGAAAAAATAGTATCTGAAAAAGTTAAGCAAGAAGAGGTTGAGCCAGAACAAATGGAGCATGAAATTGCACCAAGTTTACTAGAAGTTTTACAATCTCTTTCGCCAATTGGATTTGAACATATTTGTAAAAGATTGTTACGAGAACATGGTTTTGAAAGTGTTTATGTAACACAAGCATCACATGATGGAGGAATTGATGGCTACGGAACATTAGAATTAAACCCATTTGTAAGTATAAAAGTTTTGTTTCAATGTAAGAGATATAAAGGAACTGTTTCTCGCGCGCAAGTTGGAGACTTTAGAAATGCAATGATCGGAAGAGCCGAAAAAGGTATAATTCTTACAACAGGAACTTTTTCTGAGGATGCAAAAAGAGAAGCTTCACGAGATGGCGCACCTCCTATTGAATTGATAGATGGCAAGAAACTTGTAGAATTATTTGAAAGAGTAGAATTAGGTGTTAAGCCAAAAATTGTCTTTGAAGTAGAATATAGTTTTTTTGAACAGTTTAAGTAAACTACGTCTTTGATACTCTAACCAACTGCGCTAAATCCCCCGTTGGAACAAAGTTGGGTTCAATTAATTTTAGTAAAAGCTTTTTGCTTTTTTGCCTTTTGATAAATTTTTCAATCGATAGCGCATCTTCTTTGTTTTCAGAAACTTGAAAAAAGGCTTTAAGTTCCCAGTTTTGATATTTTCCGGTGTATTTATCACTGCGGTCTTCATTATGCTGAAGAATCCGTTCCCACGGATTTTCGGAATGCCCAACATAGAATTTTTCAGAAGAAGAAGAGTGGATAATATAAAGATAAAACATAGAAGCGATTTATTAACATAAAAAAAGCCACTTCAGAGCTGAAGTGGCTTTATGAAATTTGGAGGCCTCCCTTGATGTATGTTTTTGAATCTAAATTAGTTAATACTATCTTATTTTTCAACCCTAACTGCTCTTACTCTTTTAGTTATAGAACCACCTAAGGGTATTGTCGATCCAGTAGGAGCTAGAACATTATTATCTAATTCTGCACAATAAATAACATTCGTTTTATTGGTTTGCTGCATAAACGTTTGCGATTTTATCCATATAGTTGAACTCCAGTAGCTGCTTCCGTTTGAAAAATTACCAAGCCCTTTATAAACTAAATTTTTACGAATTTTAGACCAATCATTTGCAGAAGGTAGTAACCAATCATTATATCCATTCAAATTTAAATCCTTACACAAAGTAGCTGCAATTGTTGATGTTTCTGCTGTATTTGAAATAATTGTGTCGTTACTTTCCTTCAAAGAAAGCCCAGAAGTTGTATATAATCTTTTTACTTCACCAAAAATTATACCTTCGCTTTGGTCAAGCTCCGAACAGATAAAAATTTCGCCATTATCTGATACATCATAAACTATACCTCCTTTATAAAATTCTCCTATTGAAACCTTGGTTGTAATTGACTTTTCAGAACCGTAAGAAGTTCCTTCATTATTTGTGGCATAAGCTCTTATGTAATATGTTGCGAATGGCTGCATGCCATGAATTTTACTTTCAAATACTCCAGCACCTGCACCATCTTCTGAATGAGGGTCAGAAATTGTTGGATTTCTTGTTAATGACCAACAAACCCCTCTTGCTTTAACTTTTGAACTTCCCTCACTCGTTATAGTTCCACCACTATTTGCAGTAGAAACGGAAGTTAGTTCTAATAAAACGCTAGTTTCTATAACGGGCAATAATCCTGCGTTCTCTTTTTTACATCCAGTTGAAATTAAAAACAACGAGCTCATTAGAAGTATTATATTTTTTTTTATAAATTTCATAACTTTATTTTTTTGATTTTAGATTATATAGTTAAGT
>JBIKSN010000405.1:0-2816 GCA_044348585.1 Flavipsychrobacter sp.
ATAAAAGACTTTGGGGTGGGGCCAGGGGGGGTTAAAACAACAGTTTGAGCGTTTACCACTGAACTACTCAAAAAGTTAGTTGCAACAAACAAGATAATAATAAATTTAGTAATGTTTTTCATAGACATGCTTTTAGTGCCGTAAAGATAATAGGTATTCTTAATTTTTAACAAAAAAAAAGCAGCCATAGGCTGCTTTTTTTATAATAGTCGAGAATTTATTACCTAATAAGTGTAATGGTTCCTGTGTATGTCGCTTCTAGCATAATACTTGCATCACGCTCGTCAGGATAACTTACTCTAACAAAGTATACATAACTTCCAATTGGTTGATCAGCTCCCATGAAGCGACCATCCCATCCCGGAGTACTTGTTCCGCTATATACAACATCTCCCCATCTATTAAAAATTCTAAATTCCAAAATTGTTGCTCCAGTAGTAACAAGTGGATAATAGTAGTCGTTCAGTCCATCTCCATTTGGTGTAAAGGCATCTGGGAATTCATAAAATCCAAGTGGCTTGATATGGATTGTTATATCTGATGTATCAATACATCCATGAGCCAAATCAGAAACAATAACAGAATATGTTCTGCTGTCTGGTGTTGCAGATGTTGGTCTAGAAAGAGTACTAGCCGTGGAAGGACTGCTCAAATAATCTGTTGGAGTCCAGCTGTAAGTCAACAAAGAAGGATCTACATAAGACGTCACAACGTTTAATAGGGTCGAATCATTTACGAATACTGAATCTGGGGAAGCAGATGCAATTGGATCAATACAGAATCTAGTCAAAGTCATGCTTGTAGTTGAAGTACAACCGTTAGCAGCTGTTACAGTAACTATATAAGTACCAGATACGGTAGCATCTAATGTTGCACTTGTAGTTAATGGCGGACTCCAAGTATAGGTTGCAAGAGCACCTCCGCCTGGTCTAATTGTATAAGCATTTGGACAACATACAAAGGTATCTGGTATGGTATTCAAAACATCTGGATACTTGGCAGCAATAAACTGAGAATCCGAAGTAGCACAACCACTATCTGTCAACGTTACAATATACAACTGTTCTGTACCAACTGTAATTGTGCTTGTTGTTCCTACAGGAACGGTATTCCAGCTAATCGCAGTTAGAGCATTCGTAGGAAGAACACTTAAGTCAACGGTAGTTCCGGGACAGAAAGAATCACCTGGAGTGAATGTTATATTAGGTCTAGGATACGGTACCATTCTAAGGAATACTGTGTCAGAATTAGACTTACAGTTAAAGCTGTCAGTCGCAACAACATAGTATTGACCAGTTGTTCTACCTTGAATACTTCCCGTGTTTAAGCTAATATTACTATTCCAGATATAACTCACAAAATAAGGATTCGTAGCATCATACAATTGGCTATCTCCAGCACATAAATAAGTGGCATCAGGAGATAAGTCAATTGGTAGAATTTGATGAACAAGAATATTTACTGAGTCATCTTTAAAACAACCCAATGTATCTACAATACGTAAGTAATAGGTAATAGTACTATCTGGTCTACTTGTTGGATTTGCAACAATACCACTTGGTGAAAGATAGGTCGTTGGCGTCCAATTGAATGAAGCACCGCTAGTTGCAGTTGCAAGTAAATTTACAGATTCACCATAACAAATACTAGTATCATTTGAAATAGTGTAGGGTAAGCTATCAACTACAATAGTCATGGTATCATATCTGTCACAATGACCATCCGTTACATGCAATATATAGGTAGTAGTAACGCCAACTGTTGCAATAGGACTTAGAGAACTTGTGTCACTTAAGCCTGTAGGCGGAGACCAATCATGTGATAATGTTCCAGCTGGTATAATGTAGTAATCTGGCGCAAATCTCCATCCCTCACTTCTAACAGAACTTCCCCAATTGCTTTGGTTACGTCCAGGCGCTGCTAATCCTAAGGTACCAGAAGCATTTTCAATACCTAAAGTAGCTGGATTCATGTTATTTGCATACGTATTGAATACTTCAATAATATTAGTTCTCTCATAAAGCACAATCTGTCCTTTGAATGCTGCAGGTCCACTGCAACACAATGGAACATCATTCCAATTTACAACAAAAATTCTATTAGGAAAAGTACCGCTGATATAGTATTCAATTCTTCCAGGACCACCTCCTGGTGGATATAAGTCATCCCAACCTGCTGCTATGACATCATTAGGATTAGAAAAATTAGGCAGCAACTGTCCTGAACAGCATCCACTACCAGAACCAGGATTAAAAGTAATAAATCCATTAGAACTAATATAGACATTTGATTTTCTTACACAATAGAAATCAAATTCAAATGGAATTGAAGAGCCTGAGCCAGATAAGAATGGAATTGAACCAGTTAATTGATCATCTGATAATGAAAGTGCAGTACCTGATCCCGCAACTGGAGCAAAAGGAATAGAAACTACGGAGTATCTATCACAATAGTTAAACGTATCTGCTATTGAATCATACACAACCACAGCATTCAATTGAACTGGTTGTGATTGATGGCAAAGCAAGGTATCATTATTAAAGGAAACAATTCTCAAGGTAGTGTCTTCATGAGTAGTGAATAGACCTGAACCAGTACAACCACTATCGCTAACGATTAACTGATAAGTTCTTCCAGGTCCAACGATAGCTGTAGTAGTTGAAGTATCAGTTCTAGTTAAACCCGTTGAAGGAGTCCATGAATACGTTAAAAACGGAACTGTTGGAGTCCATCGTCTAGATTCAGGAGTAAGCACTCTCCAAGAAGATAAATTTCTACCTGTTGTAGCATATCCTGCAGTTCCACCACTATTTTCT
>JBIKSN010000076.1:0-11601 GCA_044348585.1 Flavipsychrobacter sp.
TGTTCCAGTTAATGAGCACAAAAAGCGACGGCGCTATTGTGCGCAGTGTTTCAGACAAAACAACGAAATTCATTTCGGCGCGTCAGCACAATGTGACCCCGCTGGAAAGTATAGAAGTATATACAACAGGCGACAACGTGCGCCTTCAGGTGGTTTTTCAGAAAATGAAAGACAATGCCGGTACGCACGCGCCATCTGCGGTAAACAGCAGCGACGCGAAAGCGATCAAGGCATATTTCAAGAACATCTTCCACGAATTTGACGAAGAGCGCGTGTACGTAAGCGACATGAAAAAAATGCTCAAGTGGTTCGAGATACTGAACGGTAACGACCTGCTGAATTTTGAGGAGGAAGCAGCTGAAGAAGTAGTAGCTGAGGAAGCACCTGCGGCAGAAGCGCCTGCAGCGGAAGAAAAGCCAAAGAAAGCGGCAGCGAAAAAGAAGAAAGCTGATGTAGCTGAGGAAGGCGCTGAAGCGACTGCAGAAGAAAAGCCTGCGAAAAAGACAGCCCGCAAAAAGAAAACTGAAGAATAAGCGCCTGCAGTATGACCGACGCATTGCTGTGACGGTCATAGGGCTTTTATTTTAAAGAAATACTTTTATATCTTTAGTGCTCTTAGGAAACGAAACGCTGATGAAAAGAAAATTATTCCTCCTGTTCGCATTTTTGGGCATCATACTGTTGACCGAAACAGGATGCCGTATGCGATATGCCAAGGCACCATCTTACAAGAAGATGGGAACACCTGTAAGGAACAACAGGAGCTATGGTGCAAAAAGGAGTATCTGGCAGCGCAAGACGCTGTGGGGTAAGAAACGTTTCGGGCCAAGGCCACATGGTAATCGTGGCTGGCACCGTCAGTAAGCACAATAACAGATCATATTTTCAGCAGCCGGCAACCGCCGGCTGTTTTGTTGTTACATGGGGTCTACATCAAAGACCACTTGTACACTTGTATTGCCCTTAAGGCTGACAATGTGCTGTCGCTGTGCCCTGAGGAACTGCTTCACCGACTCGATGAGGCGCTGGTCGCGGGGGCATTTGATCCATATCTCGCGGATGTACTGATTGCGCACGCGCGGCACAATGGCCGGCCCGGGGCCCTGCACCGATATGTTGGCAACGGTGGCAAGCGCATCGGCCATAAGCTGCGAGGCGGCTATGGTCTTGTCTTCATCGGCATGGCGGAAGATGATCTTGATGATGCGGCTGAAGGGCGGATAGAAAAAGTGTTCGCGGTAGGCGATCTCGTGGCGGTAGAAAGCCTGCACATCGTGCTGCTTCACCCATTGCAGCACGGGGTGCTGAATATTGAACGCCTGAATGAGCACATGGCCCACCCCGTCGGCACGGCCGGCGCGACCGCTCACCTGCTCCATGAGCTGGAAGGCGCGTTCGTTGACGCGGAAGTCGGGGAAGGTGAGCAGGCTATCTGCACTGATGATGCCCACCAGCGCCACAGCCTCCAGGTCCAGTCCCTTCACCACCATCTGGGTGCCGGTAAGGATGTCTATTTTTCGTTTCTCGAGTTTGGTGAGCAGTTCTGATATGCTGTTGCGTCCCTTCATGCTGTCCACATCCATGCGGGCCACACGGGCGTCGGGGTAAAGTTGCTGCACCTCTTCTTCTATGCGCTCGGTGCCAAAGCTTTTGCTGGTGACACTCTGGCTGCCGCATTGCGGGCAGGCGCTCATCACGGGCGCCTTGTAGCCGCAGTAGTGGCAGTGCAGCTTGTCGGTGCTTTTGTGGTAGGTGAGCGACACATCGCAGTTCTTGCAGCGGGGCGACCAGCCGCAGGTGGTGCATAGCTGGAAGGGCGAGTAACCACGGCGGTTCTGGAAGAGTATGGCCTGTTTCTTTTCGGCAAGCGCCTCGGTGATGGCCTGCTGCAGTTCGGGTGTGAGCATCTGCTGCGCGCCCTTGCCGGCAGCATTCAGCGAGCGGGCGTCTATGATCCTTATCTCGGGCAGCTTCACACCCTGGTACCTGTCTTTGAGTGCGGCATAGGCATACTTGCCCTGCTGCACATTGTAGAGTGTTTCTACGGCGGGTGTTGCCGAGCCCAGTATCACCCCGGCATCGTGCAGGCGTGCCATGTATATAGCCGCGTCGCGCGCGTGAAAGCGGGGCGCGGGGTCTTTTTGTTTGTAGGAAGAGTCGTGCTCTTCATCGGCTATGATGAGGCCTATGTCGTTGTAGGGCAGCCACAGTGCCGACCGCGGACCGGCCACTACCTTGTAGGTGCCCTTGCGCACTTTCTCCCATATCTCCACCCGCTCGTTGTTGCTGAAGTGGGAGTGATACACCCCCAGCTCGGCACCGAAGTAGGCATTGAGGCGGCTGACCAGTTGGGTGGTGAGGCCGATCTCGGGCAGTAGCAGAATGGCCTGCCTGCCCTGTGCCAGGCACTCGCGTATCTTTTGTATGTATAGTAGTGTTTTGCCGCTGCCGGTAACGCCGTGCAGCAGTGCCACTTTCTTTTCGGCAAGGCCTTTGTTCAGTTCGTCGAAGGCGGTTTGCTGCGCGGGTGTGAAGCGGATGTCGCGTACATCTTCCGATCCGGTATAGGGCAGGCGGTCTACCTGCTGCTCGGTGATGACGAAGACGCCCTTATCTACCAGTGAGCTGATCTGTGCGGCGGTGGCCTGCGCGCGTTCCAGCAGATCGGTCTGGCGCACAATGCCGTTCTTCATCTTAAGCTCGGTATAGGCCATGATCACTTGCAACTGCCGGGGCGCACGACCCAACTGATCGAACAGGGCTATGAGTTCTTTTTCTTCTTTGTAGCGGGCTGCCAGGTTCACCACCTTTTCGCGGCGCGGGCGGTAGGCGGTCTCCAGCGTTTCGTTGATGATGACGGCTTCCTTTTCCAGCAGCTCGTTCAGCACGGCGGCAAAATGTTCGGCACCGGTGAGGGCGCGCAGCTCGCTTATGGTTATCTCTTTGCGCAGTTGTAGTGCGTCGGCGGCGTGCCAGGCGGCATCGGTCCAGTCATACACCACACTTTCGTCGCCGGCCCACTCAAGGCGGGTCTCGCCCATCAGTTTCAGGTGGGCGGGCAGTGCGGCCTGCATCACCTCGCCGGGCGATGCCATGTAGTAGCCGGCCACCCAGCGCCAGAACTGCAGTTGCTTTTCGCTCACCACCGGCTCTTCGTCTATGATGTTGCGCACGGGTTTTACCTGATAGCTGTCGGGTTTGTGGTTGTGCAGGCGCTCTACTATGCCGGCATACTGTTTGTTCTTGCCCAGTGCCACCTCAACCCTCATACCCGGCCGCAGGCGGTCCTGCATTTCCAGGGGCACACCATAGGTGAGCACCTGGGGCAGATTGAGCGGGAGGATGATGTCGGCGAACATGCTGCAAAGTAACGGCATTCTGCCGCATGCGCAACTTATGGGCCTGACGGGCGTTACCCTTTTTGTGACGCTAACTTTCTACCTTTGGCGCATGATACTGTCTCTCATAGTTGCAGCCGACGAAAACAATGCCATAGGCGTGAACAATACCTTGCCGTGGCACCTGCCCGAAGACCTTAAATTCTTCAAGCGCACCACGCTGGGCAAGCCGGTGATCATGGGGCGCAAGACGTATGAGTCGCTGGGCAAGCCGTTGCCGGGCCGCACCAATATAGTGTTGTCTCGCGGCAATATGGAGCTGCCCGAGGGTGTGGTGCTGTGCCGCACGCTGGAGACCGCCATAGCGCATGCCGAAGCACTGAATGCCGAAGAGGCCATGGTGCTGGGTGGCGGCGAGATATTCCGTCAGGCGGCGTCGCTGGTAGACAGGATGTACATCACCCGGGTGCATACCCGCATAGAAGGTGCCGATACGTTCTTCCCTGCCGTGGACCACACACATTGGACACTGAAGTTTCAGGAAGAACACAAGGCCGACGAAAAGAACAGACACGATTATACATTTGAGACCTACGAACGCGTAGAAATGTAATTGCCGCCACATGACACTACACTCCATAGCTGCCTGGATAGCCTACCGATGGAAGGCCCGGGGAAGGCATGGCACCCACTCGCCGTTTGTGTATGAGCTGGTGGAAGATGTGATAGAGGGCCGCGCTACCTATGCGCCCGCCGCAATAGATCCGTTGCCGGGCACACGTTATGCACAGCTGCTGCAGCGTATAGCGGCATGGCGGCACTACAACTCGGTATTGCGGGTAGAGGGGCAAACACCGTTTGAAGGTACGTTTGATGTGCTGGTGCTGCCCGACGCCAAAGATTGCAGCACCCAACTGCTGCAAGACGCGCTGCACGCGCTGAGCGATGGCGGCATGATAGTGATACCACATGTGCACAGCAAGGCGGCAAGCACTGCCATGTGGCGCGCCATCTGCGCACTGCCACAGGTGTATATGAGCATAGACCTTTACGGCATAGGCCTTATTTTCAATAGTCCCGCCTTCAGAGAGAAACAACATTTTGTGTTGCGGCGGAAGTGAGGGGTGCTTAATTCTTTCTGTTCATTATCGACCTGAAAGGCTTGCCTAGGAACCAGGCTGTTGTAACAGAGAAGAACAGTCCGACAACAACCCAATTTCTGATAAGATCAGCATTAAAGGCCATCTTTCTGATACCAAGGTCAACTATAGCAGAAATTGCCGAAAAGGAAATAAAGAGTATTACGACCCTGAGAAGAAAATTTTTCATGGGAGAAATGGAGCGTTGAGTTTTACATTTATTGCCGCCTCCATCACCGTTATAACCTGCTGTTGCGGTGTTATATAGCTGACGGAGGCCATAATAATGAAATACAAGATACGCATATTGGTGCAAATATTTCGGTAGGGACAGAAACGGTAAAGGCTGTAGCGTGGTTGCATGGATCAGAACAATCTCCGCAGATTGTGCGGAGATCAGGGTGTTTAATCGCCGCAAATGGGGAGTCAGGGGCTTTTATGACACCGCACTTTCTGCACTATCACAGATCTTTGTTTTGCCTGTTTTCGGGCATACATTTATCTTTAGCGCACACATGCGCCATGTGTGCCGCGACAACGGAGGGAGGTGCGTGGGAGTTTTTCGGGAGTTTTTGTACCGGTGGGAGTTTTGCCATGCGTTGATCATCAGCGCTTCGGCGGCATTTTTTGCTCCAAACTACTTTTTTAAAAACGGGAGTTTTTGGGGCTGCCCCGGTGGTGTGGCAACCATATTTATAAATTCGCTAAGAGAGACCAACAGCAATAAATACTACATTTGGGAACGAGGTATGATGACTAAGGGCTATATAGCAAAATGGATAGGTATATGTCTGTGGGTGCTGCTGGTATCGGGGGGCAGCGTGTGGGCGCAGCAGGATGCTGAGACGGCCCGCCGCTATGCAGCCGAAAAAAAGTATGACGAGGCCATAGGTCTGTTTGCCGAGTTGTACAAGACCATACCCGATTCGGTATATCACGACTACCTGAATACGCTGCTGGAGGCCGGCAAATTCAAGCAGGCCGAGAAGCTGGTGGAGAAAAAGGCCGCCATGTACCCGCGGGGCATCCGCAGTCCGGAGATGAACCTGGAACTGGGTCAGGTATATGACAAGGCGGGCAAGCCCGAGAAGTCGAAGGTGCAGTATGACAGTGTGATCAATATGCTGAACGGTGATGATATATTCACCGGCACCATTGCGAAGTTGTTTACCGACATAGGCCGCGATGATTATGCCATTCTCACCTACGAGCGGGCGTTGCAGTTGCTGGGCAATCCGCCGATGTATGGAAGGCCGCTGGCCATGCTGTATGCCAAAACCGGCAATATGGAAAAAACAGTGGAGTCGCTGCTGCGTGGTGGCCCCAGTGTGTTTATGACCGCCGACCAGGCCAAGGAGATGCTGCTGGAGATAGTGGGCACCGACCAGAAGAAGCTGCAGCAGGTGCAGAAAGCCATTGTGGCCAAGATCAACAAGGAACCGTCCAACAGTTATTACGGCGAGATACTGACCTGGGTATATACACAAAAGGACGACTGGGACGGCGCGCTGATGCAGATAGAGGCCATAGACGAGCGCAACCAGGAAGGGGGCCGCAGGGTGATGGACTTTGCCCGCACCGCTATTGCCGCCCGCCAGTTTGATGTGGCCACCCGCGCGTTCGATGGTATTATAGCCAAGGGTACCGAGGCGCCCTACTTTATAATGGCGCGCAGCGAAAAGCTGGCAGCCGCCCTGAACCGCCTGGAGCTGAACGAGGCCCGCACGCCTGAAGATGTGGCTGCGCTGACGGCCATGTACGATACCTTTCTGACCGACTATCCGAAACACTATACAATGAAGACGGCATCGGACTACGCGAAGCTGCTGGCACTGTATGGACACAATGTGAAAAAGGCCATAGAGGCGCTGAAGCGGAGTGTGGCCGAACCGGATACGCGCCGCAACATGATGTCGGTCTTCAAGCTGCAACTGGGCGACTACTACCTGCTGGATGGCAAGATATGGGACGCCTCGCTGACGTATAGCCAGGTAGAAAAAGACTACAAGCAGGATGTGGCGGCAGAGGATGCCCGCTTTCGCAATGCAAGGTTGGCATTTTACCGGGGCGACTTCGATCTGGCGCAGAAGCTGCTGGGGATATTGAAGTCGGGCACATCGAACCTGATAGCCAATGACGCTATAGACCTGTCGGTGCTGATAACCGAGAATGTGGAAGACAGCAATACCGCGCCGCTGCAACGGTTTGCCACTGCCGGTCTGCTGATGTTCCAGAACAAGGACACGCAGGCTGAAGCGCTGATAGACAGTATAGCCAAGGCCTGGCCCAAACATCCGCTGGCCGATGATATAGTGATGATGCATGCGCGCCTGGCCATAAAACACCGCGACTTCCCGACGGCCATCACGCACCTGAGAGAAGTAGTGAACAAGTATGGCAAGGATGTGCTTGGCGATGACGCCGTCTTTAAGATGGCGGAGATCTACGACACGGAACTGCACCAACCGCAGGAAGCGAAGAAATATTACGAACAACTGGTGATAGACTATCCGGGCAGCACCTTTGTGCAGGTGGCCCGCCAACGCCTGGCAGACATGCGCACACAGTTGTGATGTGGCCGTGAGTCCAAATAATTTAAGATGCGTACAATCCTCATTATCAGTCTGTGGGTGCTTGCCCTTACTGCCGCTGCGCAGTCGAGGGTGTTCGTAGGCCGCATCACCGACCGCCAGCAACGGGGCATACCGTTTGCCATAGTGCAGGTTAAGGACCGGCCGCAGGGTGTGTACACCGACGAGAACGGCGCCTTCGCATTTACCGCCGATGCGGCAGAGGTGCAGACGCTGGTGTTCTTTTGCATGGGTTACGAGAAGAAGGAACTGGCAGTTGCGGGTCTGTCCGCCGACTCTATAATGGTGACGCTGAACAGCCAGGCAACGGCGCTGCGCGAAGTGGCCATCACCGGCCGCAAGGGAAAACCCCGCACCGCCACACTGGGCAACAGCCGCAGGCAACTGCACCACGATGGCGAGTGCTACCGCAACTATGGCGCCGAGACGGCGATAAAGCTGAAAGCCGATACCGCGCACGATGGTGTACTGAAGGAAGTGTATGTGTACATAACCGCCGATGGCGACTGGCGCACCCGTTTCAGGGTGCATGTATATGAGTGGGATTCGCTGCCGGGGCGCGAGCTGACCGACAGCAATATCATTGTTGCTGCCACCAAGCCTGATTCCTGGGTGCGTGTGGACCTGACCGCACTGCGCATACCGGTGAACGAAGGTTTGTTTGTGTCGGTGGAGTGGATATCGGGCTACGGCAATACACAGCAGGTGCTGGGATCGGCAAAGCACCCTGAGGTGACCGCCTATAACGGACAGGTGCCGGGTCTTACCACCGGTTATGGCAAACCATCGCGCACCTATAGCCGCAAGCCCTTTGCCCGCGAGTGGGAATGGTATGACGATGCTGCCGCACCCCGCAAGGGCGGCTACTTTCTGAACCCCATGATCTATGCAACGTATAGCTATGTACCCTAAAAGGGCAACGGCACCTGTATAGACACAGTATATATGTGTGAGACAGTACATGTTATGCGTGCCGTGCCCCGATTTTTTATACTTTTACCAACTGATAATATGTCACGCAACGTAACGATACTAGGTGCAGGACTTGTAGGGTCTCTGCTAGCAATAATATTCAGGAAGAAAGGCTATGAGGTGACGGTGTATGAACGCCGCACCGATATGCGCAAGGCGTCTATTTCGGCGGGTCGCTCTATCAATCTGGCCATGAGTGCCCGCGGTTGGAAGGCGCTGGATCTTGCCGGCCTGAGGCAGGAAATGGAACCGCTGGCCATACCGATGTATGGTCGCTACCTGCATCAGCCCGACGGGCAGACGGCGTTTCAGCCCTATAGCCGCAACAATGAGGCCATCTACTCGGTGAGCCGCGGCGAGCTGAACCGCAAGCTGATGACGCTGGCCGAAGAGCAAGGAGCGAAGATCCATTTTGAGCACAGATGCGCGCATGTGGATGTGGCCACCAATACACTGCGCTTCAATCACAACGGAGAAGAAAAGACCGTACATGCCGATCTGCTGTTTGGCGCTGACGGCGCTTTCTCGGCACTGCGCAACAGCTACAGCCACATGGACCGTGTGAACAGTTCGCAGCACTACCTGGAGTATGGCTACAAAGAGTTGGCCATATTGCCGGGCAACAATGGCGAGTGGATGATGGAGAAAGAGGCGCTGCACATATGGCCGCGCGGCAAGTACATGATGATAGCGCTGCCTAACACTGACGGCACATTCACGTGTACGATGTTCATGCCGTATGAAGGAGAGGTGTCTTTTGAAAAGCTGAAGACCGAAGCCGATGTGCATCACCTGTTCGACACACAGTTTGCCGACGCGAAGGCATTGATGCCGGGCCTTATTGAAGACTTCTTCACTAACCCAACAGCATCGCTCATCACCACGCACATTTTCCCGTGGCACTATAAAGACAAGAGCGCGCTGATAGGCGATGCCGCTCATGCCATAGTTCCTTTCTACGGGCAGGGTATGAATGCGGGTTTTGAAGACTGCACTGTGCTGGCCTCGTTGATGGACGTGCACGGCGACGACTGGACCACGATACTGAAAGAATACGAACGCAAAAGGAAACCCAACGGAGACGCTGTTGCCAACCTGGCACTGAACAACTTTACAGAGATGCGCGACAAGGTGGCCGATCCGAAATTCCTGGAGCGCAAGAAGATAGAAAAAGAGCTGGGCAACCGCTATCCCGACCGGTTCATATCGGTGTATGAGATGGTGTCGTTCAGCCACATACCATATAATACCGCTATACAGTGCATTCAGGCACAAGACAAGCTGCTGGAACAGATAATGAAGCAGGGTGATTATTTTGTGAATATAGAGAACAGCAGTTTCTGCGAGTCGCTGGGACAATGGATAACAGCCTATCACGCAGAGGTGCAACAACTGGATTTTGGGAATGAAGCCCGATAAGAGATGGACGATAAAGCCGGCCGATGAGGCGGTGGTGAACGAACTGTATAATGCCCTGCAGGTGCAGCCCGCACTGTGCAGGTTGCTTGCTGTGCGTGGTATAAAAGACTACGAAAGCGCAAGGCTGTTCTTTCGCCCCGAACTGTCGCATCTGCACGATCCGTTTCTGATGAAGGGGATGAAGAAGGCTGTGGACCGCATCAGCGAGGCCATAGAATGGCACGAGCGCATACTGGTATATGGCGATTATGATGTGGATGGCACCACGGCGGTATCGCTGGTGTACAGCTTCCTTAAGAATAATTACAAAGGCGAACTTTCTTATTACATACCGCACAGGTACCGCGAGGGCTACGGCATATCGAAAGCGGGTATAGACCATGCGCACCGCAACGGCTACACACTGATGATAACGCTGGACTGCGGTATCAAGTCGGTGGAGATGATAGCGTATGCGCAGTCGCTGGGCATAGAAGTGATCGTGTGCGACCACCACTTGCCCGACGCGTCTTTGCCGCCGGCCTATGCAATACTGAATCCTAAGCAGAGCGACTGTACTTATCCGTTCAAAGAGTTGAGCGGATGTGGTATCGGTTTCAAGCTGATATGTGCGCTTGCCATAAAGTGGAAACTGCCGATGGAGAAGGCGTATCAATACCTGGACCTTGTGGCCACGAGTATTGCCGCCGATATAGTGCCCATAGACGGTGAGAACCGTATATTGGCGCACTTTGGGGTGAAGCAGATCAATGAGTCGCCGTGCCTGGCCATTGCCACGCTGAAGGAGCTGGGTGGTGTGCAGAAGGCACTGTCTATTTCAGACCTTGTGTTTGTGATAGGTCCGCGGGTGAATGCTGCCGGTCGTATGGACGATGCCAAGAAGGCGGTGGAGTTCTTTATAGAATGCGATCCCGAGAAGATACCCGCATTGGCAGCGGCACTGCACTCTGACAACGATGACCGTAAAGAGATAGACAAGAGTATAACAGAAGAGGCACTTGCGATACTGAATGACCATAAAGATGAGCGATTGAAAAAATCGACCGTGCTCTTCAGGCCGCACTGGCACAAAGGAGTGGTGGGGATAGTGGCATCGAGACTGATAGATCATTACTACCGCCCGACGATCGTGCTTACATCGGCCAACGGTAAGGCAACGGGATCGGCGAGGTCGGTATCGGGTTTCAATATTTATGAGGCCATACACGAGTGTCGCGATATACTGGAGAACTATGGCGGCCACTTTTTTGCGGCAGGCATGACCCTTGACGAAAAGCGTGTAGGCGAGTTCATAGATAAGTTTGAAGAGATAGTAGCAGAGCGCATCACTGCCGAGCAACAGGTGCCCGAAATAGAGATAGACGCGGAGATACCACTGTCGCTGGTGAAGCCTTCCTTCTACAACATAGTGAAGCAGTTTGAGCCATTTGGTCCGGCCAATATGAAGCCGGTGTTCCTTACACGCCGTATGCATGACTATCAGGGTTCATCATCGGTGGTAAAAGAACAGCATCTGAGGTTGGTGGCACATCAGCGCAACGGCTCTATAGTAGATGGTATTGGTTTTGGTCTGGGTGAAAAAATAGATATCGTGCGTAGTGGTCCGTTTGATATGTTGTACACCATAGAGGAGAACGAATACAACGGCACTACCCGCCTGCAGGTGAGGGTGGTAGATGTGAAGCCAAGCGCGTAGCCCAATAAAAAAGGGCTGTTACCAGCCCATCTTTATCTTATCGCAGATGTAGTCAACATCGGCCTCGTTCATTTTGGTATGTAAAGGCAAGACCAGGTAGTTATTCTCTATCTTGTCCATGTTGGGGAACGCGCCTTCCTGACGGCCTCCAAATATGGAATATCTGTCGTTGCGGTAGTGTACCTGTCCGCTTTCTATGCGGTGGCTGCGCAGATAGGTCTGGAAGCGGGCGCGGTCTTCTACGAGTACCGTCATCATCCAGGCCGCGTGTTCGCGGTCGGTATAGCCGGCACCTACACAATGCACGCCATCGAAACCTTTCAGGTTATCGAAGTAGCGTTGCAGCAGTCGTTTGCGCAGGGCGAGGGTCTCTTCAAACTCCTCGAGCGCGGCAATCCCCATGGCTGCGGAAACATCGTTCATCTGGTATTTGTACCCTATTTCGC
>JBIKSN010000342.1:0-2803 GCA_044348585.1 Flavipsychrobacter sp.
AACTAATATTTTTTGAGTGATTTTGTTATAACTATTTTGTTTCTATGGGCTTCCTTCGGGAAGCTGCACGTTTCTTTTCACTTCAATTCTTCATTTCCATAGGCCAAATATTTACAGACCAATAAATTAAGTAGTCACTCATCAATTAATTGTCGTTCATTTAAGGCACTTTTTGTTATCCGCTTCCGCTACCAGTTTGCGTTATCTCAATACAGAAGATCGGGACCTTCTGCCGACTTGCTATGACAATCAATATGCCAATATCGCAAACGGTTGATTACCAATCTCTTGAGAAATAGCAGACATATCGCAATTCCGCCATTTGGAAAATATCTCCATTTTTCGGAGAAATCCCCGTGTCCATTTTTCGGAAAAGCTGACCTATCCTTTCACCGGTTTGGTGGTGTCGTACCACTACACTTATCTTTACAAGGTCATTCTGCTTTTTCCTAAAAAGGGAGGACGACTAAACACATAACTATATGAACTATGCGATAGGCGTTATCGGTTCGGGTGCCATGGGCTCTGGTATTGCCCAGGTGGCAGCTATGGCCGGCCACAACGTAATAATATATGATAACAATGCCTCCGCATTAGAGAAGTCAAGGACCAATCTCGCCGCCACACTCCAAAAACTGGAAGAAAAAGGCAAGATCTCGTCGGCTGAAGCATTGCTGGCACAGTTCACTTTTGCTTCCGATCTTTCGGCTTTCGCTACCTGTGGCCTCATCATAGAGGCAATTGTAGAAAAGCTTGAGATCAAAAAAAGTGTATTCACTGAGGTAGAGAAGGTTGTTTCAAATGAATGTATTCTGGCAAGTAATACATCTTCATTATCAATCACTTCTATTGCCGCAGCGTGCCGATTGCCTTCGCGCGTTCTCGGTTTGCACTTCTTCAATCCGGCTCCGCTTATGGCATTGGTCGAGGTGATACCGGCCATCCAGACAGCCGCGCACCTCATTCCCCTGGCAACCGACCTGATGAAAAAATGGGGCAAAATGCCGGTGATCGCCAAAGACACACCCGGTTTCATCGTAAACAGGGTGGCCCGTCCATTCTATGGAGAGGCGATAAGGATATATGAAGAGGGAATGGCAGACATCGCTACTATCGACTGGGCAATGACCGAAGTGGGCGGTTTTCGAATGGGGCCCTTCACACTCACCGATTATATCGGTCACGATGTAAACTACGTGGTTACAGAAACTGTGTTCCAGTCCTTTTTCTTCGATCCACGGTACAAACCTTCATTTTCTCAGAAACGCTTGCTCGAAGCCGGCTGGTTAGGCCGAAAGACCGGCCGCGGCTTTTACGACTACTCCGCCGGTGCCCCCACGTCCGAACCCGTTAAGGATATAGACCTCGCCCGCAAGATCGTAGACAGGGTAGTGGCCATGCTCATCAACGAGGCTGTCGATGCCCTGCATCTGGGTGTGGCCTCTGCTGCCGATCTCGAGACCGCAATGACGCGAGGGGTCAACTATCCAAAGGGGCTTTTGGCCTGGTGCGACGAGTGGACTGCAACAAAATGTCTCGCCGTTCTCGACGATCTGTATGCCGTTTACCACGAAGACAGATACCGTGCCAGCGCATTATTACGGAAACAAGCTATGGAAAATAAAAATTTTGTTTAATTTTCGGAGATGAAACCAATACTTCTGGCCCTTTTATTGTCTTTTTCAGCTGCAGGGGGCTATGCCCAGAAGAATACCATATTCGGTGTGTTTGCCGGTGGAGGGGTGGCTACAACCAACAATTACGATGTAGCCCTTTCCGGCGGCATCGACTATGCAAAAGGACTCAATCTGCGCTCCTTTGTTGGCGTAGAGATCTTCTACCAGCAGTTCTCTTTGTTGTACGATAACGAGATCAATTCCCAAAAACACGCTACAGGGTCAGAAGGTGAGATCATCATGCACAAGACCGCTTACGCCTTCATCGCTCCTAAGTTCCGTTTTTGCCTCGGCCGCCGTCAGAACAACCACTTTTACATGAGTGCAGGTCTAGGTATGAACATGGGTGGATACGACTCCCTGCGCAGGTTTCAGACAATCTCCACACCTTCAGGCATGGTACGCATAGACACCACACTCGATAAGTCTAAGAATATCAACAGTATGTTGCTCAGGGTCGGCGTTGGTGCCACACAACACCTGTCCATGGGGCGTCATTGGCGGTTCACCTTCACCGAAGATTTTGGGTTTTTGCCGGGTAGCCTCACCAAAACAAGCAACTTCGAAGATGTTACCCGTAGCGCATATAGCGTAGGAAAACTTAACCCCACCTACGTATCTATCCGCATAGGCATCGCACACACCAAACTACCGTAGCAATACGCGGCAACTCAGGTACCTATGAAAAGAAAACTTCTTACTGCGGTCTTCTGTTGCTTCAGTGTTTTTTCATTTGCTCAGGGTATGTTTGGTGCACAGTCCGGCCTTGGTTTCACCAGCGGCGATTTTTCATCAAAGCTTACACCGTCTGTAGAGGGCTACTACCTTCACAAGATCATACCGCACCTCTATGCGGGCGCGGGTTTGCTCTTCCAGCACCATGCCATTTCAAAAGACCTGAATACTGGCAACAGTATTGCTTATGGCGATGTGATCAATATATCCACCAAAAGCTCCTACCTGTTCTTCTCTCCGAAAGTTGATGTAGGCCTCGACTACCGTCAATATTTTCATGTCCATGCATCATTGGGCATAGGCGTGTCTATGGGTGGGCGGCAGATCTCCCAGACGCATTCCCCCATCTGGACACCCATCGGCGGACCACCATTCGGCGCAGATACCATCGG
>JBIKSN010000343.1:0-2783 GCA_044348585.1 Flavipsychrobacter sp.
TTTAGCGGTGAAGCAAGTTGAAGAAGTCGCATACGTAATGATCGTTGTACCGTTGGCAACACCTGTCAATACACCAGATGTGCTGTTGATCGTTGCTTTAGTCGTGTTTGAGCTGGTCCATGTTCCACCGGTTGTGGTGTTAGTAAGAGTGGTTGTAGTTGCCGGACAAAGACTTGCGCTACCTGCAATTGCAGGCAGGGCAGCGTTTACAGTAACTGTAGTTGTTCTTGTACATCCGGCACTGAGGTAAGAAATAGTAGCTGTACCTGAAGTAGCACCTGTCGTAGCACCAGTGCTTGCATTAATAGTGGCATTTGAAGACGAACTATACCAAGTTCCGCCCGCGGGACTGCTGGAAAGTGCAGTTGACGAACCTACACAAAGAGTTGTAGTGCCTGCTATCGTTGCCGGAAGTGCCTTTACCGTTAAAGAGGTAGTAACAAAGCAGCCTTCGCTAACACGGTAAGTAATGGTAGTATTTCCTGCTGTGATGCCTGAAACAACGCCTGTAGATGAATTCACCGTTGCGACTGCTGTGTTTGCCGATGACCATGTGCCTCCGCCAACCGGATGCGACAATGTTGTAGTGGAACCGGCGCAGAAGGTGGTTGTGCCTGTTATGTTGGCTGGTGAGTTTTCGATCGTAAGATCGCGTGTGGTTTTGCAGCCCACTCCCGAAACGCTGTACGTGATAATGGTTGTGCCGGTGCCAACGGAAGTGATCAGTCCGGTAGTAGAGTTGATGGTTGCAACTGCAGGGTTGCCGCTCGTCCAAGTTCCCCCTGCTGTTGCGTTCGTCCAGGTTGCAGTGCTGCCGATGCAGATCACATCGGCACCTGTAGGTGCTGCCGGTGGTGTATTTACAGTTATTGTTTTTTCGCGGTGGCAGCCGTTGCTACCAACGTACAGTGCTGTGGCCGTACCCGCTGTCAGTCCTACTACGGAACCGGTTGTTCCATTTATTGTGAATATGCTGATATCGCTGCTGCTCCATGTTCCACCTGTAGTAGTGTTAGTAAGTGTACAGCTTGCGCCTTCGCACACTACTGAACTACCCGATATGGTGGCAGGGAGTGTTTTTACCGTGATGTAAAGTGTTTTGTAGCAGCCTGTTGCCAGGGTGTAGCTGATTGTTGTGCCACCAGCCGTCAAAGTTGTTACTGTTCCTGCAGATCCAACCGTTGCTACACTCGTGTTGCTCGATGACCATGTGCCTCCGGCAACGCTGTTGGTGAAATTGCTTACTTCTCCTGCGCAGATGCTTGTTTCTCCGTCTATCTCGTCAGGTATTGCGTTAACTGTAATGTTCTTTGTCTTATAACAGCCCGACGATGCGATAAGGCATGTAATTGTTGCAGTACCTGCCGATATTCCCGTCGTCATCCCTGAGGTAACATTGATGGTTGCTACCGAAGGGTTGCTGCTGCTCCATGTTCCGCTGCCGCCAATGGTACTATACAATACTGTGTTGCTGCCTGCACAAAATGTTGATGTGCCGGTTATGTCATCGGGTAATGCATTGACAAATACTTGTTTTGTGGCGTATGCAGTTCCAATTGAGTACGTGATCGTAGCAGACCCTCCTGTTATACCCGAAATATCTCCCGAGGAAGCATCTACCGTTGCTACTGATGTGTTGCTGCTAGACCATGTACCCCCGACAGATGCACTGAAAAAAGTAGTGGTGCCGCCCGCGCATGTAGTTGCAGTACCTGTAATTGTTGCCGGTGATCCGTTTACAGTCATCACGCCAGTTGATATGCAGCCAGCGGGTGAGACATAAGAAACTGTAGCGGTGCCGCCGGATATGGCTGTGAGTTCGCCCGTCGGGTCGATCGTTACATTGCTATTTGATGCGCTCCACGTGCCACTTCCAGGCGTGCAGGTCAGTGTTGCTGTAGTTCCGGAGAAAATTGCTGCAATACCATCTATCGAGGCTGGTGTTCCCACAGTAATATCGGTTGTGGAAAGGCAAGTGTTGGCTAACTGATAGGTTATTGTTGTTGTTCCTAATGCAACGCCTGTCATCTCACCCCATTCATTTATGGTTGCAACCGAGGTATCGCTGCTGCTCCATGTTCCTTCAGTGAATGCGTTCGTCAGCATCGTTATATTTCCGACGCAAATGGCAGATTCGCCCATTATTGCTGATGGAACAGCATTCACCGTGATAGTGACTGTCGCTGATGTTAGTACCCCAAGGACTGTCGCCGATACAGTATACGTTGTTGTAACAGTGGGTGAAGCAATTGTGGTTGCGCAAGTGGTGCATGAAAGTCCTGTTGACGGGGCCCAGGAATAGCCGGTACCACCTGCGGCGACAAGCGTGCTTGTATCACCGAGACAGATCGACGTTCCGGCACTTACTGAAAGGCTTTGTGCGGAGGCGCGGTTAAATCCAACAAGCAGTAGCATCACTGCGACGATATTGAGAATCAGATTTCGTGTTTTCATTTCTTTATTATTAATTGTGTATTTGAAATAATGTATTAAATGATTTTTTTTCTTTTTCTGATTTCGCATTTAATATTATTATTAAAACATCTGTGAAATACTGTAATTAATTAATGATATGTTTATTAATTACGTGTTCTGTTTCTAATGTAACAACTGAGTTTAGAGTTTTATTGATCATGGAAATTGGATTTTGATTATTTGTTTGTTTGTTTATGCCTGATCAGTCGTGTGTTGTGATAGATACTGAAAATGAATAGTTTACCCTTTTTATCGTGTCGCTCTTTTTTCTGGTACTGCTACTTTTCGTTTTGTTTACTACTCATTTG